>NZ_JBQFVT010000014.1:0-111235 GCF_056539905.1 Ruegeria sp. AP7 | reverse complement strand
ACTTACCACTTCCGTTTGGAGAATACGCGCAGCTGCTGAACACGCTTTCTTCGGATCTCAGCAGCAAACATTGGGCCAAACCTGTTCCACCAATACCGGACAGTTTCGTGGCTCACGTCGATGCCTCGCTCGTGCAACAAGTCTTCGACATTTCGAAGCGAGAGCGGGAAACGGATGTACAGCATCACTGCAAGGCGGATGATCTCGGGGCTGGTTTTGAAGTACTTGAAGGAGGCAGGTCTGGTCATGGACAAAAGCTACGCAACCACCCTGCCCGCCTCAAGCCAAGTTCTTCTGACAAGACACTATTACCTGCTGCGCAACCCGGTCTATCTCGGAAAAATTCGCCACAAGGATAAGATCTGGGACGGACAACATACGGCGATCATCGACCAGGACATCTGGGACCGGGTGCAGGAAAAAATGCGCCAAGCGTCGCAGCGATCCCGTGCAGACCCTTCACCCGATACGCGCCAATGTTCCAATGACCCCGGCGCCTGGCTCACAGGTCTACTGCGGGACGAAACTGGTGATCGGTTGACGCCGACCCACACCACCCGCAAAGGCCGACGGTTGCGCTATTACGTCTCCAATCGACTGATCTCGGGCGGCAAGGATACGTCCGGCTGGCGACTGCCCGGCCCTGCGCTGGAAAACGCGGTCATTGATGTCATCGTCAGACATCTGCAAGACGCCGCAATCACGCATCGAGTTCTGGCGCAGCCGGAGGCCGGATCAGCCGAGGTGGTCCAGGCCTCAATTGCGGATCTGGTAAGCCGGCTTCGAGCCCAAGGCGGGCAAGTCAGCGCTGATATTCTGGCCACCGGCAGAATTGCACGAGGACAAATTGACCTCGAATTGAACCCCAAAACCCTGGCAAGCACGCTTGGCATCTCTGCCGATCATCTACACCCGGATCTCACGCACATCACCGCATCCTTCGATCTGCGCCGCCGCGGCGTCGAGGCCAAGGCCATCGCCGGAGACATGGCACCCCAACCCGATCCCCACCTCCGGTCCATGCTGATCCGCGCCGATGGCTGGGCGCGCGATCTGAAAGCCGGGGTTCAACTGATGGAAATCGCACGCCGCGAAAGCGTCCCCGGCGCCTTCATCCGCACCCGTGCTCAGCTCGCCTTTCTCTCCCCGAAGATTCAGGCAGCGATTCTCGACGGGACCCAGCCGCCCGAACTCACACTCAAGCGTCTGGTCAGCGTGACCCACCCACTTGATTGGTCCGAACAGGAACGCCTGTTCGGCTTCTGACATCTCCAGATCCTACGTCCCTGATACGGGGTTCGCCCTCCCTGATCCGTCGGCACAATTCCCTGTTCCAATGAGAGAATTCCCTGTTCCACGTTTTAGGGAATTTGCAGGATAAACCTCTGTAAAATACTTAGTTCTGACCCGAGAAATGACGGAACTTAGACCCTTTTCGCGAAATTTCCCTGTAAATTGCCGGGTATCAGGGAAATTCGCCCCAAAGCGACCCCGCCAAAATGCGCCACTGAGACTGCGGCCGGAATTGCGCTCTGAGTGTACGATCTACTCCGTCTCTGATTGAAAGCGCATGCGCCAACTCGCGGGAATTGCGGCACAATTCCGGGTCAGAAAACACAACTGAAGTGAGACGGGTATGAGTGGCGGGGAGACAGGGATTCGAACCCTGGGAACGCTCTCACGTTCAACGGTTTTCAAGACCGCCGCATTCGACCACTCTGCCACCTCCCCGCGTGCCGCAGGGTCTAAGCTGTGTTTCAGGCAGAGGCAAGCCATAAAGCGGGAAATCTTGCCTAAGCTTCAGCAGCAGTCTTTCCTTAGCCCCGTGCCCGCGTTATCATTCGCGGACAAGACCGCTAGAGACTGGCAAGAAGAACCAGCAATCACGCGGTGGGGCGCGGCCAATATGGCCTTGTCAGGCAAGGGATTGAGACAATGGAGCGAGCTACGGGCACACGCTTTGGGCCACAACGGCTGGCAATTCTGGTTGTGGGTATGGCCGCTTTGGCCGGGTGCGAAGAAGGGTTCAGCCTTCAAGAGGCCCCGGAAGAGGAAGTTGCGACCGAAGAGGCGGACAATACCAATAGGTTCGAGTTGTTCCCAGACGCAGCACCTGCGAACCAGCGTGATGTTGAGGCACCCGATGTATTTCAGGTGACCGAAGCCGGACTTTGGGATGGACGCCCCTCTCTGGGTGGAATTTGGGTGGCACACCCTGATGTTACTCAACCCGAGCGGGTGCGGATCAAGAACACAGCCAACAACAAGACAGTTACAGGCGCATTGTTCCGTCGCGAGCGGGCTTTACCTGGACCTGCGCTACAGGTCTCTTCCTCGGCCGCAGAACAGCTTGGTATGCTGGCGGGGGCCCCAACCAAGGTTCAAGTCGTAGCACTGCGCCGCGAGGCGATTGAGGTGCCCCCTGCCCCTGAAGAGACAGAGGCGACCGAGGACGGAGAGGTTGCGGAAGGAACCGAAGCGGCGACGGAAACAGCTGAAGGCGAAGCGGTCGAACAGCCCGTTAAACGTAAGTGGTGGCAGAAAAAACCAACCAATGACACGAATGCTGGTGCTGCAGTCGTTGCTGGGGCAGCCGCTGGCGCCGTCGTCGCATCTTCGGACGATGAGTCGGCCCCCGCCGAAGTGCAAAGCACCGAGGTTGCCGATGCAGATCCACAAGCGACTGAGCAACCAGTCAAACGCAAATGGTGGCAGAAAAAACCAACGGATGAAGCCAACGCTGCGGCAGCAGGAGCAGCTGCTGCCGCCGTCACAGAGGCTGATGCCGCCCCGACCGAGGTGCAGTCGGCGGCATTGTCAGACCCAGAGATAACACCGCCAACTGAGAAGCCCGCTAAGCGCAAGTGGTGGCAAAAGAAAAACCCTAACGAGATCACCGAAACGCCATTGGACCCGATCGCAGGTGCTGCGGCAGCAATTGAAGCATCCGAACCGACCGCTGCAACGGCACCGGTGGCAGCAAGCACTGCAACGGCAGGAGGCTTATCCAAGCCGTATGTTCAGGCTGGAACTTTTGGCGTTGAATCCAATGCCAAGAGCGCAGCGGAAAAGATACGTCGGAATGGGATGAATGCTGACGTGTTTGAACTGAAAGGTGAAGACAAATCAGTTTGGCGCGTTCTGGTTGGACCTGTTGCAACACGCAGCGAACGCCGGGCATTATTGAATGACGTCAAAGACCTTGGGTTTACTGATGCCTTCACGTCCAAGAACTGACTGAACTAGGAGGCGAATGATGCTTTCCGCTTTACGATCAACCTCTCTTGCCATTGGGCTGGCACTAACTGCGCTGCCGGCCCATGCGTTCGACACCACCGCGCGCGCTGCTTATGTGATCGATCAGAAAACCGGCACCGTGCTGTTGTCGAAAGACGCTGATCAGCCTCTGCCCCCGGCTTCTATGTCGAAACTCATGACGCTTTATGTTGCGTTTGAAGCGCTGCGCGATGGTCGCCTTACGCTGGACGAAACTCTGCCCGTATCTGAACACGCCATGAGCTATGGTGGCTCGACCATGTTCCTGAACACGCAGGACCGTGTGCGGGTCGAAGACCTTCTACGCGGGATCATTGTGCTATCTGGAAACGACGCCTGCGTCGTGATTGCCGAGGCATTGAGCCCCGACGGGACCGAAGCCGGGTTTGCCCGCTTTATGACCCAGCGCGGGCAACAGATGGGTATGAACAACTCGAACTTTGCCAATTCTAATGGCTGGCCTGCTGCGGGGCACATGATGTCTGTGCATGATCTGGCAGTTTTGGCCGATCGATTGATCACTGATTTCCCTGAATACTATCCCCTCTTTGCGGAAGAGGTTTTCGAATTCGACGGTCGTGCCCCGTCGAACGCACGCAACCGTAATCCTCTACTGAAACTGGATATCGGGGCCGACGGTCTCAAGACCGGTCACACGCAAGAAGCAGGATATGGTCTGGTTGGTTCGGCCAAACAAGGGGATCGCCGGGTTGTCTTTGTGCTCTCCGGGCTCGACAGCGTCGGCAAACGGGCAGAGGAGGCTGAGGCCGTGGTTAACTGGTCGTTTCGAAATTTTGTCGAGAGGACAGTTGCCAAATCGGAAGAACCGGTAGCGCAGGCCAAGCTTTGGATGGGTGCGGAAAAAACTGTGGGTTTGGTGCCCGAAGGTGATCTGACCCTGCTGTTTCCAGTCCTGGGCAACAAGGACATTCAGGCCGAAGTCGTCTACGAAGGCCCGATCAATGCGCCGGTCAGCAAAGGCCAACAGCTGGCTGAGTTGGTGATCAAACCCGAAGGCCTGCCGGAAATCCGCCGCCCGTTGGTGGCAGACAGGGATGTACCCCTCGGCGGGTTTGTCGTCCGCATGATGACAGTGGGCGGCATCGTTCTAAAAGACGTGATCAACAATCCGCTGGAGCAAATGTGACGGCGCGCGGCACGTTTCTTACCTTCGAAGGCATTGACGGATCAGGCAAGTCTACACAGGCCCGTCTGCTGGCCGATCACCTGCGACGTGAAGGCCGCGATGTCATTCTGACTCGGGAACCGGGTGGGTCTGCCGGCGCCGAAGAAATTCGCAATCTGGTTTTACAGGGCGACCCGGATCGTTGGTCGGCCGAAACGGAAATTCTGCTATTCACTGCAGCCCGGCGTGACCATCTGGAACGCACAATCGAACCCGCACTGGCCGCTGGAAAAGTGGTCATCTGCGACCGATTTGCCGACAGCACTCGCATGTATCAGGGGATGTCGCGTGGCGATCTTCGCAGCCTCGTGGATCAGCTGCACAATTTGATGATCGGGCGCGAGCCTGACCTGACACTACTGATCGATATGGATCCGGAAACCGGTCTATCACGCGCTAAGGGTCGGCAAGGTGCCGAAGAACGGTTCGAAGATTTCGGTGTCGATCTTCAACTGCAGATGCGTGCAGGTTTTCTCGCTCTGGCGGACGAATTCCAGGATCGTTTTCGAGTGGTGAACGGCAATAGGGACATGGACAGCGTCGCGCAGGATGTGACAGACATTGTTATGACTTCTCTGCGATAGACCAGACATGAGCGACGACACCCCAACTCCGGATCAGGCCCCTGGCGCACCACATCCGCGAGAAACCACCCGGCTTATCGGGCAGGACGCAGCACAACAGGCCTTTCTGACCGCGTACAATTCGGATCGATTGCACCATGGTTGGTTGCTGACCGGTCCTCGTGGAGTGGGCAAAGCAACACTAGCATGGCGGATCGCGCAGTTCTTGCTGGCCACGCCGCCATCTGATGATGGCGGGCTGTTCGGCGCTCCACCTCCGCCTGACACTCTGGACATCGACCCGGAACACCCGGTCGCCCATCGCATTCTTGCCGGGGCCGAACCCGGCCTTGCCGCAATTACCCGCTCTGTCAACGATCAGGGACGGCTGCGCAATGAAATCGTTGTTGATGACGTCCGCAAACTTGGGCGGTTCTTCGGCTTGTCCTCTGCTGATGGAGGGCGGCGGGTTGTCATCGTGGACTCGGCGGATGAAATGAACGTCAGCGCCGCAAACGCGCTGCTGAAAATGCTCGAAGAGCCCCCCGCGCGCACAACTCTGCTGCTGATTTCGCACCAACCCTCGCGCCTGCTGCCGACCATCCGGTCGCGTTGCCGCACACTGCGGCTATCCCCTCTCTCGCCTGACGACATGCAGGCTGCGCTGTCGCAAACCGATACGGAAATTCCTAGCCAAACTGACCATCTCGCAGCGCTCGCAGCTGGATCAGTGGGCGACGCCGTTCGCTTAATAAACCTCGGCGGGCTGGAACTTTATGCCGAACTGATCGCTATTTTAGGCACCCTGCCCCGGTTTGACCGCCAGCGCGCTCTGAAACTGGCCGAAACGGCTGCGCAGCGGGGGGCGGCCGAACGGTTCGATCTGCTGCTTTCATTGATAGACGTGGTGCTCGCGCGCCTGGCTCTGACAGGTGCGACAGGTGCCGCCCCGAAGCCCGAGGCCGCCCCGAATGAGGCCGAAACTTTATCGCGCCTCTCCAGCTCACCGCAAAAGGCCCGCCAATGGGCCGAAATCGCCGCCCCCATCACGGCGCGTGCGCGGCATGGGCAGGCGGTGAACCTTGACCCTGCCTCGCTTGTCCTAGATACGCTGTTCAAGATACAGGAAACCGCCGGTCACAACAGATGAGCCCCACTCCCGAAATTACCGACAGCCATTGCCATCTGGATTTCCCGGATTTTGACGGTCAGTTGGAAGAAATCGTTTCACGCGCTGCCGACGCTGGCGTGACGCGCATGGTGACCATCTGCACACGGTTGCGTAACGAGCCCACGGTACGCGCCATCGCCGAGGCTCATGACCCTGTCTTTTATGCCGCAGGCACCCACCCGATGAGCGCAGCTGACGAGCCGATGGCAACAGTCGATGAACTGCTCGCATTCGCCAAGCATCCAAAATTCGTGGGCATTGGGGAAAGCGGGCTTGATTATCACTACACGGCTGAGTCGGCGGATGTGCAAAAGCGTTCGCTGCGTATCCATATCGAAGCGGCGCAGCGGACCGGATTACCCCTGATTATCCATGCACGTGCCGCGGATGAGGACATGGCACGTATCTTGGCGGATGAGCATAGAAACGCTCCGTATTCCTGTGTCATGCATTGCTTTTCTTCCTCAGCCGAGCTGGCCCGAGCCGCCCTTGATCTTGGTTTCTATCTGTCCATGTCCGGCATTGCAGCATTCCCCAAAAGTCAGGAGCTGCGTGATATCTTCGCCGCCGCACCCACCGATCGTATCCTGGTTGAAACCGACGCGCCCTATCTGGCGCCGCCGCCCTATCGCGGCAAACGAAACGAACCGGCCTACACCGCGCATACAGCGCGCAAAGGGGCCGAAGTGTTCGGTTTGGAGTACGCCGATTTCGCTGCCCAAACACAGGCCAATTTTGACCGGCTGTTCACCAAAGCCGCTTGCTACAAGGCCGCTGCATGAGCGAGCTGCGCTTTACAATACTTGGCTGCGGTTCGTCCGGAGGTGTACCGCGACTTGGGGGGCATTGGGGCGAATGCGATCCGGAGAACCCCAAAAACATCCGGCGTCGCTGCTCACTGTTAGTCGAACGCGATGGGCCAGAGGGTACGACCTCGGTATTGATCGATACGTCTCCTGATATGCGCAGCCAATTGCTTGGCACCGGAACGGGGCGTTTGGATGGCGTGATTTACACCCATTCCCATGCCGATCACACCAATGGCATCGACGATCTGCGGATGATTGTTTTCAACATGAAGACCCGCGTGCCTGTATGGGCGGACGGCGATACCCAGAACGATCTACTCGGTCGCTTTGGTTATGCGTTTGTTCAACCCGAAGGCTCACCCTATCCGCCCATCCTGGACCTAAAGACAATCAATGGCCCGTTTGAGATTTCCGGCCCCGGCGGCCTGATCCCCTTTCGACCATTCCGTGTGAACCATGGGTCGATTGATGCACTTGGCTTCAAGATGGGAAATCTCGTTTATCTGCCTGATGTTGCGGAACTTTATGATGAGAGCATGGCTGAGCTTTCAGACCTCGACTGCCTTATCATTGATGCCCTACGCCGATCCCCGCATCCAACCCATGCCCATCTAGAGAAGACGCTGGGCTGGATTGAGCAATTGAAACCAAAACGTGCCGTTCTGACCAACATGCATATCGATCTGGATTATGCCACGGTTGATGCGGAAACACCGGATCATATTACACCTGCTTTTGACGGCATGGTGATCCGGCAACCTCTGTAGGGCAAGACGCTGTTCGCGCGCGCGATACCGTCGATGGCAGCGACATGTTCCAAAGCCTGATCGATGTCATCCTGCCGGTGTTTTTGGTCATCGGCGCCGGGTATACGGCAACCCGGTTCGGATATTTCCGCGAAGATCATATCGACGGGTTGATGAAATTCACGCAGGGCTTCGCCATTCCCTGTTTGTTGTTTCTGGCCATCGCCAATCTCGATCTCAACGCAAGCTTCGACCCCAGACTATTAACCAGTTTCTATTCGGCAGCTGGCCTCTGTTTTGTCGCCGGAATGGTAGGCGCTCGCCTCATATTCGGACGCGAGTGGGAGGACTCGATCGCGATTGGCTTTTGCTGCTTGTTCTCAAATTCAGTGCTTTTAGGGCTGCCCATCACGGAACGTGCCTACGGACCGGACAACTTGACGGGAAATTTTGCGATCATCGCCTTCCATTCACCGTTTTGCTATTGCGTTGGTATCACCGTGATGGAGATCTTTCGAAACCGTGGCCATGGTGGGACGCGGATGGTGAAATCCGTATTGTCCGCAATGTTCAAGAATGCGTTGATACTGGGCATCTCACTGGGCTTTGTTGTCAATCTTACCGGGTTTGTAATACCGGGCGTGGTTGATGACGCGTTGAACCTGATCACGCGCGCGGCCCTACCCGGCGCACTATTCGCATTGGGGGGCGTACTGGTGAAGTACCGACCCGAAGGCGATTTGCGCGCCATTATCTTCGTCTGTTGCATCTCGCTGTTGCTACATCCAAGCCTAGTATGGCTATTCGGAACTTCACTGGCGCTACCGCAAGATCTGTTTCGCTCAGGTGTTCTTACCGCTGCGATGGCTCCGGGCTTCAACGCCTATATCTTTGCAAATATGTATGGGCGCGCCAAACGGGTTGCTGCATCTTCAGTTTTGATCGGCACCGCATCATCCATACTGACTGTCTGGCTTTGGTTGACCCTACTTGGATAGCCAGATCAAAAATCCTGCATTGACTCTGCGAACAAGCAGGACATCTTTCGCAGCACCATCTCGGAGCACCGCATGCCACACGCCGTTATCGTCGCACATGGACAACCGTCAAATCCGGCACCCGCCGAGGCGGCGCTGGCGCGCTTTGCCAGGCAAATAGATTCACTGTGTCATCGGGTCTCGGTTCATTCCGCCACTTTGGCTGCACCTGACACGCTTGAGACGTGCCTTGACGAATTGCCCGGCGACATAGCGATCTATCCGTTGTTCATGGCGAAGGGTTGGTTTGTAACCAAGGCTTTACCTAAGCGACTTGGTTCTCGGTCGGTCAAAATTCTGGATCCTCTGGGTATCGATCCGCAGTTGCCATTTTTGGTTAAAAGCGCCCTGCATCAAAAACTTGAAAATCTGGGATGGTCAGCACCTGACACTGATCTGGTAATCGCAGCCCATGGTTCAGGGCGCAGCAATAACCCGGCAACGGTGGCCCATGGGTTTGCAGATACGCTGGGCCAATTGGTCACATTCAAAAGCACCCGAACCGGCTTTGTTGAGCAATCTCCAAGCATTGCCGAGGCAGCATCAGGATGTGGTGAAAAGGCGCTTTGCCTGCCCTTCTTTGCCTGCACCGGAGGCCATGTGCTCGAAGATGTGCCGCAAGAATTGGCCCGCGCAAACTTCGCCGGCCAAGTTATGCCAGTCATTTCTGAGCTACCCCAAGTCGAACAACATATCGCTGCGACATTGGACGCCATTTAGGCAAGCGCATTCTATCAGGATTGTTGTGCATCCGAAAACTCACAGTAGAACTGGTGGCAAGATCGTCCGTTTCGTTTTGCGGCATATAGCGCCAGATCAGCGGCGTGCAGTACATCCTGCGCTTGTGGCTTTTCAAACTGGGTCGACAAAGCAGTACCAACGCTCGCTGATACACTGCAGACCGCTCCCTCGAATTTCATCGGCTGGCAAAGTTGCGCGATCAGGCGTCGGGCAATGCTGTCGAGTTTTTTCCGGTCGGTCATCCCTTTGATAATCAGGACAAACTCGTCCCCGCCGACACGAGCGACCGTATCATCACTCCGCGTTTCATCAAGCATGATCATTGCGGCTTGCTGCAGCACAAAATCCCCTGCGGCATGGCCCAGACGATCGTTGACCGATTTGAAAAAATCCAAATCCAGATGCATTAATGCAAATGACGATTTCGTTGATATCAAATGCCCGAGTATATGGTCCATTGCACGCCGGTTTTTTAGCCCGGTCAGCGTGTCTGTATAGGCCTGCTCCTCAGCCGCCAGCTTTGCACCTTGCAGACGCAGGTTCAATGATCTGGAAGCCTCCATCGCGGCAGATTTAGCTTCGACCAAATACAGCAATTCGATCGCCAAATCGGTGCCTGAGAAATCTGCGCTTGTCAGTGCATAGTCTCGCACCGCATCCAATATTGAAATTCCGAATGACAGGTTAACAACCGATGCACCCTTTCCAGAAAGTGGCGCGATCAGGCCCTTAAAGGCTGTTTGCGGTTGAACTTGGAAACGAAGACGTAACCGCGCGCCTGGCGTCGAAAGCAACGTCGGAAACTCAGTGACAGAACGCGGGCGCTGCAACTCAAAGACGTCAAGAAAACGCCGCCCTGCCATGGGTTGCTCCGGGCGCAGTTTCTGCACTGTGGGGCCCACTTGAACAATTCGCCCCTCATCATTGATAAGAACATACATGGGGCACAAAGTATCGAGAAGGGAACCCAGATCTTCGGTTTCGATCATGATTTCCGCGCCCCAAGCTCAAAATGACGCCCTTCGGCAAAGGCGCTTTCGATCAGTGTAATCGAAATGAGCTCTGACCCATTTCGACGCTCTTCGTTCGAAAGAACAACAAGTGCGCCGTAGTCATCCGCCATAGCCCGCAAAACACCAGTCATAACACTGGAAAATCCCGGCAGTCCGGGAGAGCAATATAGTTGGTACTCCGCTGATGAATGTTCCTGCAATTCAAGGTCCGGCAGCGTGAGATCCGAAACAGCAAGGCGCACTCGATCAGACAAATCATCTAGCGAGTGCAGAAACTCGACATACGTTACGCCCCCGAAACGCAGCAATCGCCTTAGGTCCTCCATATTCGCATGTGATACGAGGTAGGTTCCCAAGTCCTCAAGAAACTCGGATTTTCGACGGTTCAATTCGGTACAAAGCACGTCTAGCACACGATCTGAAACCTCTGCCTCATAGATCAGCATCGCCTCGAATTCGACGAAATCCAATCCTGCGGCTTGGGTCGCCTGCAGCCAGCATTGGCGCCCATAAGTGGCACAAACGAATGATTGGATCGCCCTGTTAATCAGCCCATGCATGAAACAACTCGAATTGGATATCTGCTTCAGGTGACCCCAGAAAACTTAACAAACACCCAATATCCTGGCCGAGATCATGAGAATGTTAGACATTCATGACTAATCTGCGTGGTTCGGTTAGGTCAGAAATCTGTCGGCGCGCCCCCTTCAGCCTTGCGGCGGGCAACAAAGTCTTCAAGCTCTTCGCGGATCGCCTCGTCCAATGCCGGCGCTTCAAAATTGTTAACGATTTCTTTGAACATTCGATGGGCCCGTTCCGCAGTCCAGATACCGCCAGCGACTTCCCAGGCCTCAAAGTTTTTCCAATCGCTCAGAAACGGCTGATAAAACGCCGTGGTATAGCGATCCTGTGTGTGTTGAATGCCAAAGAAATGCCCGTCATTTCCCACTGAACGGATTGCTTCAAGGGCGATCTCGTCCGGTCCTGTTGCTGTCAATTCCGGCTGCATATATCGCTGAATCTGTTGCAGGATTTCGCAATCCATGATGAATTTCTCAGGACTCGCGATCAGACCGCCTTCCAGCCAACCAGCCGCGTGATAGACCATGTTTGTTCCAGATTGAACAGCGGCCCACAGTGAATTTGATGTCTCCCAAATGGCCTGGCCATCTGGCACATTCGCAGCGCACACACCCGAAGAGCGCATCGGCAATCCATAGAACCGCGCCATTTGTCCGGTCATCTGCGTCGAGCGCATGTATTCCGGCGTCCCGAACGCGGGCGCTCCGGACTTCATATCAACATTCGAGGTGAACGTCCCAATCACGCATGGAATGCCGGGCCGGACATATTGGAACAGCGCAATAGCACACAATGCCTCGGCCAGCGATTGGGCGACCGCACCCGCCATCGTCACAGGGGCCATTGCACCTGCCAGAGTAAACGGAGTTACCACAATCGCTTGTCCGCGCCGCGCCAACCTCAGACAACCATCGATCATCGGATGGTCGTGCTTGAGCGGTGACGTCGAGTTGATGTTAGTATACATCCGAGGCGATGCCTCAAACTCTTCGTGACTCAAACCGCCTGCGATGCGGACCATTTCCATCACATCTTCGACACGTTCCTTACCTAGTGAGTAGGCGTGCATCGCCTTGTCAGTCAGCGTGAGCTTGTCATAAAGCACATCAAGATGTCGGACGCTGGCATGGATATCGACAGGTTCAACCGGATAACCTCCGGCAAAATGGATGCAGTTGAAATACTGCGTCAGTTTCAGCAAATCCTGACACATCCGTCGGGTGCCGGGCACTTTTTTACCAATTTCCATATCCCAATAGTTCGGCGGTGAAGAAACATTGCCGAACAACATGGTTTTGCCTCCAACCTCGATCTGACGGTCCAAATTGCGTGGCGTAATTGTGAATGATTTGGGGGCTTTGCGCACCATTTCCATGACAAAGTCCCGCCCCATACGGACGTTATCGCCAGAGATTGTACAGCCAGCTTCGCGCAAAATGCCAAGAGCTTCCTGATTATAGAACTCGATACCGATCTCTTCGAGGATGCGCATAGCTCCTTCGTGGATCGCCTCAATCCCCTCTGGCCCCAACGGTTCTGTTGGCCGGTCTAAGTTCACAGGTGGATTCCACGGCATCTGATCGATGACTTCGCTACCGCGACGGGTGGCTGCACCAGCGCGGCCACCGCTGCGGCGTCTGCGTGTCCTGCTGTCTTCCATAGCTGTCCTCCTGGCGCTCTCTTTCTCAAGAAAGCCCCGAAGATTTAGCTCTGGCCGCTCTATCTGCGACAAGTGGTGTCGGTTTTGTCGTTCAAACCGGCGTTTCAGAACACCAAACAATCAGATTTCTGACAACCAGCCGGGAATATGGCCGATGTCGGGTAAAACTACATCTGCCAAGGGTTCGAGCGTTTCTGTTGTGGCAAGCCCAGTAAGAACACCAATCGTCACCATGCCTGCGGCACGACCCGCTTCAAGATCATGAAGACTGTCACCAACCATGGCGACTCGCGACGGATCAACATCGACATGTTTGGCAAATGCCAAAAGCTGTCCTGGACCGGGTTTGAAGCCATGGCCACTGTCATACCCTGCAACAAAATCGAAGTGGCCCCGAACTCCGACCGATTCGAGATGACGCAGCGCCGGTATCTCGGCGTCATTGGTCGCTACACCCAGTTTAAGCCCGGCCTTTCGCATATTTTCAAGAAAAGGTGCGAGAGGAACAGCAGGCATTTGCTCTGCCGCTGCGGATGAGTCATTGAGAGTTTCGACGATTTGATGCTGAGCGATTCCAGTCAAGTGCGGCGTCAGGGCACGCGCAATTTCATCGACGGTTCCTGCAATAACGATACTGTCAGGGCTATACCTCTCCTCGGCATAATCAAAACCGATGACCTGGCCAAGTTCAGCCGCGCGCTTTGTATCCCCGTCGGATAGGCGTTCAAGTGCGATACGTCCGAACGCACCCCATGTAGACGCAAAGTCAAAAAGCGTGCCGTCCTTGTCGAAGACGAGGGCGTCAATGTTCATAAATTTAGGCTCCTATTGGTCAGGTCCAGTGCATATCAGAAGTGCCGGATAACACAGCGCGGGCGCGGCCCGGTTCTTCGTAGGGCACGGAATGGGCGTCACAAAAGGCGATCACCCAGGAATCGTCAAGCATCAGAAAGTCCAGTACCGATCCCAAAAACTCGCTTTCTCCTGCCCGAGCACGCAAATCCTCTATGGAAGCGCCGGTTGCACCCAGAAAAACTGGGAGCAACTCATCATTTCCAACCAACCAATTCAGCACCCTCAGGGCCAATGTTTCAGCAGAATGGACAGAGATCGGCATTATCTGGCCTCGACGACGCTCTTAGAAAGGGTTTGTTAACCAGACTCATAAACACTTTGGTAGCGCACGCAATCTAACGGTGAACGGCAATGTCTGTACAGGGTACCATACTGGTCCTCGACGGGGTCTCGACCAATCGCATTATGCTTAAGGTCCAGCTCACCGCGGCCTGGTATCATGTTGTACAAGGGGAAAAGCTGGCCGGATTGGGTGCTTTACTAAGGCGCACGCGTCCTGACTTGGTTTTGACCGCCCAAACCTTGCCCGACGGGACCGCCTCGGACGTTAAGAAGTTAATGGCGGTTGATCCCGCTTTGGCTGATGTACCGATTGTTGCCATCACGCCGCAAAATGATAGGACGGCGCGATTAAAGGCCTTATCGGATGGTTTAGACGACGTGCTGGGTTACCCATTTAAGGATACTTTGCTTCTCGCGCGTGTTCGCAGCCTGTTGCGCTCTCGTGCCGATCGGCAGGAACTGCGTCTTGGGGACGGCAACCAATCCATTGGTTTTGGTGAGGCGGCACAGACACCGCTTGCGCCACCTGCGATCGCGCAGATTGCGTTGTTGACCCAAACCCCACGCGCCGGAGCGCTATGGGGTAGTGCGTTGGCACAGCAAACACGATACCGCCTGTCCAATTACACTTTACCCGATCTGCACGGCGTTTTCTCTGAACCTGCTCCTGATGCCATTGTCGTCGAGCTTGCGCCCGGCGGATCAGGAGGGCACATCCTGGCCGATCTAAAATCCCGCAGTGCCACCCGAAACACCGTATTAATCGGCGTTCTGTCAAACGAGGATGCGACCCTCGCCGCCGAGGCTTTGGATAAAGGGGCTGATGCAATTTGTATGGGAGGTTTCCACCCGGACGAAATCTCGCTCCGGCTCGATACCCAGATCGCCCGCAAAACCCGCGACGACAAATTGCGCGCGTCGATACGTAAAGATCTATCCGAATCGCTAACCGATCCCCTGACAGGGTTACACAATCGTCGTTTCGCCATGAGGGCACTTGATCAGATCGCCCACCAGGCCTTGAAAACAGGGCGTGGGTTTGCACTGATGCTGGCGGATTTAGATCACTTCAAGGCGATTAATGATCGCTTTGGTCATGTTGGCGGTGACATCGTTCTGACAGAAACAGCGCGCAGGCTTCAGGCTGCAACAGGAAAGGTCGGCTTTGTCGCACGCATCGGCGGAGAGGAATTCATGATTGGGCTTCCTCATTGCTCGGCGGAGCAGGCGTTAAAACACGCGGACATGATCTGCGAAAGCATTTGCAATAAACCGTTTTGCCTGCCGGACGAATCCATATTGACCTCGATCACGATCAGCGTAGGCGTAAAATGGTGTTCCTCACCTGATCTGAATATTGCAGGTCGCAGAAATGCCGTCGGTCAGTTGATCCGTTCAGCCGACCAGGCTTTGTATGCGGCGAAAAATGCGGGTCGCAATCAGGTGCATATCCGTAGTTCAGCAGCCTGACGAGTTAGTTTCGTTTCTTGTGTTTACCTGGGCCGCGTTTGACGACCTCCTCCAGCCGATCCGCATATTTGACCCGCTCTTCCGCGCTCATTTGCGTGACTTGCGCAAGCCATTGCTGGTGCAGCGCTGTTTGCAGCTCTGCCGTTGCCTGCGCCTGCTTCTCAAGCAAATCTTCAACCGCAGACGGATCAAATGGCACGGCTCGCAAGGCCTGGCTAAGCGCACCAAAATCCTGTTTGCGTCGATGCGATCCTTTGCCCCGCAGATCTGACAATTCACCTTTGAGAGCTTTGCGATCAGATTTGGGCAGGGCATAGTACAATGCTGGGCCAAATCCTGGCGGTATGGCGGCACGATCACTGCCTTTGAAACGCAAGGCTGTACCCAGGACGACTCCTGCAATCAGCAGGTTCAGAGCAAGCGAAGCGATCAGCAGAACAGGCATCCATTTGCGTTTGGGTGCAGGATTATCGCTCATTCCGCGTCCTCCAGATAGTTTTCATCTAAGTTTAGTTCAGCCATCAGATAGGTTGCATCCTGCGAGACAAAATAATCTGCAGGGTCAGGTAGAAAAGCAGGCGCAGAAAACCCGATCCAGATGCCAGCTGCACTTGCGGCCACAAGGCCACTTACCCCATGCCATCCGCCGATGACATTCATCCGGTCCCGCCATGTTCGACGCCGTTTGCGAGCGGATCGAGCCAACCGAACCGCCTCTGCATCGGTTTCAATTCGGACGGCAAGATCGTCCGGGAACACATCCCGAGCGTCGCGCGCTTGCGCAAACAGGTGTTCGAGTTTTTTGTCATGATCAGCCATGTTCGTACCCCAGTTCATCCCGACGCCCCGCAAGTAGTGCGGCCAGTGATCGTTTTCCACGCGCAGTCAGGCTTTCAACCGCCTCAACCGAGATATCCATAATCCCTGCGATTTCAGGATTGGACAACTCTTCGATATGCCGCAGAACCACAGCTTGCCGTTGCCGATCCGGCAACTGATCCAATACCGCCTGCAACGCATCCTTACGCTCGGTATCTTGCATCCGATCAACCACGCTGGCGGATTCGTCTTCTGGCTCGGCAACATTTTCGAGCGCATCAGGCCGATTTCTTCGGCGCATATCCAGGCACAGGTTCAATGTCACACGATAAAGCCAGGTCGAAATCTGCGCCTGTCCCGGCACCCAGTCAGGCGCCATCTTCCAAAGACGCATCATCGCCTCTTGTGTCACATCTTCGGCTTCCGCCTGATTTCCCAACATTCGCAAGGCCACGGAATAGCTGCGCGGTCCAAGCCGCCCGGTCAGCAGACGGGCCGCAGCCGCATTGCCATCAGCAAACCGGCCCAGCAACTCCTCGTCGCTGAGCTCGGGCACGGCAGAAAAACTGCCGTGCGCCTCGTTTGGGTAAGAGGTCAGATCCTCCATCCCGTATCAGTTGTTGTCTGTGTCCGACTTCTGGTGCCGTTTGTGTTTCCGACCCATCCTGTCTTTCGCATCCGCATATTCCTGTTCTGATATCGATCCGTTCCCATCGGCGTCGATACGCTCGAACATCTTGGAGGCACGGCGCGGTTTCGGCAATTCATCTTCGCTGAGGAAACCATCGGAGTTAGCATCGTGCTTCTCAAACATCTTAGAGACACGCTCGCCGGCTTTCGCCTGTGCTGCTGCCTGCATTTCCTCAACGCTCAGCTGCCCGTCTCCGTCCGTGTCCGCGGTCGTGAACTTCTGGTTGCGATGCGCCGCGATCTCGGCCTGCGTTACCTGCCCGTCTCCGTCGGCATCCAGTTCCTGAAACGTCGGACGCGGCCCTTTGGCCAGTGCTGAGCTGCCGGATACTGCAACTGCCGCAAGAACGATGGCGGAGATGAAAGTTTTGGTTTTCATTACAAAGTTCCCTGAATTTAGCGGCACCTTGCCGCTGTTGATACTTCTTAAAACGCAGCCCGGGCAGCTTTCCGTCGCATCGCGCACAACTTTTTTCGTCATGTTTGAAATTCGATCAGTTGCTGATACGCTGTAAGCAATCGCCACAAAGCGACGCACCCCCCTTTTCCGACGGGTTGGAAACGGCCTATATCGCCCGAATAGAAACGCGCGAGATTTAAATGACTGATCAGACTATCGACACTGCGGTCGAGGACGACCGCCCGACCAAACCCGCACTGATCCGTGGGTTTCGTTGCAAATGCCCGAATTGCGGCGAGGGCAAACTGTTGCACAGCTATCTCAAGGTGAATGATAGTTGCTCGGAATGCGGTCAGGAATTGTTTCACCACCGTGCCGATGATGGCCCGGCCTATCTTACCATTTTGATTGTCGGGCACCTTCTGGCGCCTGCGCTGCACATCTCATACGTACACTGGCGGCCTGACCCTTGGGTCATGGCAATTGGCTTCTCGATCGCCTGCGTTGCCCTCTCGCTGTACCTTCTGCCTCGCTTGAAAGGGGCTGTGGTCGCATATCAATGGGCGCGTCGGATGCACGGGTTTGGCAAATCTGCATGAGCGCGGACAAAACCGCCATTCGCAATGCCGCGACCGTCATCGTTCTGCGCGACAGGCTCAGCGATCCCTCGATCCTGATGGGGCAGCGTGGTGCGAAAGCCGCGTTTATGCCAAACAAATTTGTCTTTCCCGGCGGTGCAGTCGACCCTGAAGACGCGCACGTTCCATTGAGCACTCAGTTACCCGATCTCTGCTCCGAACGTCTGTCACAGCGATCCGAACCAGGGTTGCAGAATGCACTGGCGGCTGCCGCGATCCGTGAATTGTGGGAAGAAACCGGATTGATCCTTGGGCAACCGGGCGAATGGCAGGGTGAGGCCTCGAACGACTGGCAGAGCTTTGCCGCTATGGGCTACCAACCTTCCGCAGAAGCGCTGCAATTCGTGTTCCGGGCGGTCACGCCACCCGGTCGCTCACGCCGGTTTGATGCCCGGTTCTTTTTGGTCGATGCAAAAGCGATTCAAGGCGATCTGGATGACTTCACGCATGCTTCGGACGAGTTATCGCATTTGCAGTGGGTCAAAATCAGCCAGGCGCGCGAATTCGATCTGCCTTTCATCACCGAAGTCGTTCTGGCCGAAATCGCCGCGCGCGCTGCAGACCCAAGCCCGCCGGACACAGTGCCTTTTTTCCTCAACAACGAAGAAGCCAGCCTGTTCCTGCAATTGCGCGGCTTTCCAATGCCCTACACGAGCTAACGCATCCGGCTGACGACTACCGTCACCTCGGGTTTTTTGCCGATCTCAGCTTGGGCGGTCTGGCGCGCAATCCGGCGCAACCCCTCTTCCAGCTTGTCGTCATCGCGCAGCGTTTTTGCGCCAGCGCGCATCAGGAACTGGTTCAAATCTTCTTCCAACACCTCGACCAGACCGGCACGGGACGATCCGATCTCGGGCAGTCCCATCGTGTCGCACCATGGCTCGCCCAAAGGTTCGTCTTCTTCGTCCAGAATGACTGTGATTGTGATATGGCCATTCAATGCCATGCGGATACGGTCACGCACAACACCATCCAATGCGCCAATCTTGACCGTACCATCCAGATAGGTCCGGCCCGTCTCGATGTAGTCTACCACTTTCGGAGCATTTCCGGTCAGGTCCAACATGGTGCCATTCACGGCCAAAATTCCGTTCCTGCCACCCGCCTCGGCCAGTTTGGCATGTTCACGCAAATGGCGGTGCTCGCCGTGCATCGGGATGACCATTTGCGGATCAACCAGAGCATGAACCTTTTCCAGATCAGGCCGGTTCGCGTGACCCGAGACGTGATACAGCCCCGAACTGTCATCGACCACATCCACGCCCTTTTCACTGAGCTGGTTCATAATGCGGATCACACCGCGTTCGTTTCCTGGGATAGTCTTGGACGAGAACAGGAACAGATCCCCCTCTTTCACCTCAAGCCCGCGATACTTACCGCGCGCCAGTTGGGCGCTGGCCGCACGACGTTCTCCCTGACTGCCAGTCACAATCAGCATCAGGTTTGCGCGCGGGACATCCAGCGCCTCTTCCGCGCTTATGACTTTCGGGAAGTCGCTGAGAATGCCCGTTTCAGTCGCCGCCTCGATCATCCGGCGCATCGCACGGCCCAGCAATACGACCGAACGCCCAGCCTTCTGGCCAGCCTCGGCAAGCGTTTTCACGCGCGCCACGTTCGATGCAAATGTGGTTGCGATAACCATGCCATTGGCATCCCGCACCAGCTGCGTGATTTCAGGCCCGACCTCGGATTCCGAGCGGCCGGGGTGGGATGAAAAGACGTTAGTACTGTCACACACCAACGCTTTGACACCCGACTTGGCCACCTCGGACCACAAGTCAGGATCAAACGGCTCTCCCACAATTGGGTTGGCATCAAGTTTGAAATCACCTGTGTGCACAACGCGTCCAGTAGGAGTATCGATGACCAGCCCCGCACTTTCCGGGATCGAATGCGATACCGGCAAGAAACCAACTGTGAATGGTCCGGCATTGATCTGTTCGGGCCACGGAGATGCTGTTCGCACCGTCTCGGTCGGATGACCATGCTCCTCCATCTTGCGGCGCGCAATATTCGCCGTGAAGGCACGCGCATAAACAGGGGCACCCAGTGACTCATAGCAATGCGCGACCGCTCCGACGTGGTCCTCATGCGCATGAGTGACAAAGACCGCTTCAAGCTGATCGACACGCTCCTTCAGCCATGTGATATCGGCAAAGATAAGATCAACGCCGGGCGAGGTATCCATGTCCGGGAAAGCAACCCCGAGGTCCACCAGAATCAACCGCTCTTGACCTGGTTTGCCGTAGCCATAGACATAGGCATTCATGCCGATTTCGCCTGCACCGCCCAGCGGCAGATAGATCAGTCGTTCACTGCTCATGTTGAGCCATTTTCCTTGTTATAGCGATGGATCACGGTCAGGCCGTGCATCGTCAGATCATCTTCAAACTCGTCGAACAGGTCAGCGGCTTGCTGAAACAGGGGCGCAAGACCCCCGGTCGAGATTACTTTCATAGGCACCCCCGCCTCGGCTTTAATACGCTCACAGATCTCGCGCACCAGGCCGACATAGCCCCAGAAGACACCGGATTGAATGCACTCTACCGTGTGGGTCCCGATCACCTTTTGCGGCTTCGATATGTCCACATGGGGCAACGCGGCTGCTGCGAGGTGCAGTGCCTCAAGGCTGAGGTTGACGCCAGGCGCGATAACTCCGCCAACATAGGCACCGTCATGAGCGACGACATCAAATGTCGTTGCCGTACCGAAATCCACCACAACCAGATCGCCGCCAAAGCGGTCAAAGGCCCCTGCTGTATTGACCAGACGGTCCGGTCCGACTTGCGTGCCTTCGTCGACACGAGGGTTGGCGGGCAGCAGGCAGTCGGGTTTACCAACGACCAGAGGGCGACATCCGAAGAAACGGTCTGCAAAGACCCGCAGGTTGAAAACAACACGTGGCACCGTCGATGAGATGATTACATCTGTAATGTCCACCTCAATTCCGTAGTGTTTCACCAACGTCGAATACCACGTGAAATACGCATCCGCGGTGCGCGCATGGTGGGTCGAGGTGCGCAGGGTGCACAGAAATTTCTCGCCATCCCAGATCGAGAAAACAGTGTTTGTATTGCCGCAATCAATCGCCAGAAGCATTTGTGCCCCCTTTAGAAATAGACGTCCGCGGCAGGAATGCTGACACGGCCCTTGGCGGTGTTTAGGACAAGGCTGCCACCCGCGTCTACCGTTTCGAAGGTTCCTACCGTCTCGGACGCAGCGGTACGCGCGGTAATAACCTCACCCAGCCGCGCTGCGCGAGAGAGCCACGCGGTGCGGATCGGATCGAAACCATACGTCATGAACTGGGTTTCATAGTGGGCATAGGCCGAAGCCAGTTCTGCCAGAAAATCCTCAGGCGTGACATGGGAACCGGTTTCCGACAGCAACGACACCGGCCGCACGGCGCCGGGTTCGACGCTGCCAGCGCTGGGAGCCTCGGACAGATTGACGCCAATGCCGATTGCCAGATGCGAGACACCTCGTCCCTGCCCAGTGCTTTCCAGCAAGATACCAGCCAGCTTGCCACCGTTGAGCAACACATCGTTAGGCCACTTCAGTGACAGACCCGCCGCTCGACCGGTCACCGCGACGCAGGCATCGTAAAGTGCGAGGGCCGCGACGAAACTGCGAAGCGCGGCTTGTTCCGGATCTCCGGGCGGTCGCATCAGCAAGGTCGCGGCCAGATTGCCCTTGGGGTTGGTCCAAGCACGACCACGCCGACCGCGCGCTGCGGTCTGGCGATGCGCCAAAATCCAGACGGGTCCCGAGGCGGTCGGCGCGAGTCGCGCGGCTTCGTTTAGGGTGCTGTCCACCTCCTGCAGTACATGCAGCCCGTATCCTTGCGGCCAATCACTCATGTCAAAAAGGCCCGGTACAGTGACCGAGCCCCTTTCTGTTTACGGAACCAAGATCAGTTGACAAGCGTTGTCGCCGCTGCAGCTGCAGCGCCTTCGATTCCGAACTGATAAAACACACCGATTAGCATCAGCGCGGCAGACCCCATCAGAGCGCCCCACAGAACTGGTGACGATCGCGTTTCGATCGGGTCCTCGTTCTCAGCCCCGAAATACATGTAGAACACGATCCGCAAGTAATAGAACGCACCGATGACCGAAGCGATTGCCGAGGCAATAACCAGACCGGTCAACCCGGCCTCTACACCAGCTTGCCAGACGCCAAACTTGGCGAAAAAGCCCAGCATCGGGGGCACGCCCGCAAGGCTGAACATCAGGATCAGAACAGCCAGAGCTTTCCCGGGGTCACGTTTTGAATACTGACTCAGAGCATCGATATCCGTCACTGGCTTGCCATCACGCTCCATCATCAAGATGAAGGCGAATGTGCCGATGTTCATCGTCACATAGATTGCCAGATACATCAGCATGGCCTTGACGCCCATCTCGGTACCAGCGGCCAGACCAATCAGGGCATAGCCCATATGTGCAATCGAAGAGAACGCCATCAGGCGTTTGATGTCACGCTGCCCAATCGCCGCGACCGCACCCAGCAGCATCGACAGAACTGACAACAGAACGATCACCTGCTGCCAGTCTTTGACAACCCCGCCAAAGGCATCGTGCAAAACACGCGCGAACAGGGCCATCGCGGCCACTTTCGGGGCAGTGGCGAAGAACGCGGTAATGGGTGTCGGTGAGCCTTCATATACATCCGGTGTCCACATGTGGAACGGCACGGCAGAGACTTTGAATGCAAGGCCCGATATCAGCAAAACAAGGCCAAACAGTAGGCCGAGCGATATGTCGTCGTGATGCACGGTCTGGATGATGCCCGAGAACAAAGTCGTTCCGGTAAAGCCATAAACCAGCGACGCGCCGTAAAGCAGCAGGCCGGAACTGAGCGCGCCCAGCACAAAATACTTCAGTCCCGCCTCGGTCGATTTGGCACTGTCCCGACGCAGCGCAGCCACGACGTAGAGCGACAGAGATTGCAACTCGAGGCCCATATAAAGTGACATCAGATCGCCCGCGCTGACCATCATCATCATGCCAACAGCGGCCAGAGCCACCAGAAGCGGATATTCAAAACGCAACAGACCACGGCGTGCCATGTAATCTTGACTCATCAGCAGGACAGCTGCTGCAGAGAGAAGGATTGCAACTTTGGCAAACCGGGCAAATCCGTCATCCACGAACATGCCGTTGAAAGCAATATTCGTGCCATCGCCATTGGTTGCGATCCAGATCGCGAGCAACGCCATAAGCCCCGCTGTTGACCAGACCAACACCGGTGCCAGCCCATCTTTTGTTGTGTAGACAGCCCCGATCAGCGCCGCCATCGCATAGATCGCCAAAACGATTTCCGGCAGGATAATTGTCAGATCAGCCTGGATCATGTCTCCAAAGCCTCCTTAATGCGATGCAGCTGACTGGGTCGCGGTCTCAGCCGCGGCCAGAGCCGTGTCATAGTTCGAAATCAACGCAGCCGTCGAGTTGCCGATCACATCGGTCACCAGCGAAGGATAAACCCCCAGCAGAATGGTCATCACGATCAGTGGCGCAAAGATCAGCCGCTCGCGCGAGCTCATGTCGGTGATGGCCTTTAGGCTTTCCTTGATCAGGTCGCCGAATACCACACGGCGGTACAGCCAAAGCGCATAGCCGGCCGAGAAGATCACACCGGTCGCGGCCACAGCCGTTACCCATGTGTTGACCTGGAAGGCGCCCATCAGGGTCAGGAATTCTCCTATGAATCCGGACGTACCCGGCAAGCCAACATTTGCCATGGTGAACAACATGAAGACCAGCGCATAGGCGGGCATCCGGATTACCAAACCGCCATACGCCTCAATATCGCGGGTGTGCATTCGGTCATAGATCACACCGACGCATAGGAAGAGCGCGGCCGAGATGAACCCGTGGCTGAGCATCTGGAAGATCGCGCCGTCAATGCCCTGCTGGTTCGCTGCAAAGATACCCATGGTCACAAAGCCCATATGTGCGACCGAGGAATAGGCGATCAGCTTCTTCATATCCTCCTGCACCAGCGCGACCAGAGAGGTGTAGACAACGGCTATCGCTGACATCCACAGCACCACATCGGTCATCACCGCCGAGCCCACAGGAAACATCGGCAGGCTGAAACGCAGGAAGCCATAGCCACCCATCTTCAACAGGATCGCAGCCAGAACAACCGATCCCGCCGTTGGCGCCTGAACGTGCGCATCCGGCAGCCACGTGTGCACCGGCCACATCGGCATCTTCACCGCGAACGACGCGAAGAAGGCCAGGAACATCAGCGTCTGCATTCCGCCGACGATATACACGCCCAGCACGCTGAACCCTTCGGACGAGAACTGATGGCTCATCAGCGCCTCGATATCCGTGGTGCCCGCATCCGCGTACATGGCAACCATCGCCACCAGCATCAGCACCGAGCCGAGGAAGGTGTAGAGGAAGAACTTGAAGCTGGCATAAATCCGGTCTTTGCCGCCCCAAATACCGATGATCAGGAACATCGGGATCAGGCCCGCCTCGAAGAACAGGTAGAACAGCACCAGATCCAGCGCCATGAAGACGCCCAACATCAGCGTTTCCAGCAGCAGGAAGGCGATCATGTATTCTTTGACCCGATCCGTCACGTTCCAACTGGCCAGGATGGTCAGCGGCATGATGAAGGTGGTCAGCAGCACAAACAAAACGCTGATCCCATCCACACCCATCTTGTATTTCAGGCCCAGCAGCCACTCGCCCTCTTCCACCATTTGGAAGCCGGTATTGGACGGATCAAAACCGGTATAGATGCCGATCGAAACCAGGAAGGTCACGGTTGTGGCAACCAGCGCGACCCATTTCGCGTTGCGTTGCGCGGCTACGTCCTCACCATGCAAGAACAGGGCCAGAATGCCTGCTGCAATCGCGGGGATGAAGGTGACAATAGATAGGATATTGTCCATTAGTGTGCGCCTCCGCCGATTGACATCCAGGTGACAAGGGCGGCGATGCCCAAGACCATCCAGAAGGCGTAAGTAAAGATGTAACCAGTTTGAGCTTTCCCGGCGAGGCGCGTGAAGAAGGGCACAACGCCCATCGCAACCCCATTCAGGAAGCCGTCAATCGTGTTGCCGTCGCCGCGCTTCCACAGGAACCGGCCAAGCGCCACGGTGGGCTTGACGAAGATCGCGTCGTAGATCTCGTCAAAGTACCATTTGTTCAACAGGAACAGGTAGAGCGGACGCTGGTTCGCGGCCAAACGTGCAGGCAGCGAGGTGTTCACGATGTAGAACCAGTAAGCCACGATGAACCCAAGCAACATCGCTACAAAGGGTGAGACCTTAACCCATTTCGGGGCTGCGTGCGCATCGTCCAGCACATGGTTGTCGGGTGCCATATAAAGCGCACCTTCACCCGGTTCTCCGGCAAAGACATAGTGGTGATCGCCGCCATGCGAGTCCTTCTCACCATGCCCGTCATCCGCATGGGCGGTATCGGCATGGCTATCGTCTGCGTGGCTGTCGTTCGCGTGGCTATCTTCGCCATGCGAATCCGCTTTGCTGTGATCGCCCGCCTCTGCATGCTCTGATGCCTCGGCCACTGGAATCCCGTAGAACTTGCCCACCTTATCCGCATGGCCAAAGAAATTGCCGTACCAGATCATCCCGGCAAACACTGCACCCAGCGACAGCACGCCCAGCGGTACCAACATGGTCATTGGGCTTTCATGCGCATGTTCATGGGTATGCTTGTCGCCACGCTCCTCACCATAGAAGGTCAGGAAGATCAGGCGCCAGCTGTAGAACGATGTGAACATCGCAGCGATGACCAGCATCCAGAAGGCATATCCAGTGCCACCGGCATACGCGCTTTCGATAATTGCGTCTTTCGACAGGAAACCGGCGAAGCCGAAAGTGGTCAGCGGAATACCCACGCCAGTAATCGCCAGAGTGCCGATCATCATCGCCCAGAACGTATAAGGTATCTTCTTCCGCAGGCCACCATATTCGGTCATTTCCTGCTCGTGATGCATTGCATGGATGACCGAGCCTGCACCAAGGAATAGTAGCGCCTTGAAGAATGCGTGTGTCAGCAGGTGGAACATCGCTGCTGAATACATGCCGACGCCAGCGGCCACGAACATGTATCCCAGCTGAGAACAGGTCGAATAGGCGATGACGCGTTTGATGTCGGTCTGAACCAGACCCACAGTCGCAGCGAAGAACGCGGTCGATGCACCAAGGAAAGTGATGAACCCGGTCGCGCCCGGAGCGAACTCCATCAGCGGCGACATACGGCAAACCAGGAACACACCCGCAGTCACCATGGTCGCCGCGTGGATCAGCGCCGATACAGGCGTTGGGCCTTCCATCGCGTCGGGCAACCAGGTGTGTAGGATCAACTGCGCCGATTTACCCATCGCGCCGATGAACAGCAGAACACAGATCACTTCGATGGCGGTCCACTCCCCCCACAGGAAGTGCAGCTTCTCTTCTGCCAACGTAGGAGCGGATGCGAAGATGTCCGAGAAGTTGATGCTGTCCGTCAGGAAGAACAGCGCGAAAATCCCGAGCGCAAAGCCAAAGTCACCGACACGGTTGACGATAAACGCTTTCATTGCAGCGGCATTGGCCGACGGCTTACGATAGTAGAAGCCGATCAACAGGTATGAGGCAACGCCCACGCCTTCCCAGCCAAAGAACATCTGCACCAGATTATCCGCTGTCACCAGCATCAACATCGCGAAAGTGAAGAAGGATAGATAGGCGAAGAAACGCGGCTTATAGCTCTCGCCCTCGCGCCATTGCGGGTCGTGGTCCATGTAGCCGAAGGAATAGAGGTGCACGAGCGCTGAGACGGTCGTCACCACGATCAGCATGATCGCTGTCAGACGGTCCAGACGAATGGCCCAGCTTGTCGACAAAGATCCGCTCTCGATCCAGCGCATGATCTCGATCTGTTGCGTAACCCCGTCGAACGCGAAGAACACGATCCACGACAGCAGACAGGCCAGAAACAGCAGGCCTGTTGCGGTCCACATGGCGGCTTTCTCGCCGATAAAGCGCCAACCAAACCCGCAGAGCAGCGCGCCCACCAGCGGGGCAAAGAGGATGGTGGTTTCCATGTTCTCTTACCCCTTCATCATATTGACGTCTTCAACCGCGATGGTGCCGCGGTTGCGGAAGAAGCAGACCAGAATGGCCAGCCCGATCGCCGCCTCGGCCGCCGCCACGGTCAGAACGAACAGCGTAAACACCTGCCCGACCAGATCGCCGAGGAAACTGGAAAATGCCACGAGGTTGATATTCACCGCCAGCAGCATCAGTTCGATGCTCATCAGTAGGATGATGACGTTCTTGCGGTTCAGGAAGAGACCGAAGATGCCGATGACAAACAGCGTCGCCGCGACCGTGAGATAGTGTTCAAGTCCGATCATCGTCTTATAGCCCCTGCCCCGGTTTCACGTCCTTTAACTCCATCGCTTTGGCCGGGTCGCGCATCATCTGGCCGATGATGTCCTGACGCTTGATGTCCTGACGGTGGCGCAGCGTCAGCACGATTGCGCCGATCATGGCCACCAGCAGGATCAGGCCCGCCAATTGGAACAGAAGGAAGTATTGATCATAGAGGATGACACCCAGCGCCTCGGTGTTGTGGCGGTCGATCGGGACAGGCTGCGCCAGATTGGCCGTCGCGCCCTGAGCGCTATCCCATGCGCCAAAGGCCATGACGAACTGCATCAGAATGACCAGACCGATCAGCAAGGCCAACGGCATATAGCGCGCCATCTCGGCCTTCAGTTCGGCAAAGTCCACGTCCAGCATCATAACCACGAATAGGAACAGCACCGCGACCGCGCCCACGTAGACGATGATCAGCAGCATCGCCACGAACTCGGCCCCTAACAGCACGAACAGCCCAGCCGAGGACAGAAAGGACAGGATCAGCCAAAGCACCGAGTGCACCGGCTGACGGCTGATCACAGTGAACAGTCCGCCGGTGATGGCGCTGATGGCAAACAGATAGAAGGCAAAGACGGTCATTGATCCTCATCCTCGTTGTCGCCCATGACCTCTTGCGCCAGATCCAGCGCACGGGTCATGGCGGGGATGCCGGCAAAGACCGACATCTGACCGATCGTTTCTACGATCTCTTGTTTCTTTGCGCCCGCTTCCAAAGCGTGGCGCACTGTCTGGCGCACCGCCGAATCCGCCTGAGCGCCCTGACAGGTCAACCCGGCCAGCGTCAGCAGCAGGCGGGTCTTGGCATCCAGACCGTCCTTGTTGACGGTGTTGCCGAACATCATCTCCATGACCTCTTTCGGCATGGTCGGCCAGAGCGCCTCGAACCCTTTGGGCGAGAAACTCTCCATCGCCGGGTTCATCGCCTTGGCCATGTCCTGAGCCTGCTTCATCATCAGCTCAAACGGATTTGTCGGGCTATCGCTCATCGGTACGGCGCGTCCATTTCCAGATTGCGAGCGATCTCGGCTTCCCAGCGTTCGCCATTGTCGAGCAGTTTTTCCTTGTCGTAGAACAGCTCTTCGCGGGTTTCCGTGGCGAATTCAAAATTCGGGCCTTCGACGATGGCATCGACCGGGCAGGCTTCCTGACAGAAGCCGCAATAGATGCATTTGGTCATGTCGATGTCATATCGCGTTGTGCGGCGACTGCCGTCTTCGCGTGGCTCGGCGTCGATGGTGATGGCTTGAGCCGGGCAGATCGCCTCGCAGAGTTTGCAGGCGATGCAGCGTTCCTCGCCATTCGGATAGCGGCGCAGGGCGTGTTCACCCCGGAAACGCGGCGACAGAGGTCCTTTTTCGTGCGGATAGTTCACGGTGGCTTTGGGAGCGAAGAAATACTTTAGCCCCAGCTTCATGCCGACCCAGAAGTCCTGCAGAAGGAAGTATTTGGCAGCGCGGGTGTAGTCGATTTGGGTCATGATCAGCCTCCTACGCTCCAACGGGCGAACGCACCCCAGAACCAGTCGAATTTCGCTGCGAAGGCCACGAAGACCACCCAAGCCAGTGAGAACGGCAGGAATACTTTCCAGCCCAGCCGCATCAGCTGGTCATAGCGGTAGCGGGGGGTAATGGCCTTGACCATCGCGAAGATGAAGAAGAAGAACGCCATCTTAGCGACCATCCACAACACGCCATCGGGCAAGCCCGGGATCGGCGACAGCCAGCCGCCGAAGAACAGCAGCGTGGTCAGGGCGCACATCAGGAAGATAGCGATGTACTCACCGGCCATGAACAGCAAGAAAGGTGTGGCTGAGTATTCGACCTGGTAACCGGCAACCAACTCCGATTCCGCTTCGGGAAGGTCGAAGGGTGGCCGGTTGGTCTCGGCCAGCGCCGAGATGAAGAACAGGAAGACCATCGGGAAATGCGGCAACCAGTACCAGCTGAAGAAGCCGAAGGAGCCATCCTGCGCGCGGACGATATCACCGAAGTTCATCGAACCGGTCGAGATGATGATGCCGATGATGATCAGACCAATGGAGACTTCATAGGAAATCATCTGCGCGGCTGAGCGCAGCGATCCCAGGAACGGGTACTTTGAGTTCGACGCCCAACCGCCCATGATCACGCCATAAACTTCCAGCGAGGACACGGCAAAGACATAGAGTATGGCGACATTGATATCCGACAGGACCCAGCCATCGTTGAACGGGATCACCGCCCAGGCGATCATCGCGAGGACAAAACTGGTCAATGGTGCGAGGATAAACACCGTGCGGTCGGCACCGGCGGGTATAACAACCTCTTTGACCACATATTTTAAGGCATCTGCCACCGATTGCAGCAATCCGTAGACGCCCACCACGTTGGGTCCACGGCGCATCTGGACCGCTGCCCAAATCTTGCGGTCGCCGTAAACGAGGAACAACAGCGAGATCATCACAAAGGCCACAACTGCAAGCACTTGCGCCAGAATAATGATGGCTATTCCGCCTGGGGTGTTAAAGAATTCAGCCATTGGTCCTCACACCGTGGGTATTCCGTTTTCCGCGTGCGATGCAAAGGCGAGTTGCCTGCGCAATCTGCGGCTGGGTCGGCGCGTTGGTGTAAACAGCATCTGCCGTCTTTACGCCACCCTTAATCTTCGATTTCACACGCAATTCCGGCGCGGCTATCTGCCACCCAGGCACCGTGTTGGTCTGCGATATGAAACGTGTCTGGTTCATTCCGCCGCAATCTTCTCAGTCATGCGGGCCTGCGCTTGCGCCGAAAGCTCGGCCATCAGTTGCGAGGCGCGTGCTATCGGATTGGTTAGATAGAAATCTTTGACGGCATATCGGAATGTCGCCTTGCCCAACGGGCCTGCGTCCAGAGCCCGAACGTCATTCTCGATCACTTCATCGACACGCGCCAGATGCGGAACTGCTTCGATCAGTGCAGTGCGCAGTTGCGCCAGAGAGTCGTAGGGCAGTGTTGCACCAAGCTCGGCAGACAGGGCACGCAGGATGGCCCAGTTTTCCTTGGCCTCCCCCGGGGCGAACCCTGCACGTATTGCGAGTTGAGGTCGACCTTCCGTGTTGACGAACAGGCCGTTTTCTTCTGTGTAAGCCGCCCCCGGCAGGATCACGTCTGCGCGGTGCGCTCCACGATCGCCGTGACTGCCCTGATAGATCACAAAGGCGCCATCGCCGATCTCGACCTCATCGGCGCCGAGATTATAGATCACATCGGCCGCGCTGACCGCATCCATGCCGCCTTCGCTGGTGGCATCCACATCCATGGCTCCCACGCACGATGCTGCGGTGTGCAGAACGATAAGCCCACTTTCGGTATTGCTTGCAATGGTTTGCGCGGCGGCCAGAACGGCAGAGCCATCAGCCTCTTGCAGCGCGCCTTGCCCGACGATGACCAGAGAGCGCTTGCCCTTGATCTCATCATCGCCACCCATATCAACGACGGTTTGCAGCGCAGCACGGTCGTCGCCTACATGGTGATACTCATAGGTCAGATCGACGGCGGGCCCGACCAAAGCTACCTCGGCACCGTGTGCCCATGCCTTGCGGATGCGGGCGTTCAGAACCGGCGCTTCATCACGTGGATTGGTGCCAACCAGAAGGATACGCTCGGCGCTGTCGATATCTTCAATCGCGGCTGTACCGGCATATGCCCCACGGTTACCCGCCGGCAGCTTGGCACCATCGGTGCGACATTCGACAACACCGCCCTGCCCTTCAATCATCTGTTTCAGCGCGAATACGGCCTCGACCGGGGCCAGATCACCCACGATGCCCGCAGATTTATCAGCCCCTTTCAACGCCTCTGCGGCCTTGTTCAGTGCCTCTGGCCACGACGCCGGACGCAGTTTGCCGTTTTCCCGCACGTAAGGCCGATCCAGGCGCTGACGGCGCAGACCATCCCAGACAAAGCGGGTCTTGTCGCTGATCCATTCCTCGTTCACACCATCATGATTGCGCGGCAAGAAGCGCATCACTTCGCGACCTTTGGTATCCACGCGGATGTTCGAGCCCATGGCATCCATGACATCGATGCTTTCAGTCTTGGTCAGTTCCCAAGGGCGGGCGGTGAAGGCATACGGCTTCGAAGTCAACGCCCCGACAGGGCACAGATCGATGATGTTGCCCTGCAAGTTCGAGTCTAGAGTCTGGTTCAGATACGACGTGATCTCGGCATCTTCCCCACGCCCGGTCTGGCCCATCTGGGTGATCCCAGCGACCTCGGTCGTAAAACGCACGCAGCGGGTACAGCTGATGCAGCGCGTCATTGCGGTGCCAACCAGCGGGCCAAGGTCCAGATCATCCACGGCACGCTTGGCTTCTTTGAAGCGTGTGCCTGACAGACCATAGGCCATCGCCTGATCCTGCAGGTCACACTCACCGCCCTGATCGCAGATCGGGCAATCCAGCGGGTGGTTGATCAGCAGAAACTCCATCACCCCTTCGCGGGCCTTCTTGACCATGGGTGAGTTTGTCTTGACCACAGGTGCCTGCCCTTCCGGACCCGGACGCAAGTCGCGTACCTGCATCGCGCAGGAGGCCGCAGGTTTCGGCGGGCCGCCAACGACCTCGACCAGACACATCCGGCAGTTCCCGGCAATCGACAGACGCTCGTGATAGCAAAAGCGCGGCACCTCGACCCCGGCCTGCTCACAGGCTTGGATCAGTGTCATCGCGCCATCGACTTCGATTTCCTGTCCGTCGATATTGACTTTGCGGAGGTCAGACATGGTCTAGTTCGCCCTCAAATACACGCCGATGGCGCTGTTTCTTTCAATTTCCTTCTTGCCCAACGCGCAGAAGGTTTTGGTATTTTCGTAAGATACGCCGTTCTGCGCCAGATAGCTCTCGCCCTTGGCGCGCATACGATCTTTTTCAGAATCCGAATCCACATAAGCCCGGATTTCCTTGTCCGAATATCCAAGTTTGTTCGCTTTCGAGCGCAAATCCCACATGACACCAATCGCCTTGAGCCGACGCCCGCTTATTGACGGGCAATACTCCGAAATCTCGTTTGCGATCGCGATGTAATAGAGTTCGTTGTCGATCTCTTTGACTTCGCGCAAGGGTGGCTTCGCCTCAGCCAGAACCGGGATAGATATTACGCAAATCGCGGCGACCATTCGTATCAAAGACATAACATTTCCTTTCGTCTTGGGAATCCCAAGACGATGGTCGGCACGCTTGCTATGCAATAACAAGCCACCGGTCCTGCCGTGATATGCGATACGGTTGCTCATGGTCGTTGGCAGCGTCCGGCAAAGGTCAGTTTATCGTTTTCAATACGCAGGTTTTGCGGTTCCGTATCCGGTCCAACCTTCCAGGCAATCCTGGAAGAGCCAAAATTCTGAACGCAGAACTTGGTGGCTTCGTAGCGGCCAGCTTCACGCGCACCGTCGAACGATTGCGAAACGCCGTTTACTGTCACGGTAAACTCGGAAGGTGTGGTTCTCTTGTCCACGTGTTTCGCGCTGGCCCTGAAATAAATGCCGTCGAACGCAACCCGCGTCGCCTGTGATGGCGCCTCTCCGCAGGCGGAGAGCAGTGCCCCCACCAAAACCGACATCACCAAAATTCCTCGTTTCGCCATCATGACCACTCCTGCATCGTGGCTGGCGCATGCGGTATCTGCCGGTGCGTCTGGGATATCGTGTCCATCACCATCCCCTTACTCTGCCGCGACCTGCACGCAACGGTGGTCGCGCCACTTGCTGGCCTGTTTCAATTCTGCCCATCCAAAGGCACTTTCGCTCGCACCTTTTGTGCGCAACGTCTCTAGTCGTTCCAGCGCTTCTTCCAAACTAGGCTGGTGACCTTTGGGCACCCACCACATGACAAAATGTTGATCGCCGAGTATTTCGAACCATTCTTGCCGACGTTCGTAGAACTGCTTGTGGATGGTACCCCAAACAAATTTCTCAAGGCTGGCGACTTCTTCCCAGACCGTCAGATTTGCGACGAACTGCGGATCGCTTCCGATGCTGTTTTCGGTATTTCCGGTTCCTGGTTCGCCTGAACCTTCCATCATCCAGACAAAGCCCGGCATCCGCTTGCCGAGTCCGTTAACGCGGTCCAGGTTGGCCATGAATTCGGCCACGCGTGGATCGTCGGTAGGCGCCAAAAAACGACCAACATTCAATTCGGCCAAGTGATATCCGTCGGGCTGGATCAAAATGCAGCCACCAATGCCATAAGGCCGAGAACGGCCATGCAGGCCCACCCAACTACATAAGACACAGAGCGAACCCCGCTATGCGGTTTGCCGATCCCGCGCAGGTGGATCACCAGCATGACCACCCGCGCTAACAGCGCGACCGAGGCCAGCAAGTTCACCCAGAGCGGGCTGACACCCAGCAGTATTGCCGCAACTGTAACGGTCAAAAACGCAGGCAGCGTTTCAGTACCGTTCAGATACGCGCGGTTCAAACGATAAGCCTTGTCAGAATAGTCCTGATCCGGGGTCGCCCCTGGTGCCAGCCCCTTGCCGGCTTTTGCGAGCGCCGAAAACGGCGACATGAACAATACGATCAGGGTGAAAATCACCAATGACGCAATTGCGTGGGAATATTCGGCGTAGGCTTCCATCAGGTTTACTCCGCTGCCATCGCACCCATACGGCCCGATTTCTGAGCCTTGATGCGGTCTTCGATCTCTTCCCGGAAATTACGGATAAGGCCTTGGATTGGCCAAGCGGCGGCATCGCCAAGGGCGCAGATTGTGTGGCCCTCGACCTGCTTGGTGACGTCGAACAGCATATCGATCTCTTCCAGCTCGGCTTCGCCACGTACAAGACGATCCATCACACGCATCATCCAGCCGGTGCCTTCCCGACAGGGCGTGCACTGACCGCAGCTCTCATGCTTGTAGAACTTCGACAACCGCCAGATCGCTTTGATGATATCCGTGGACTTGTCCATCACAATCACAGCGGCTGTACCCAGACCCGAACCCAACTCTCCGCGCAGATAATCGAAATCCATGATCGCATCGCGCATGTTTTCGCCGCGCACGCACGGCACCGACGAGCCACCGGGGATCACCGCCAGCAGATTGTCCCAGCCGCCGCGAATACCGCCGCAATGGGTTTCAATCAGTTCTTCGAAGGAAATCGACATCGCTTCTTCGACGACGCAGGGGTTGTTCACATGGCCCGAGATCGCAAACAGCTTTGTGCCCGCGTTGTTCTGACGGCCAAAGCCTGCGAACCAGTCGGCGCCACGCCGCAGGATGGTCGGCACAACGGCAATCGATTCCACATTGTTCACCGTGGTCGGGCAGCCATAAAGGCCCGCGCCTGCCGGGAACGGAGGCTTCATCCGCGGCATGCCCTTCTTGCCCTCAAGGCTTTCAATCAGAGCTGTTTCCTCGCCGCAGATATACGCGCCCGCCCCGTGATGCAGGAACAAGTCGAAATCCCAGCCGGAACCAGCGGCATTCTTCCCAAGCAGACCCGCGTCATAGGCTTCGTCAATCGCGGCCTGCAGAGCCTCACGCTCGCGGATGTATTCGCCGCGCAGGTAGATGTAGCAAGTATGCGCGTTCATTGCGAAAGACGCGATCAGGCACCCCTCGATCAGCGTGTGCGGATCATGACGCATAATCTCGCGGTCTTTGCAGGTGCCCGGCTCGGATTCATCTGCGTTCACAACAAGATAGGCCGGACGTCCGTCGCTTTCTTTGGGCATGAACGACCATTTCAAGCCGGTAGGGAAGCCCGCCCCGCCGCGACCGCGCAGCCCCGAATCCTTCATTGTCTGGATGATCCAGTCACGGCCATTTTTGATCAGGCCAGCTGTGCCGTCCCAATGCCCGCGGGCTTGCGCGCCTTTCAGCGTGCGCTCATGCATCCCGTAGATGTTGGTAAAGATCCGGTCCTGATCCTTCAGCATCATGTCTTACCTTCAGCTGTCCTGACGCATGCGCCAGAGTTGAAATATGTTCACACCTGCATAGATGAATCCCGCAAGAGCAGCGAAATCAAACAGCAGCGCATAGCGCCCCGGCAAACCCATTGCGGGGCCTATGAACAAAGTCATGCCAAGCCAAAGCACCATCGTCACGGCGATGACGATGCCTATGTGACGACCCTTGCGGGCTATGGCGTGTTCCCTGTCTTTATCCATCTCGTCCTGGTGCCCCGCACGGGCACCTGCTTAGTCCTCGTAAGTGCCATCTTCCTTGGCACGTTTAGCGAATTCGGTTTCCTCACCAGCTGCCAGTTTTGCAGCCTGTTCGATCCATCCGTCCCGTTCGATCCGGCCTTTGAATTTCAGGCGCGTGTCGACCCAGGCCACATGCTCTGATGTCCATGCGGCAATCTGGTCGAAGTGGAAAAAGCCCAGCTCGTTCAGGGTCTCTTCCAGCTTTGGACCTACGCCCTTCAGCATTTTCAGATCATCAGGCTTGCCATCCCGCGCACCAGACAGCGTTTCGGGCTGTTCCTCTTTCGCCGCTTTCGCCTCAGCGGCCTGTTTCACTGCAGGTTTCGCCGGGGCTGGCGCTTTTGGCGGTTTCGGAGCAGCTTTGGTTGCAGCAGCTTTGCCATCCTTGCCCAGCCACGGGGTCAGGATTGGAACCTCGGTTCCGTCGATACGCTTGACGGTATCGCCCAGTTCGCTCGCAAGCTTAACACTGGCGTTGTATTGCGTCCGGCCACTGTCATACTCCGTCAGGCTGGTCAGCCCTTTCAGAGGTTCCGCCGCATACCGACCATTCTGCGGACCCGGAGTTGGCACTTTGCCCACCACCAGATCATCGAGAATCTTGCCAAAGCTCTCGGTCGTCAGATCTTCGTAGTAATCCTTGCCGATCTGCGCCATCGGAGCGTTGGTGCAGGAACCGAGGCATTCCACCTCTTCCCAGCTCAGCTTGCCGTCAGCAGACAGCTCATGCGGCTTTGCAGCGATCTTTTCCTTGCAGACCGCAATCAGATCTTCGGCGCCACAGATCATGCAGGAGGTCGTGCCACACACCTGAATATGCGCCACCGATCCAACCGGCTGCAGCTGGAACATGAAATAGAACGAGGCGACCTCAAGCACGCGGATATAGGCCATACCCAGCATGTCGGCGACGGATTCAATCGCCGGACGGCTCAGCCAGCCCTCTTGTTCCTGCGCGCGCCACAGCAGCGGAATGACCGCGCTGGCCTGACGCCCCTCGGGATATTTGGTGATCTGCGCTTCGGCCCATTGCTGGTTGGCAGCGGTGAAGGCAAAGCTATCGGGTTGTTCGGCGTGAAGACGGCGGAGCATTAGCGGTCAATCTCTCCAAATACGACGTCCATGGTGCCGATAATCGCGGCGACGTCGGCCAGTTGGTGGCCTCCGGCAACGTGGTCCATGGCTTGTAGATGCAGGAACCCCGGCGCGCGGAGTTTAGCGCGATAGGGTTTGTTGGTGCCGTCGGCGACCAGATAGACGCCGAATTCGCCCTTGGGGGCCTCGACGGCGGCGTAGACTTCGCCCGCGGGGACGTGGAAGCCTTCGGTATAAAGCTTGAAGTGATGGATCAGGCTTTCCATCGAGGTCTTCATGTCTGAGCGTTTCGGCGGGGTGATCTTGCCGCGTGCCAGAACGTCGCCTGGGCAGTCGCGAATTTTGGCGATGGCCTGGCGGATGATCAGCAGCGACTGGCGCATCTCTTCCATGCGCACCAGATAGCGATCGTAGCAGTCGCCGTTTTTGCCGACGGGGATCTGGAATTCGAACTCGTCATAGCATTCATAAGGCTGCGCGCGACGCAGGTCCCAAGCCAGACCCGATCCGCGTACCATAACGCCCGAGAAGCCGTACTTCTGAATGTCATCCTCGGTCACGACACCGATATCGGCGTTACGTTGTTTGAAGATGCGGTTTTCGGTCAGCAGACCGTCGATATCATCGAGAACAGCGGGGAATTCGTGGCTCCACGCCTCGATATCGTCCAGCAGTTCCGGCGGCAGGTCCTGATGAACGCCACCGGGGCGGAAATAAGCTGCGTGCAGGCGGGCACCGCAGGCACGCTCGTAGAACACCATCAACTTTTCACGCTCTTCAAAGCCCCAAAGCGGTGGGGTCAGCGCGCCGACGTCCATGGCCTGAGTGGTCACATTCAGCAGGTGGTTAAGAATACGACCGATCTCGGAATACAGAACCCGGATCAGAGAGCCGCGACGCGGCACTTCAACCCCAGTCAATTTTTCGATGGCCAGACACCACGCATGCTCCTGGTTCATCGGCGCCACGTAATCCAGACGGTCGAAATACGGCAGGTTCTGCAGATACGTGCGGCTTTCCATCAGCTTTTCGGTGCCACGGTGCAGCAGGCCGATATGCGGATCGCAACGCTCGACGATCTCACCGTCCAGCTCAAGTACAAGACGCAGAACTCCATGCGCCGCAGGGTGTTGCGGGCCGAAGTTGATGTTGAAGTTGCGGATCTTCTGTTCCCCGCTCAGCGCGTCCGTGCTGCCGTCATCGTATCTTGAGCCGTCCATCAACGCCCTCGTTTCTTCTTCGCTTCGGCCCGAACCCGGACCTTTTCCGCCTCAGCCGCTTTGGCAGCAGCCCCGGCCAGCAGAACCCCCAGCGCCCCCAACGCGATCAGTTCCCCCAGACCCATCAGCGGCGCTCCAACTCTTGCAGTTTAAGCCCGACCCACCACAGCAACGCGATCGTGCCGAAGGGAACCAGACAGAGCAGGCACCAGTATTTGTTGATCCCGAAAAACGGCAATATCTTCACCATCGGAATGATGGTCAGTGCAGACAGGATCAGCCACCAGATGCCACCCATTATTCAGTCTCCTGTTTTTCATCCCCCGGAAGAATGTAGTTCGCACCTTCCCACGGGGACATGAAATCAAACTGACGGTATTCCTGCACCAGCGACACAGGTTCATAGACCACGCGCTTTTGCGCCTCGTCGTAGCGAACTTCGGTATAACCGGTGGTCGGAAAATCCTTGCGCAGCGGATAGCCGCGGAACCCATAGTCGGTCAGGATGCGCCGCAAATCGGGATGACCCGAGAACAAGATGCCGAACATGTCGAACACCTCACGCTCGAACCAGTTGGCCGAGGGGTGAACTTCGACAATTGAAGGCACCATATCTTCTTCACGGATCGACACCCGCAGGCGGATGCGCTGGTTCTGGTACATCGACAGAAAGTGATAAACCACATCAAACCGCTTAGCGCGTTCGGGGTAGTCGACACCGGTGATATCAACAAGCGTCGAGAACTGGCAACTGCGGTCGGACTTCAGGAATTCGATGAATTCCACAAGATTCGACGGGGCCACATCGACGTTCAGCTCACCATGCGTCACGTCCCAGGACAGAACGCAATCGGTCCGTTTTAGCTCCAACTGCGCGCCGAGTTCTTTGAGTGCTTCGCTCATCTGCCCTCTCCCTCAGCGAACAATCGTGCCGGTGCGGCGGATTTTGCGTTGCAGCTGCATCAACCCATAAAGTAGCGCCTCTGCGGTCGGAGGGCAGCCGGGCACATAGATGTCCACGGGCACAACCCGGTCACAACCGCGCACGACAGAATAGGAATAGTGGTAATAGCCACCGCCATTGGCGCAGGAGCCCATCGAGATCACATAGCGCGGCTCGGGCATCTGGTCGTAGACCTTGCGCAGCGCAGGGGCCATCTTGTTGGTCAGGGTTCCGGCCACGATCATCACATCCGACTGACGCGGGGACGCTCGGGGGGCAATGCCAAACCGTTCCGCATCGTAGCGCGGCATCGACGTGTGCATCATCTCAACCGCGCAGCAGGCCAGACCAAAGGTCATCCAGTGCAAGCTACCGGTACGGGCCCAGTTGATGATGTCTTCGGTCGAGGTCAGCAGGAAACCTTTGTCCTGCAGCTCGGCATTCAGGGCCTGGGTGGCGACTTCTTTGTCGACGCCCGCGGTGTTTGCGCCCGTCATCACTCCCATTCCAGGGCCCCTTTCTTCCATTCATAGGCAAAGCCGATGGTCAGCACCGCCAGGAACACCATCATGGACCAAAACCCAACATCGCTGATGTCTTTGAAGCCAACGGCCCAGGGAAACAGGAAGGCGATTTCCAGATCGAAGATGATGAAGAGAATCGCGACCAGATAGAATCGGACGTCGAATTTCATCCGCGCATCGTCGAATGCGTTAAAGCCACATTCATATGCACTGACTTTTTCAGGGTCTGGATTGCGGACGGCAAGCACTACAGCAGCGAGAATCAAGACGATTCCAAGGCCTACAGCGACGGCCAGAAACACCAGGATCGGGAGGTACTCCCGCAACAGGTCTTCCACGTATAGCTCCTTTCCTGCGCATGTCCCGAAAGGGTGCGCCGTCAATTGGCGAGTTGACTGGACATTCTCTATCCCTGTGGGGTCAGAGGGTCAACCGAACAGAAACGCGCAGATGGGCATTATTACAATTGCCCAGCAGGCTATGGCTTAGAATACCTTGCAACGGCCCGACGCGGCTAAACCTACCTATTCCATGCAGGTTTTCGTTTATCGAAGAAGGCCCTGATTCCCTCTTGCGCCTCGTCGGTTTCCCAACGCGTTACCAACTGTCGAATGGTGTGGTCGATCACAGCATCGTCAATGCGTGGTCCCAACGATTGGATCAATTGCTTTGCCGAAGAAACAGCGCCTGGCGCGCAGGACAGATAGGGACGCACTTCGGCCTCGACCGCCTCTGCCAAGGCATCAGCGGGCACCGCGCGCGCCAACAAGCCCAGCTCGACAGCCTCCGCTGCATCAAAGAGACGTGCGGACATGAAGACCCGCCGCGACCTTGCCTCACCCATACGAGCAATAACATAGGGGCCAATCGTGGCCGGGATCAGGCCAAGTCGCGTTTCGGTCAGGCCCATCTTCAGGCTATCCACCCCGATCGCCACATCACAGACCGAGGCCATTCCCACTCCACCACCAAACGCATTGCCCTGCAATGCGCCAATCAGAGGCTTGGGCAGCGTATTCAGGGCATTCAGCATCTCGGCCAGCTTGCGCGCCTCGGTGAAGCGCGTATCGGGATCGGCGGCCATCTGCGCCTGCATCCAACCCAGATCACCCCCGGCGCAAAAGCTTTTGCCTGACGCGGCCAGAATCACCACCCGGACAGCTTCATCACTGGCCAGTTGCCCGGCGGCTTGTGTCAGTTCAGCAATCATCTGCGCCGACAGCGCATTGTGCTTCTCTGGTCGATCCAGCGTTAACGTGGCTACGCCGCGACCATCTGTCTTTAAAGTTATCGTTTCGTACATTTCTATTCCGCTCGCATAGCCCGCGCCATGTCTGCAGCTTCTTCCAGCACAGACGCGTCCAACCCGGTTTCATATCCCAACCGTTCCAGATGCGCGGCCACCGCTTCGGTTGCCACATTACCCGCTGCACCTGGCGCATAGGGGCAACCCCCGAGCCCGCCGACGGCGGCATCAAACACCCGTACACCCAGCGCCAAAGAAGCATCGATATTGTCGATCGCCCGCCCGTTGGTGTCATGGAAATGCCCAGCAAGCCGAGTGACCGGGACCCGTTCGCGCACGGCCAACAGCATATGCGCGATCTTGTCCGGGGTCCCTTGCCCAATCGTATCGCCCAGCGAAATCTCGTAGCAGCCATGCGCGAACAATGCGTCCGCCACCTCGGCCACCTTTTCGGGCGGGGTCGGGCCGTCATAGGGGCAATCAGTCACGCAGGACACATAACCACGCACGGGCAAATCGATATGCCGCGCGGCCTCAAGGATCGGCACGAACCGTTCGATGGATTCGGCGATGGTCGCGTTAATATTTGCCTTCGAAAATCCTTCGGAGGCCGAGGCAAACACTGCAATCTCATCCGCCTTGGCCGCCAACGCGTCCTCATACCCACGCATGTTCGGCGTCAGAGCCGCATAACGAACGCCTTCTGCCCGCTTGATCCCGGCCAGAACCTCACCGCTGCCTGCCATTTGCGGCACCCATCTCGGTGAGACAAAGCTTGCAACCTCAATCCGGTTGAACCCGCCACGGCTGAGGCAATCGATCAAGGCGACTTTCTCGGCCACCGGGATCTCGCGCTGTTCGTTCTGCAGGCCATCCCGCGGACCGACCTCGAAAATCTCGACCCGTTCTTTCATCAGCGCATCCCTTCCCGGTTTCTTATCGTTTCAATTACGGATGGCCCGACTGTGCCACGCAATCCACAGGCCGAACAGATCAATCCTCGGCCAACCGAACCAGCGCTGCCCCGGCCTCGACCTGTGCTCCCGCTTCGGCCAGCACTTCTGCGACCACGCCATCGCGGGCGGCCAACAGTGAATGCTCCATCTTCATCGCTTCCAGAATGGCCAGCCGGTCGCCTTCTTTCACCGCCTGCCCCGCTGAGGCAAAGACGGCTTTGACCAGACCTGGCATCGGCGCCTCGATCACATTGGTGTCACCCGCCGCGCTTGCGTCGCGGTCCAGAGGGTCAACAACCTCAAACGCCTGCCCATAGTCGTCGAATACAGTGACCTGGGACCTAGCCACGACAACATTGGGCATGGGTGTCCCATTGATGGTCCAGCCAGCGCCACGGCGCTGCGCGATTAGCTGCGCGCCTTCGATCTCCCAAATCTGCCGATCTGTACCTTCGACCTGGACATCCAGATCAACAACCTCTCCATCGCGCAGCAATTGCACAGCGCGATGTAACGGCGCCCATAGCGTAAAGCCCGTTTCTGAGGCCGTCTCGGCCAGACCCAACGCCGTCATCGCTGCAGCCACGGCTGATGCGTAGCTTGCACCAACTTCCTGCACCAGATCGTCAAGATCCCGTCCGATCAGCCCGGTATCCACGTCGCCCGACGCAAACCCGCTGTGCCGCGTCAGAGCACCAAGGAAGGCGAGGTTTGTGACAGTCCCGGCGACCTCGGTCTGGCGCAGGACGCGGTGCAGGCTTTCCAAAGCAACCGCACGCGTCGGGCCATGCACCACCACCTTGGCGATCATGGGATCGTACCAAGGGCTGATCGTATCTCCGGCCCGGACGCCACTATCGGCACGACACTCTTGCGGAAACTGCAGATGCGTCAGCGTACCCGTCGCGGGCAGAAAGCCCTTGGGCACATCTTCGGCATAAAGCCGCGCCTCAAAGGAATGCCCGCTGATCGACAAATCACCCTGCTGTTTCGGCAGGCTTTCGCCCGCAGCTACCCGTAACTGCCATTCGACCAGATCGACACCCGTAATTGCCTCGGTCACCGGATGTTCGACTTGCAGGCGCGTGTTCATCTCCATGAACCAGAACCGATCAGGCCGCAGCCCGTCCGAGGCATCGACGATGAATTCAACCGTTCCTGCGCCCTTGTATCCAATCGCCTCTGCCGCACGTACCCCCGCCTGCCCCATCGCTTCGCGCATTTCAGCGGTCATGCCGGGGGCCGGAGCTTCTTCGATCACCTTCTGGTGCCGCCGCTGCAACGAACAATCGCGTTCAAACAGATGCACCGCTTGGGTGCCATCCCCAAAAACCTGCACCTCGATATGACGTGGTTTGGCGACGAATTTCTCGACCAGTACCGCGTCATTACCAAAGGCCGTCTTGGCCTCACCGCGCGCGCTGTCCAAAGCAGCCGAGAATTCCTCGGGCTTCTCAACCAACCGCATCCCCTTGCCGCCGCCACCTGCAACGGCCTTGATCAGAACAGGATAACCAATGGTATCCGCCGCGCCTGCCAGGTGTTCGGGGTCTTGATTGTCGCCATGATAACCGGGCACAACCGGAACGCCTGCATTCTCCATCAACACCTTGGCCGCGTCCTTAAGGCCCATCTTTCGGATTGCGTCCGCCGATGGGCCGATGAAGGTCAGGCCTGCTGCCTCAACCGCATCCACGAAGTCTGGATTTTCGGACAGAAAGCCATAGCCCGGATGGATCGCTTGCGCGCCGGTCTCGATTGCTGCCTGAATGATCACATCACCTTTCAGATAGCTCTCAGCTGGGGCTGCACCGCCGATATGAACAGCCTCATCGGCCATCTGCACATGCTTGGCCGAGGCATCGGCATCAGAATAAACTGCCACGCAGGATACGCCCATCTTCTGAGCAGTTTTCATCACACGGCAAGCAATCTCGCCTCGGTTGGCAATCAGGATTTTGTTGAACATAGCTTACCCCTCAGCCGCCAGATCTTCGACAAGGCGGAACCGTTCGCACAGCAACCCCATCTCAGGGTCAAACCCGCCATTTCGTTCAAAATACCGGCGATGATCCTCGCGCCAGCCCTCAAGCGTTTCATTCTCACCCTCGGCCAACGCGAAGTCTTCGGTCACATCGCAATAACGGCAGATCGAGACCTCGACCGTTTCGATCACCAAGGCCGGGCGATCATCCCATTCCAGCGCAATATCCTGCCGCCCAACAACAGGGGTATCAGCACTGCCATCGGGGTAGTCACGCAACGCACCACAGGTTGCAGTTTTTCGACCTGATCGCACCAACGCCAGCAGCTCAGCACTTAGCGATGCGTTGTCACCAAACTTGAAAGTCTGGGCGCCCGGATAGCGGGCCATGACGTCATTTAATGAAACGCTCATCTTACATCCTGAACACGCCGAAACGTGTCTCCTCAATCGGGGCGTTTAGCGCAGCACTCAGCGACAAGGCCAACACGTCGCGGCTTTTGCGCGGATCGATGATGCCGTCATCCCACAGGCGGGCCGAGGCATATAACGGGTGCGACTGCTCCTCGAACATGTCCAGCGTCGGGCGTTTGAATTCGGCCTCCTCCTCGGTGGACCAGCTGCCCCCCTGCCGTTCAATCCCGTCACGCTTGACTGTGGCAAGAACGCCCGCAGCCTGCTCGCCCCCCATCACCGAGATGCGCGAATTCGGCCAGGTCCACAGGAATCGAGGCTGATAGGCGCGACCTGCCATGCCGTAGTTTCCAGCTCCGAAAGAACCGCCGACCAGCATGGTGATCTTCGGAACGCTTGTCGTCGCCACTGCCGTCACCATCTTGGCCCCGTGCCGCGCGATGCCTTCGTTTTCGTATTTTCGACCAACCATGAAGCCGGTGATGTTCTGCAGGAAGACCAGTGGTGTTTTGCGCTGCGAACACAGCTCGACAAAATGCGCGCCCTTCTGCGCGGCCTCGGAAAACAGCACGCCATTGTTGGCGATGATCCCAACCGGGCAGCCTTTGACATGGGCGAAACCGGTCACCAGCGTCTCACCAAAACGCGGCTTGAACTCATCAAACCGGGAGCCATCGACCAGACGCGCAATCACCTCGCGGATATCATAGGGCGTACGCAGATCAGCCGGAACAACGCCCAGAATCTCTTCAGGGTCGTAAGCTGGCTCTTCGGGTGCCTCAAACTGTAGGCCGGGCTTCAGCCCGGCACCGCCCAACGACCCGACGGCGCGCCGGGCCAGAGCCAACGCATGCGCATCATCCTCGGCCAGATAATCCGCCACGCCGGACAGGCGCGTATGCACATCGCCGCCACCCAGATCTTCGGCAGTCACAACTTCTCCCGTCGCGGCTTTGACCAGAGGTGGCCCGGCCAGAAAGATCGTCCCTTGCTCTTTCACGATGATGGTCACATCCGACATCGCGGGCACATAGGCCCCGCCCGCCGTGCACGAGCCCATCACGACGGCGATCTGAGCAATGCCCTTGGCGCTCATCCGCGCCTGATTGTAGAAAATGCGGCCAAAGTGATCGCGGTCGGGGAATACCTCATCCTGATTGGGCAGGTTCGCGCCGCCACTGTCGACCAGATAGATGCAGGGCAGATGGTTTTCCTCGGCAATCTCCTGCGCGCGGAGGTGTTTCTTGACCGTCAGCGGATAATATGTGCCGCCTTTCACAGTGGCGTCGTTACACACCACCATGACCTCGCGCCCCTGTACCCGGCCAATCCCCGCAATGACTCCGGCACAGGGCGCGGCATCCCCATACATCCCATGCGCTGCCGTTGCTCCGATCTCAAGAAACGGAGACCCCGGATCAAGCAGGTTCGCCACCCGCCGACGTGGCAGCATCTTGCCCCGAGATTCATGCCGCGCACGGGATTTCTCACCACCACCCATGCGGGCGGCTTCGGCGGCCTCAGAGATATGTGCCAGCGCATCCAGATGTGCGGCTCTGTTCGCCTTGAACCCCTCGGAGGTTGGTATGGCTTTGGATTTTAGTTTCATTCCATCTTCCCCAAGTCGCGCAATTCCACAGCGCGTTCAGCGGTTTCGGTCAGCAGACAATTTGCGGCAACAATCGAGCGTATCGTTCCACCAGACCATATGCCGTAGGCCAGAGCGCATTCAGCGTCCCGAAACCCGATCCATGCGCGCTGAGCATCTCGCAGCTGGTCCGAAAGTTCGGGACTTTGTTCAGCCAGTTCCGCTCTACGCAGTTTATACTGTTCGTTCAGAAATGAATCCCAAACTTGGGTTTCGGCTTGAATACACTCGGTGACGCCAATGGTTGTTTCATTTCCCGGTATCTTTTGGCAGGTATTGGCAGCTGCGCCGAGACATGATGACAAGCTATCGCCCTGCTGCAACTGGGAAAAACACTGTTGAATGTACGACTGGTCTACCCAAGCGCCCTGAGCGGAAACAAGCGATGGAACTAGCATCGCAGCAACTGCAATTCGCATCATGTAATTGCCTCCCCCGCCGCCCGCGCCTTCAGTTCCTTCCGGATCACCTTCCCCGTCACCGTCATCGGCAACTCGTCCAGAAACGCCACCTCGCGCGGATAGGAGTACTGAGCCAGACGGTCCTTGACCCAATCCTGCAACTCCTGCTCCACAGCCTCAGCGCCCGGTTTCAACACCACATAGGCCTTCACGATCTCGGTTCGCAGCGGATCAGGCTTACCGACCACGCCCACCGTTGCCACCGCCGGATGGGTCAGCAGGCAATCCTCGATCTCAGCGGGTCCGATGCGGTATCCGGCCGACGTGATCACGTCATCATCGCGGCCGACAAAGCGAAGATAGTCTCCCTCCCAAACGCCGCGGTCTCCGGTGATCAGCCAATCACCACGAAACTTCTCAGCGGTCGCATCGGGCCGGTTCCAATATTCCAGCATCATCGAGGCCGAGCCACGCCGGATAGCGACGTCGCCCTCTTCATTGGTTGGCCGGCCGTCGCCATCAATCACCGCTACTTCATGCCCGGGCACCGGCTTGCCGATACAGCCGGGGTGCACCGGGAAATCCTCAGCGCAGGAGGACACGACCATATTGCATTCGGTCTGGCCATAAAATTCGTTGATCGTCAGGCCAAACGCCTTTTTACCCCAGGCCAACATCTCGGCCCCCAGAGGCTCCCCTCCGGACGCGACCGAGCGCAAACCGGGGATCGTCTGGTCCGCAGCTTTCAACATACGAAGGGCGGTCGGCGGGAAGAACACATTCCGTACCCCGCCACGCATGACGAGATCAGTGCAGGCCTCGGGAGTGAACTTATCCAACCTCGCCGCAACGACCGGTACACCCAGCGCTAGACCGGGCATAAGCACATCGAACAGACCGCCGATCCAAGCCCAGTCTGCCGGTGTCCACAGACAATCCCCCTGACGCAGATGATTGTGGCTGATCGATACGCCCGGCAGGTGACCCGTCAGCACCTGGTGCCCGTGCAGTGCCCCCTTTGGGCTACCGGTGGTGCCTGAGGTGTAGATCAATACTGCAGGGTCCTCGGGTCTGGTGTCAGCAAACGGCACAGGTGGTCCCTCTTGCCCGATCTGATCGGCAAGAACTGGTTTGGCCAGATCACCAACAAGCGCGGCCCCTTCGGGATCTGTCAGAACAATTTCTAAGCCCGCGTCGCCGACGCGCGATGATAGCGCATCGTGTTTGAACAACTTGAACAGGGGTACCGAAATCGCGCCGATTTTCCAGATCGCCAAATGTGCCGCCGCACACCAGGGCGACTGGCTCAGGAACACACCCACCCGATCACCGGGTCGGACGTCGTTGATCAGAGCACGCGCAATACCATCTACCATTTCACCCAAATCGCCGAACGTAACTTCACGCGGATCAGAGGCCGTCAGGTCCAGTATCGCAACCTGTTCTGAAGGCTGAGAAAGGCACTGTCGCGCCATATTCAATCGATCCGGTATGGCCCAGCATTGATCACCGCGCAGACCCGGTATGACCCTAGCAGGAGACACTCAGATTCTCCCTTATTTTACTGGCAGTTGACCCATGCTTCATCGGCGCAATTTCGATGCGAAATTGATGCAGATCAGAGTTTGGCGGCCTCGGCCCATCCACAAGGTCTATATTAACGCAACCAAAGGCATGAATATGACAAAGAAACTCGCCGCTTTGACCCTTTCCACCGCGCTTGTCGCGCTGGCTGCTCCGGTGTTCGCCCAATCTCAGGGAGATTGGACTGTTGGTGTAGGTGTCGGTTATCTGGATCCCAAATCCGACAACGGCTCGCTCGCTGGGTTTGACGCCGACGTTGACTCGGACACGCGCCCCATCTTCACCGTCGAGTACTTCGTTCAGGACAACCTCGGGATCGAATTGCTGGCCTCGACCCCCTACAAACATGACGTCACTCTTGGTGGCAGCGTTGATGCCGGAAGCGTCAAACACCTGCCGCCCACCCTTTCGCTGAACTATCATTTCCCGACCAATAGCGCATGGAAACCCTATGTCGGCGCGGGTCTGAACTACACCATCTTCTTCGAAGAGGACTCGCCCCTGGGCGATTTGGGTCTGGACAATTCCTTTGGCGTCTCGCTGCAGGCCGGTCTGGACTACATGGTCACCGACAAAGGCGCTGTGCGTCTGAACGTGCGTTGGTTCGACATCGACTCGGACGTCACTTTGGACGGCACCGACATCGGCAAAGCCGAAATCGACCCGTTCCTGATTGGCGTGTCCTACGTCCATACGTTCTGATCCAATCAACAAAGCCCCGGAGTTCGTAAAACTGCGGGGCCTTCCCTCACAGCATTTCGTTCATCATCTCACGGCCGATCAGCATCCGACGGATTTCGCTGGTGCCCGCGCCGATCTCCATCAGCTTTGCATCGCGGAATATCCGACTGACCGGCGCATCGGAAAGGAACCCGGCCCCGCCCAGCGCTTGCACCGCTTGATGCGCCTGCACCATCGCCTGTTCCGATGCATATAGGCAGCACGCTGCCGCATCCTGTCGGGTCACATCTCCCCGATCACAGGCCTTAGCGACTTCATAGACATAAGCCCGCGCCGAATTCATCGCGGTGTACATATCTGCGATCTTACCCTGCATCAGTTGGAACGAGCCAATCGGCTTGCCGAACTGTTTGCGCTCGGCCAGATAGGGCATGACCTCGTCCAGACAGGCTGCCATGATACCTGTCCCGATCCCAGCCAGCACAACACGTTCGTAATCCAGACCGGACATCAGGACGGCAACGCCCTTGCCCTCTTCGCCCAGAACATTCTCAAACGGCACCTCGACGTCTTCAAAGATCAACTCAGCCGTATTCGACCCACGCATTCCCAGCTTGTCGAAATGAGGCGAGGTCGAGAATCCTTTCATCTCTTTCTCGATCAGGAAGGCTGTGATCCCTTTCGATCCGGCCTCGGGGTCTGTCTTGGCATAGACGACCAGAGTATCGGCGTCCGGCCCATTGGTGATCCAATATTTGTTGCCATTCAGGCGGTAGTAATCATTCCGCTTTTCCGCGCGCAACTTCATCGAGACCACATCCGATCCGGCCGAGGGTTCGGACATTGCAAGCGCGCCCACATGATCGCCCGAAATCAGGCGCGGCAGGTACTTCTGTTTCTGCTCATCCGTCCCATTCAGCTTGATCTGGTTCACGCACAGATTCGAATGTGCCCCATATGACAACGAGACTGAGGCCGAGGCGCGCGCCACCTCTTCCACTGCAATGGTATGCGCCAGATACGACATTCCCGCCCCACCATAATCTTCTGGCACTGTGACGCCCAGCAGGCCAAGGTCGCCCATCTCTTTCCACAGTTCATTCGGAAAGGCGTTCGAAGCATCAATCTCGGCCGCCATCGGCTTGACCCGTTCCTGCGCCCAACGGTGGACCATCTCACGCAGGGCGTTCACGTCCTCGCCCAGATCGAATTGCATTGTGGCCATAAACATGCAGGGCTCCTCCGATTGCATTAATGAACAAGTGTTCAATAATCAAATAGCAGCGATTCCCCCTTCGGTCAACGACGACGCGCAGGCCAACGCAAAACGCCGCCCGGCAAGGGACGGCGTATTCAAATAAATCGAGCGTGCGCTGAAAGCGCACTCCGCTGGATTACGACTGATAGACCGCGCTGACCTCAGCCCGGATTATGCGCGCGATTTGGCTACAATCCTCTAGCGAGAAGGTCAACGGAACGCGCATATCCATGATCCCGGCCAATATCCGATCACTGACCGGCATAGCGGTACTGTCGGCATAGCGCCAACTGTCATAGCGTGAGGTAAAGCCCGACGGCTCGTCCCCTCCGAACCACTTCAGTTCAACCCCGCGCGCGGCGCAGCGCTGGATGACCTCGGCAATACGCTCGGGCGTCCAGTCCAGCAACAGGAATTGGATCGACGAACCGACATAGGTCTCAGCATCGGGCCGCTCTACGATTTTCAAACCGGGTGTTCCCCGCAGACCATGCTCCATTTCATCATATCGTTCATTCCAGCGCTGCACCTGCCGGTCCAGATCGCGCAACTGCGGACGTAAGATCGCCGCACGCAAATTGTCCATCCGGCCCGAGACATTGGGGGTGGTGTATTTGATCTGCTCGAAAACCTCCGGCCCGGGCGCTGCCAGATGGCGTTCATAAAGCATGTAAGACCCGGACAACATCGTAGCCTTGGCGGCCAGTTCCGGATCATCCGTGATCAGCAACCCGCCCTCGCCCGAATTGACATGTTTATATGTCTGGCACGAGTAACATCCGATGGCCCCCTGCCGCCCAGACAGCTGCCCGCGCCAGGCAGCGCCCATGGTGTGGGCGCAATCTTCGATCACGATCACACCCGCCGCATCACACATCTGCATCAGGCGATCCATATCGCACAAATGACCTCGCATGTGGCTGAGCATCAGTACCTTCGCCTGATCCAGTTTGGCGTCAAGATCATCCAGATCGATGGTCAGGGCTTCGGTCACACCAACAAAGACCGGCTTTGCGCCCACCGACGCAATCGCCCCCGGCACCGGGGCCAGAGTGAATGCGTTGGTCAGAACCGGATCGCCCGGCTTTACGCCAACTGCCCGCAACGCTGTGGCCAGAGCGTAGCCCCCCGATGAGACCGCCAGACAGTATTTCGCCCCCATCTGGGCGGCGAATTCCTGTTCCAACAGCGCAGTTTCGCTCAACTCGCCAGGTGCAACGTTGTAACGATGCAACCGACCATGGCGCAGGACGGCCACGGCAGCCTCGATGGCGTCTTCGGGGATGGGTTCTTGCTGGGTAAAATTACCCGTGAATGTCTCGGTCATAGGTCTGTTTTGGTGTGGAGTCTCAAGCGGGTCAAGGGATCACGCGGCCGCTCCGATCAAATCGGAGACCAGTTTCGGTAAATCATCAAAATGATGCAGCAGCGCCTCGGGCTCGAGCGCGGCCATTTCGTCGCCTGATGGGCCGAAGGTCACCAGAACCGACGGCACACCCGCAGCCCGCGCCGTGTTCCGGTCAGTGTCCGAGTCGCCGATCAGCACGCAATGATCGGGATGCCCCCCTGCGCGGCGCGCCGCTTCGCGCAAAGGCTCAGGATCAGGTTTGCGCACCGGCAACGTATCAGCCCCTACCAGCGAAGCGAAACGATCGCGCGCGCCCATCCGGGACAGCAGCAGATCGGCAAGGCCTTCGGGTTTGTTGGTGCAGATACCCACGCCATAACCTGCACCTTTCAGTGCTTCGACGGCTTCAAGCGCACCGGGATAGAAATAGGTATGCGTATCGATCGCTTGCCCATAGACGTCCAGAAAGATCGGATAATAGGCTTCGACGACGTCCGCGTCATAGGCGCCGACCCGCTTCAATCCATGGGACAACATCAAGCGTGCACCGCGTACCGAAACCGCCGCATCAAGCTCGGGCATCAGTACATCCCCGTGACCCATCTCGCGAAAACAGTGGTTTGCAGCGGCCAGCAAATCACCGGATGTATCCGCCAAAGTTCCATCCAGATCAAAGATTACCGTACGCATGTTTATCTCCTGAACCGGCGGGATTCCGCCATGTCGTGTTGCAAACGGCAATCTTCTTTGATGGCCGAACCGCTTGCGCCTTTGACCACAGCGGATAAAACGGGCCACAACAAAACAAAAGAGAAAATGATTTCATGAGCAATGCCCTTGTCATTCTTGCCGCCGGAAAAGGCACAAGGATGAACTCTGATATTCCCAAAGTCCTTCACCCGATTGCCCAGGTGCCGATGTTGGTTCATGCCATGCGTGCCGGTGCTGTCCTGTTTCCCGAGCGCACCGTGATTGTTACCGGCCACGGCGCGGAAGCCGTTGCACGCGTCGCTGAAGCCGAAGATGAAAACGCCAGCATTGCGGTGCAGGAAGAGCAGCTTGGCACCGCACATGCAGTTGCGCAGGCGCGTGCAGCGCTGGATGTTTTTCAGGGGGACGTGGTCGTCCTCTATGGCGATACCCCGTTTCTGCAGCCCGACACCCTGCAGCGAATGATTGAAGCGCGCACAAAAAACGATCTGGTCATTCTTGGGTTCGAAGCTGCAGATCCCGCCCGTTATGGTCGCTTGGTCATGGATGGTGACTCGCTCGAGCGGATTGTTGAATTCAAGGATGCCACTGACGAACAACGCGCCATAACCTTCTGTAACTCAGGCCTTTTGGCGTGTGACGCTGAAACCCTTTTCTCACTTATCGATGCGGTTGGAAACGACAATGCCTCGGGTGAATATTATTTGACCGACGTCGTTGAGATAGCCCGCGACAAGGGTCTTAACGTAACTGCCGTGGCCTGCGATGAAGCGCAGACATTGGGTGTGAACTCCCGAGCGGATCTGGCGGCAGCGGATGCAGTGTTCCAAGAACAGGCGCGCTCCGAACTACTTGATCTGGGAGTCACTTTGATGGCACCTGATACGGTGTATCTGGCAGCAGATACCGTGATTGGTCGCGACACTGTCATTGAACCAAATGTGGTTTTTGGCCCCGGTGTAACCGTGGAAAGCGGCGCAACAATCCGGGCGTTTTCGCATCTCGAAGGCTGCCATGTCAGCCGAGGTTCCGTGGTCGGACCCTATGCCCGCCTACGCCCGGGTGCAGAGCTGGCTGAAAACGCGAAAATCGGCAACTTTGTTGAGATCAAGAACGCCGAGATCGCAGAAGGCGCAAAGGTGAATCACCTCAGCTATATCGGCGACGCTTCGGTTGGGGCGGCTACAAATATCGGTGCTGGAACCATCACCTGCAACTATGACGGCGTGATGAAGCACAAAACGACCATCGGGGAAAACGTGTTCATCGGATCGAACACGATGCTGGTGGCCCCGGTCACTCTGGGTGACGGCGCGATGACCGCCACGGGGACCGTAGTGACCAAGGATGTTGAGCCAGACGCATTAGCCGTGGCGCGTGCCAAGCAAGAGAATAAGCCCGGCTACGCGCGCAAATTGTTTGAAATGTTGAAGGCGAAGAAGGCTCGCCGCGACAAAGGAGCCTGAATTATGTGTGGAATTGTTGGTGTTCTGGGCAGCCACGAAGCCGCCCCTATTCTGGTCGAAGCACTGAAGCGACTTGAGTATCGCGGCTATGACAGTGCGGGTATCGCTACAGTTAAGGATGGCGCGCTTGGGCGTCGTCGGGCTGTCGGCAAGCTGGTGAACCTGAGCGATCTTCTGGTGCACGAACCATTGGCCGGGAAATCCGGCATTGGTCATACCCGCTGGGCGACTCATGGTGCGCCTTCAGTAAACAACGCGCACCCACACAAGGCGGGACCTGTCGCTGTTGTGCACAATGGTATCGTTGAAAACTATCGCGAACTGCGGGCTGAGTTGTCTGAACATGGCGTTGACTTTGTCACGGACACTGACACCGAGACCGTTGCCTTGATGACAGAACGGTACATGTCCGAAGGACAATCGCCGATCGACGCCGCGTTCAATACCATCGACCGGCTCAAAGGCGCATTCGCACTCGCCTTCCTATTCGATGGGCAAGAAGATCTGATCGTCGCAGCGCGTAAGGGCTCGCCACTGGCGATAGGTCATGGCGATGGTGAGATGTTTGTCGGCTCGGACGCTATCGCATTGGCCCCGCTGACCGATCGCATCACCTATCTTGAAGAAGGCGATCGGGCGGTACTGACCCGCACTTCGCTGGAGATTCGAACCGAAACCGGTGAGCTTGCCAACCGCGAAGTCCGGCAAATTCAAATCGATCAGACCCGTGCCGACAAAGGCGGCCACAAGCACTATATGGCCAAGGAAATTGCCGAGCAGCCTGTTGTGGTGGCCGAAGCCATCCGCTCGTATCTTCCGACCGGAGGCGATCGGGTGGTGTTGCCCGGTGACGATCTGGATTTCACCAAGCTGGACCGTCTGACCATGGTGGCCTGCGGCACTGCATTCTATGCCTGCCTGACGGCGAAATACTGGTTCGAACAGCTGGCCAAGATGCCAGTTGAAGTCGATATCGCCAGCGAGTTCCGCTATCGCGAGCCTCCGATCTCGGACCGGACGCTTGCGCTGTTTGTCAGCCAGTCGGGCGAAACCGCCGACACGCTTGCTGCCCTGCGCTATTGCGAAGGCAAGGCAGACAAGATCGTCTCGGTCGTCAATGTCGCCGAAAGCTCGATTGCGCGCGAAAGCGATATGGCTTTACCAATCCATGCGGGTGTTGAGATCGGTGTTGCCTCGACCAAGGCGTTCACCTGTCAGCTTAGCGTGTTGCTGATGCTTGCCCTCAAAGCAGCTGCAGATCGAGGCACGCTGAACGATGAAGAGATCGCCGATCACACGGCCGCCCTTCGCGGCTTGCCGACAGTTCTGAATGCAGCGCTGGATCAGAACGACGCTATTCGCCAATCTGCCCAACGTCTGTCCGAGGCGCGCGACGTGCTGTTCCTGGGCCGTGGCCTCATGTACCCTCTGGCCATGGAAGGTGCGCTGAAGCTCAAGGAAATTAGCTACATCCACGCCGAAGGTTACGCTTCGGGCGAGTTGAAACACGGCCCCATCGCCCTGATCGACAAGCATATGCCGGTTGTTGTCATGGCACCGCGCGACGCAGTTTTCGACAAGACAGTTTCGAACATGCAGGAGGTGATGGCGCGTAAGGGCAAGGTTATCCTTGTCTCGGATGATGATGGTATCGCAGAGGCTGAAGATGGGGTTTGGAGTACGATCCGTATGCCACATGTGCACACCAGCCTTGCCCCGATCCTCTATTCAGTGCCCGCGCAACTGCTGGCCTACCACACGGCGGTGGCTAAAGGTACGGATGTGGATCAGCCGCGCAATTTGGCAAAATCCGTCACGGTCGAGTGACGGCACATGCAGGCCTATCTCGATCAGATCAAAGCCCATGCCGATCCTGAACGGGCAGAACAGGTGGCGGCCTATCACAAGGTTGACCGTCCGTATCTGGGTGTTCCGAATCCGGTGCTCAACGATCTGACCAAGGAGTGGCGGCGTAAACTCGAAATCACTGACCGCATCGCCGTCGCCGACAGTTTGTGGCAGACCAACATCCATGAAGCACGGGTCGCTGCGGCAAAGCTGTTGACCCAAGCCCGAATCCGCCCCGATGACGCGGTATGGGATCTGTTGCAAAGCTGGCTGCCAGAATTCGACGCCTGGGCAGTGGCCGACCATGCCAGCATGGCAATGCAAAAGCGCCTGAAAGCCGATCCGACGCGGCTGGATCAAGTCGAACAGTGGACCAAATCAAATCATATGTGGACTAAGCGTGCCGCGCTGGTCGCCACCTTGCCCTGGACCAAACAGAACCACCCCAAACCGAAAGAGTTGGAGTGCCGCGACCGTATTCTTGGTTGGGCTGCAAGCTATGTCCCTGACCGGGAATGGTTTATCCAGAAAGCCATCGCATGGTGGCTGCGCGAATTGTCAAAGCACGATTCACAGCGCGTCGTCGCATTTCTTGAAACGCACGGGGCAAACATGAAACCTTTTGCCCGTAAAGAAGCGGGCAAATTCCTGCGCGCTCAGTCGGAATAGACTTCCAGTTCTACCAGCTCATCAAACGGCACAAGCAATGCGCGCATTGCCTCTAGTGACAAACGGCTTCCACCGCCTTCAGGCCCCGGCGCGGGGATAAGCGCAACATAGGCCTGCGCGCCTGTACGCGGTACAACGATACGACCATTGATTTCGGTCTTAACCAGGGGTGTTTGCAGCCAACGTCCCGGCGTATTCGGATCGCCAAGTCCTGCGACCGTCGTTTTTGCACCCGCCCAACCGACAGTAGCGTCGACAGGTTCGGGCACCTCCTCAGCTGTCTCTGGCGCGGCAGGCGCGGTCACAGGCGCGGTGGATGACCCACTAAACACTCGGTCCGTGGCGGACCGAACCGCATCGCAGCCAGCGACAAAAACAAAAACCAAAACCAAAACCAAAGCATATTTCATGCTGAAAACCCTATTCTTCTCAGCTTGACTGTTCCAGCCCAAAACGCAGTTCGCCCTTGCCGCGGCCGGGCCTCCGCTTTACCTATGAGCCATGACAGCTCCGCTAATCGACCCATTTGCCCGCGCCATCACCTATCTCCGCGTCTCCGTCACGGACCGCTGTGATTTTCGCTGCGTCTATTGCATGTCCGAGGATATGAAGTTCCTCCCCAAAAAGGACCTTCTGACGCTGGAAGAACTGGACCGCATGTGCACCACGTTCGTGAACCTGGGCGTCGAAAAGCTGCGCATCACCGGAGGAGAGCCTCTGGTGCGCCGGAACATCATGTCTTTCTTCAACAGCATGACCCGGCATCTGGATAGCGGCGCCCTGAAAGAGCTGACACTGACAACCAATGGTTCACAGCTGCATCGTTTCGCCGAAGAACTTTATGCGGCGGGTGTGCGACGTGTGAATGTATCGCTAGATACTCTGGACGAGGACAAATTCGCTAAGGTCACCCGCTGGGGCCGCCTCAAACAGGTACTGAACGGCATCGACGCGGCGCAAAAGGCCGGGCTGCGTGTCAAGATCAACGCTGTTGCGCTTAAAGGTTTCAACGAACCGGAACTGCCCAAGATCACTGACTGGTGTGCCGAGCGCAACATGGACCTTACCTGGATCGAGGTCATGCCCATGGGCGATATCGGCAACGAGGACCGCCTAGATCAATATTGGTCGCTCAAAGACGTCCGCAAGGAATACGAAAACCACTATGCCGTCACCGATCTGGCTGAACGCACCGGCGGTCCGGCGCGCTATGTGAGACTAGAGGAAACGGGTCAGAAAATAGGGTTCATCACACCCCTTTCGCATAATTTCTGCGAAAGCTGCAATCGCGTGCGCCTGACCTGCACGGGCGAGCTGTATATGTGCCTGGGTCAAGAAGACATGGCGGATCTGCGCGGTCCTCTGCGCGACCATCCCGATACGGAGCAACCGCTTGAAAAGGCGATCCGAGCTGCTATCAACCTCAAGCCCAAGGGTCATGACTTTGATTACTCGAGGCAGTCTATCGACGGCCAAATGAGCCGTCATATGAGCCATACAGGCGGCTGAAATGCCCGAAAGCCCACAGCCTACTCTGCTGTACAAATTGTACTGCGGCCTGATGACGACCGCCGAACCGCTGGTCTGGCGTAAAATCCGTGGAAAACTGCAGGCTGCAGGCGTCTCCAATACTCGCCAGCAGGAACGGCTGGGCCATGCCAGTCTGCCTCGCCCGCAAGGGCAACTGATTTGGTTCCACGCCGCCAGTGTAGGTGAAAGCCTTTCAGTCCTAAGCCTGATCAATCGATTGGGAAATCGCTTGCCGGAAGCCGAATTTCTGATCACCTCAGGTACCCCGACTTCCGCCGAACTGATCGGGAAACGCCTTCCTGCGCGCGCCCGCCATCAATATCCACCCCTGGACAGCGCGGCTCCTGTGCGCCGGTTTCTGGACCATTGGCAGCCCAGTGCAGGCATCTTCGTTGAAAGCGAAATCTGGCCACGATTGATTGTTGAAGCCACCAACAATGGCGCGCCACTGGCGCTGCTCAATGCCCGTCTGTCAGACAAATCAGCCACTGGATGGAAGAAACGCCCCAAAACCGCACGCTTCATTCTGGATCAGTTCAAGCTGTTTCTAACTCAAAACAGCAAAACAGCCGACAACCTGATTGCCATGGGCGCTGATGCTGATCGCGTCCAACCGGGCACAAACCTCAAAGCCATGTCTGATCCGCTGCCCGTCCAGCAGGAAACACTAGACGCGATCAAATCACAGATCGCTGGACGCCCAATGTGGATTGCCAGTTCGACGCATTCAGGTGAGGAAGAAATCGTTCTGGCGGCTCATCGGTTGTTGTTGCAGCGTTGGCCTGATCTTCTGCTGCTACTGATCCCGCGCCACCCTGAGCGCAGGGATGAGGTCATTAAACTCGCAGGCGATGCCGGCCTGTCGACTGCTCAACGCAGCACGGATCAGCCGATCAGGTCAGACACTCAGGTTTATGTCGCAGATACATTAGGCGAAACCGGAACCTGGTACGCACTTTGCCCGATCGTCTTCCTGGGTGGCTCGCTGAAGGAGATCGGAGGCCACAACCCTTTCGAACCTGCGCAAGCTGGGGCCGCGGTAATCACAGGTCCGGGCTTCTTCAATTTTGCCGAAACATTTGCACCCTTGATCGAAACCGGCGGCGCGGTCTTGGTCAATTCTGCCAGTGACCTTTCAGATTCGGTCGCCCTATGGCTGTCGGAAAAGGATGTTCTTGCCGCAGCGCAAACCGCAGCCCAAGCTTGCGTCAACACGCAAAAATCCGCGTTGGACGAGGTGATCGACACGCTGTGCAACCGCCTTTCACTCCGCTGACCTTGGGCACCGATCCCGCTTTTTCTGGTTAAAAATATCCCGGAGAGCGCGAGGGGCTGGCCCCTCGCCTCTCACCTTCAAGCAGCAGGCATCCGCTGCTCAACAATCTCAGCCCACCAACTACACCCGGCAGGAATAGCCTCATCGTTGAAGTTATACTCCGGGTGATGAACCATCGCCGTGTCGCCATTGCCCACCAGGATATAAGCGCCCGGGCGTTCTTCGAGCATAAACGCGAAATCCTCACCACCCATAACCAGAGGGGCCTCATCACAGCTTCCCGAGACCGATTTAGCCACCTCAGCGGCAAAATCCGTCTGTTCGTCACTGTTCACCATGACCGGATACCCGCGAATATAGGTCACATCTGCCGTTCCACCGAACGTTGCCGCGACACCATTGCAAATCTCATTGATCCGCTTTTCCGCCAAATCACGCATCTCTTTGCTCATGGTACGCACGGTACCTTTGATCTGCACCGTTTGCGGAATCACGTTGAATGCCTTCGAAGACGTCTCGAACGACGTCACTGACACCACAACCTGATCGATCGGGTCCGCATTGCGCGAAGCAATTGTCTGAAACGCCAGAACCGCCTGTGCGGTCATGACGGTCGTGTCGATGGTCTCCTGTGGCTTCGCGGCATGGCCACCGCGGCCCTCAAAGGTAATGTCAAACTGATCAGTCGCAGCAAAGAACGAACCCGGACGGATGGCGAAACTGCCCACCGGACGGCCCGGCCAGTTGTGCATGCCGTAGACCTCTTGGATATTCCAACGCTCCATCATGCCGTCTTCGCACATCTCACGACCGCCGCCGCCACCTTCTTCGGCAGGTTGGAAAATCACAACGACTGTGCCGTCGAAATTGCGCGTCTCCGACAGATATTTCGCTGCACCAAGCAGCATTGCTGTATGACCATCATGACCACAGGCATGCATCGCCCCATCGGTTTTTGAGGCATAATCCAGCCCCGTCGCCTCATGAATCGGCAGCGCATCCATGTCCGCCCGCAGACCGATGACCTTTCCGTTGGAATCAGATTTGCCCTTGATCACACCAACGACGCCGGTGCGCCCGATCCCAGTGACGACCTCGTCACAGCCGAATTCTTTCAGCTTTTCCGCGACCAGAGCGCTGGTGCGGTGAGTTTCAAACAGAATCTCAGGGTTTTCATGAATATCACGTCGCCATTCGGTGATTTCGGCCTGTAATTCAGCAAAGCGGTTCTTAACTGGCATCTTTTCTCTCTCCTAATTCAAGCCGCCGGCATCCGGCGCTCGACCATTTCGGCAAACCATGAGCATCCCATCGGGATGATCTCATCGTTGAAATTGTATTCGGGGTGGTGCAGCCCGGCGCTGTCGCCATTGCCCAACACGATGAAGGCCCCGGGGCGTTCTTCCAGCATGAACGAGAAATCCTCGCCCCCCATTACCATCGGCGCTTCACCACAGTTGCCGCCTACGGAAATAGCGGCCTCAGTGGCATAGCCCGTCTGTTCCTCGGCGTTGATCGTTACCGGAACACCGCGCGTGTAGGTCACTTTGACAGTGCCACCGAAGGTGTCGGCAATACCCTGAGCGACCTCGGTCAGCCGCGTCTCGATCAGGTCGCGCATTTCGTTCGAATGCGTCCGCACCGTACCGCGCACCTGCGCCGATTGAGGGATCACGTTGAACGCCTTGGATGAGGTCTCAACGGAAGTCACAGACAGAACCGCCTGCAAGATCGGATCTGCGTTACGTGAGACGATGGTCTGCAGTGCCACGATCAGCTGCGAGAGCATTACCGTCGTATCAATGGTTTCATGCGGTTTAGCCGCGTGGCCGCCCCGGCCTTCCAGTTGAATGTCGAACTCATCCGCAGCCGCCAGCAGTGGTCCGGACCGGATGGCGAACTGACCCGTCGGCACACCGGGTACATTGTGCATGGCATAGACTTCCTGAATGCCGAAACGGTCCATCAGACCGTCCTTGCACATTGCTTCGGCCCCGTTTCCGCCCTCTTCGGCGGGTTGGAAAATCACGATGGCCGTCCCGTCGAAATTGCGGGTCTCGGACAAGAATTTCGCCGCCCCCAGAACCATCGCGGTATGGCCATCATGCCCGCAGGCATGCATAGCACCATCAGTCTTCGACGCATAGTTGAGGCCCGTCTGCTCCTGCATTGGCAGCGCGTCCATATCGGCGCGCAGCCCGATCACGCGGCCCTGTGTGTCGGTTTTACCTTTGATCACGCCTACAACACCGGTCCGGCCAATGCCCGTCACGACCTCATCGCAACCGAACTCTTTCAGCTTTTCGGCCACCAAAGCGCTTGTGCGGTGGGTGTCATAGAGGATCTCGGGATGTTGATGGATATCCCGCCGCCAACCGGTGATTTCTTCGTGCATTTCGGCAAGTCGGTTCTTGATTGGCATCTGATCCTCCCAAATCAGGCGACGGGCATTCGTCGTTCCACCAGTTCTGCAAACCAACTGCAGCCGGCGGGTATGGCGTCGTCGTCAAAATTGTATTCTGGGTGATGGCACATGGCCGTGTCCCCATTCCCGATAAAGATGTAGGCTCCGGGCCGTTCTTCAAGCATGTAAGCGAAATCTTCTGATGGCATGATCGGATCGGTACTGTCGTTGACCTTACCTGAGACCGCCTCTGCGGCTTCAGCAGCAAAAACCGTTTCAGCCTCGGAGTTCACGGTCACCGGATACCCTGGTGTCCATGTCATTTTCGCGGTTGCCCCAAAGGCCGAGGCCGTATCTTCAGCGATCCGTCGCACGCGCTCTTCCGCGATCTTGCGATATTCGGGATCAAGCGTGCGAACCGTGCCTTGCAGACGTACCGTATGGGCGATCACATTCGAAGCAGCGCTGTCAGTTTCAAATGTTCCGACGGTCAGCACGACACGTTTGATCGGATCGACCGTACGCGACACAACCGATTGCAGTGCAACGACAATATGCGATGCAACCAGCGTCGTGTCCACCGCATCATGCGGGGCAGCAGCATGGCCGCCTTTGCCCGTCACAACGATTTCGAACTCATCTGATGAGGCCAGCAATGCGCCTGGGCGGATGGCGAATTCCCCAACCGGCATCCCGGGCATATTGTGCATCCCATAGACTTCTTGGATGCCCCAACGGTCCATCAGCCCGTCCTGGCACATCGCCAGACCACCTGCCCCGCCTTCCTCGGCAGGTTGAAAGATCAGAACCACGGTGCCATCGAAATTCCGCGTCTCAGCGAGATATTGCGCCGCCCCCAGCAGCATCGAGGTATGACCGTCATGCCCGCAGGCATGCATCTTGCCCGAAACGGTCGAGGCATAGTCAAGCCCGGTCGCCTCTTCGATCGGCAGAGCATCCATATCGGCACGCAGTCCGATAACCCGACCCTTCGTATTTTCGCGCCCTTTGATCACCGCGACAACACCAGATTTGCCGATGCCAGGCGTGATGTCATCGACTCCGATCTCGCGTAGACGATCAACGACAAAACCCGCCGTTTCTTCGACATCGTACAGCAACTCAGGGTGCATATGCAGATGGCGGCGCCACTCGGTGATTTCACCATGCATTTCGGCAAGCCGGTTCTTGACGGGCATCTTAGATCTCCCTTCAGGTGTTATTTGCAGAGACGCTGGACCAGACGCTCCATGAATTTGTGACCCGCATCGAACTGCGAAACTTCTATGAATTCATTAGGTTGATGCGCTTGGGCTATATCGCCGGGGCCGCAAATTACCGCCGAGTACCCGGCCTCTTGGAATTGTCCCGCCTCTGTGCCGTAGCTGACGACATGAGTCGCGTTGTCGCCAGTCAGAGAGCGTACAAGTATCTCAGCCTCACCTTCGGTTTCAGGCACCAACGCAGGCACAGCGAAATGATCGGACACGTCTATGCGTGCTTCGGGATGAACGGCCTGAATCTGCACCTCAGCCTGCCGAACCTGATCAAGATAGGCGTCGCGCCATTGTGCAGCTTGTTCGCCGGGCACAACCCGGAAATCCATCATGAACCGGCAATCCTTGGCGGTGATGTTATGCGCTGTGCCACCCTCGATCATGCCGACATGACATGTCGTCCACGGCGGGTCGAATACGGCGGCAATGTCTGATGGTTCCGCCGCCATATTTTCAGCGTTGCGCTGATTGGCCCAATCGATCAGCGGTGCGGCCGCCATGATCGCATTAACACCGGTATGCATGATCGAGCTGTGAACTTCGAACCCCACCACATGTGTGTCGTAGCCGAACCCGCCTTTGTGTCCGGTAACGGCCTGCATCGTTGACGGCTCGCCCACGATCACTGCCGAGCCCTTGGGTAAGACCTTCTGCATAGCCTGAATCATCGGCGGCGCACCTGTGCATCCCACCTCTTCATCAAAGCTCAGCGCCAGTTGCAGGGGGCGTTTCACATCAGCGTATTGCGCCTCAACCAGAGCCCAAATCGCCAGTGCGTCAAAGCCCTTCATATCGCAGGTGCCACGCCCGTAATACTTTCCGTCTTTCTCGGTTACGACAAAAGGATCTGTATCCCAGGGTTGGCCATCGACCGGCACAACATCCGTGTGCCCCGACAGCACGATAGCACCCTCTTCCCAAGGGCCGACATGCGCGAAAATTGCCGCCTTGTGCGGCTGGTCCGGATCCGGCCAGCGATGGGAGTCGATTCCATGGCTTTGCAGATACCCCTCGACCCAATCCACCAGCGGAAGGTTTGTGTCGCGGCTGACCGTTGGGAACGAAATCAGCCGGGTCATGATTTCAAGCGGCGTCAGGCGTTCGGCCATGGGAATTAATATCCGCTGTCAGTCGTCAACACGAAGTGACCGGGCTCGACCTCATTGTACTCCGATGGCTCCGGCTCGTAACCGATTGGATGAATCGGGGACGGAATAGGCTTGAAGTTCAGATCTTTTTCAGATTTGCGCTTGTTCGGGTCGGCAATCGGAACCGCTTTCATCAAGGCTTGCGTATATGCGTGCTGCGGGTTTTCGAATACGCGGGCACGCGGACCCAGTTCAACAATACGCCCCAGATACATCACACCGACATGGTGGCTGACCCGCTCGACCACTGCCATATCGTGGCTGATGAACAGATAGCTGAGGCTAAGTTCGGATTGCAGCTCCATCATCAGATTCAGCACCTGTGCCTGAACCGAGACGTCCAGTGCCGATACAGCCTCATCCGCGATGATCAATTTGGGGTTCAGCGCCAGTGCGCGAGCGATCGCGATCCGTTGCCGCTGACCACCGGACATCTCATGCGGGAAGCGGCGCATGAAGCTGCGCGGTAGCTGCACTTTATCGAAAAGTTGCGCCACGCGGTCCTGCAATTCGGATCCTGACGCAACGCCATAGTTGCGCATCGGCTCGGCCACCTGATCGACCAACTGCATCTGCGGATTGAGCGAGGCGAACGGATCCTGAAAGATCATCTGCATGTCCAGCCGCGCTTTGCGCAGCCCGGCCTGATCCAGCTTCATGATGTCGACCCCGTCCAGATCAACCTCACCCGCCATCGGTTCGACCAGCCGCAGGATCGAGCGCCCTGCCGACGACTTGCCGCACCCAGATTCGCCCACGAGGCTGAGGGTCTGCCCCCGGTTCAGCGTGAACGAGACATCTTCGACCGCATGCACGTTCGAGATGGTCCGGCGCAGCAATCCGCCTTTCACCGCAAAGCGCGTGGTCAGGTTCTTGACCGTCAGCAGAACCTCGTTGGTGCCCGGGATCGGCGCGATGGTCTGGCCTTCCTCACCCAGCAGTTTCATTGGCTCAGGTGCGGCTTTGCCTTGCATCTCACCCAGTTTCGGAACCGCCGCCAACAGTGCCTTGGTGTAGTCGTGCTGCGGGTTCTCGAAGATTTCTTTGACCGTGCCTTCCTCGACCTTGTTGCCGCGGAACATGACCACAACACGATCCGCCATCTGTGCAACCACAGCCATATCGTGCGTGATGAACATCACCGCTGTGCCGGTTTCGCGCTTGAGGCGGTCCATCAGCGCCAAAATCTCGGCCTGAATGGTCACGTCCAGTGCTGTTGTGGGCTCGTCCGCGATCAGAAGGCGCGGCTCACATGCCATGGCCATGGCGATTACCACGCGTTGGCGCATACCGCCGGACAGTTCATGCGGATATTGTTTCAGGCGCCGCTCGGGTTCGGGGATTCTCACCTGCCGCAGCAGCTCCAGCGCGCGGTCCTCAGCCTGCGCTTTGTTCATGTCCTTGTGGATTCGCAATCCTTCAGTCAATTGCCGTCCAACGGTGAACACCGGGTTCAAGGCCGTCATCGGCTCCTGAAAGATCATTCCGATCTCGTTTCCGCGAATCTGTTTCATCAGATCCTGATCGGCACCGGCCAAATTCATCTCTTCGCCATCTCGGCGGTCGAACAGCAATTGCCCACCTGCAATTTCGCCTCCGCCGAACTCGACCAGGCGCATCAACGACAAGGATGAGACAGACTTGCCCGACCCCGATTCTCCTACGATACAGACGGTTTCGCCCGGATTGACCTCGAACGAGACATCCTCGACCCCGACCACCGGGCCATCTTTTGTTTGGAATTCGACCCGTAGTTTTTTGATCTGGGCAATTGGCTGATCCAGCACGCGCGCTCTCCCCTTGGCGGCTTTTCGGATTGAGTGCCAAACGCTAAGGCCGAGGGATGTGAAAAGTCAAACCGATTGGTCAAAATTCGCACGGCAAGGCTTGCAATTTTCCAAAACTCTGTTTCGATACGCCGCGTAACCGTTTTGGGGAGAGGACGGAAAACACGTGGGCGAAACTACCGTTTTCGTTTGATTCCATGTTCTTACCCCCTTTCACGGCAACGCCAAATCCGCGGGCATCGCGGAGATAATCGAGACACGTATGTGTCCAACATGGAGTGTATGATGAAAATCAAAACCCTTTTGCTTGGTGCGATTGCAAGCACGGCAATGGCCCCGATGGCCATGGCCGAGCGTGGATCGGACGGCAATGTCAGCATCATTTACTGGCAAGCACCGTCGATCCTTAACCCGTTTTTGTCGGGTGGCACCAAGGATGTGGAATCAGCTTCGTTGGTGATTGAGCCCCTGGCCCGGTACAATCAAGACGGTGAGATGGTTCCGTTCCTGGCATCCGAGATCCCAACGGTTGCAAATGGTGGCGTCAGCGAAGACCTGACCTCAATCACTTGGAAAATCGCGCCGGGAATCACTTGGTCTGACGGCACACCGTTCACCTCAGCTGACGTTGTGTTTACCGCAAATTATTGCATGGACCCAGAAGGCGGTTGTGCGCAGGTGACCAAATTTGAAGGCGTCACCAACGTTGAGGCTGTCGACGATCTGACTGTCAAAGTCACATTCGATGCGCCGACTCCGTTCCCCTATGGCCCGTTCGTGGGTGGCGAAAGCCCGATCATCCAGGCGGCCCAGTTCGCGGATTGCATGGGGGCCAAAGCACCCGAATGCACCGAGCAGAACTTTAACCCGATCGGCACCGGCCCATTTGTTGTCACCGAATTCAAGCCCAATGACGTGATCACCTTCAAGGCTAACGACAACTATCGCGACCCGGCAAAACCAGCCTTTGCAACCGTGACCTTCAAAGGCGGCGGCGACGCGACAGCAGCTGGCCGTGCGGTGATGGAAACCGGCGAGTTTGACTATGCCTGGAACCTGCAGCTGGCACCTGAAGTCATTGCGCAAATGCAGGAAGGCGGCAAAGGTACTCCGGTAGCAGGCTTTGGTCCGCTGGTTGAACGCATCATGCTGAACCAGACCAACCCGTCGCCAGATCTGCCGGAAGGCGAGCGTTCAACTGCAACGCACCCGCATCCGTTCCTGCAGGACCCGGCCGTATATAAGGCGATGTCGCTGGCCATCGACCGGCCACTGCTGGTTGAAATCGGATACGGTCAGGCCGGTAAGGTCACCTGTAACTGGGTTCCCGCGCCTGCGGCGGTGAATTCCGACACCTTCAGCTGCGACACGCAGGACATAGAAGGCGCGAAAAAGCTGCTGGATGATGCGGGCATCGTCGATTCCGATGGCGATGGCGTTCGTGAAAAAGACGGCGTGCCACTGAAAGTGGTCTATCAGACCTCGACCAACGCCGTCCGTCAGGACTTCCAGGCGCTGATCAAAGAGTGGTGGAGCCAGATCGGCATCGAAACCGAGCTGCGCAATATCAACGCATCTGTCTTCTTCGGCGGTGATCCGGGCTCGCCCGATACCTTCCAGAAGTTCTACGCGGACGTTGAGATGTATGCGAACACCTTCAATGGCACCGATCCGCAGTCCTATCTGGGCAACGGCCTGTGCGATAAGGCACCCAAGCCGGAAAGCCAGTGGCAGGGTGAAAACATCAGCCGTTTCTGCAACGCGGACTATGACAAGCTGCACGCACAGCTGGCCGAAACCGCTGGTGCGGATGAGCGCGCGCAGATCGCGCGTCAGTTGAATGACATCATGGTCGAAAACGGCGGTATGATCCCGCTGGTTCACCGCGGTCGTCTGTCGGCGCACGCAAACACTCTGGGTGGTGTTGTCCTGAATGTTTGGGACAGCGAGCTGTGGAACATTGCGGACTGGTACCGCAAGACAGGTTCCTAAGCGTTAGCCTTGCAAAACCGCGCCCCGAACTTCGGGGCGCGGTCATTTGCAGACCACTCCAACAAGAAGACGCATATAAAGGCGCCTCTTAATGCTTAACTTTACCATTCGACGACTGGTGCTGGCGGTTCCGACGCTTCTGTTCATCAGCCTCGTCATCTTCCTGCTCCTCGAACTCGCACCTGGCGACCCGATGGCGCAGGTCCCGCTCACCGTTCCCCCTGAAGTCAAAGAGAAGATGCGTGAGGCGCTTGGCCTTGGTCAGCCGATGCATATCCGGTTCTGGAAATGGATCGTGCAATTCTTCTGGATTGAACCGCAGGTGCTAATCGATGCGATGTTTGGCACGACCTTTTCCGAAGGTGATCTGCGTGTGATTTCGTGGCAGACTCGTTCACCCGTCATGGACATCGTCGTTCAGCGTATCCCGCAGACCCTGTGGGTTGTTGGCACCGCCTATGTGGTCGCCATTCTGATCGCCCTGCCCATCGGCATCTATTCCGCGTACCGCCAGTATTCCTGGTTCGACCAGATGGGCACATTCGTGTCGATGGTCGGCTTCTCGGTCCCGCCCTTCTTCTCGGGCGTGCTGGTAATCGTGATCTTCTCGGTTCAGCTCGGCTGGTTTCCGTCGATTTACGATACCACCCTGGTGGTGAACAGTTGGGACAGTTTCATGTTGCAGCTGAAACAGATGATCATGCCGGTCATGGTTCTGGCGTTGCAGATCACTGCGCAGTTGAGCCGCTTCATGCGCGCTTCGATGCTGGACAATCTCAATCAGGATTACGTCCGTACCGCGCGTGCCAAGGGCCTCAGCGAGTACACCGTGGTCATGGTCCATGTCCTGCGCAACTCCATGATCCCCGTGGTCACCGTGATTGCACTGGGTATACCGGCCATCTTCGGCGGCGCCATCATCACCGAGCAGGTGTTCAAGGTGAACGGTATCGGCCAATTGCTGATCGGGGCCATCCAGGCCAATGATCTGCCGATGGTGCAGACGCTAACCTTCATCTTTGCGGTGCTGATCGTGCTGTTCAACCTGATCGCCGATGTGCTCTACGGCATTCTGGACCCGAGGATTCGCTATGACTGATCATGATCGTACCGATACGCTGGTCCCGGACGAAGGACTTGCGCCCGCCTCGACCGCTCTGCCAACCACTGACGTTATGGAAGAGCTGACTACGCCACCCCGCAGCCAATGGCGCGATGTCTGGGACCAGTTCAAAACCCACAAAGGCGCGATGATCGGAGCGATACTGTTCATCTTCATCGTCGCTGGGGTTTATCTGGGCCCATTTCTTTGGAGCATTGATCCGACGCAAATCGACATTCGCGCGCGGAACCAAGGCCCCAGTTGGGCACATCCCTTCGGGACCGACCAATTGGGCCGCGATATTCTGGCGCGGATGATGTCGGGCGGGCAGACCTCGGTTTCAGTGGGCATCACCGCGATGCTGCTGGCGCTGTTCCTTGGATCGTTGATTGGGGTTGTTGCCGGATTCTTCAAACGCCTTGATGGGCCTCTGATGCGCCTGACCGATTTGTTCCTGGCCCTGCCTCTGTTGCCCTTGTTGCTGGTGATGATGCTGCTGTTCCGCGAGCCTTTGTCCGCTGCATTCGGGCTGGAACGCGGAATTTTCATCCTGATCGTCTGTGCCATCGGTATCACCTCATGGATGCCCACCGCCCGGATCGTGCGCGGCGATGTGTTGGCAATCAAGGAACGTGAGTTCGTTCTGGCTGCACGGTCCATCGGCACCAGCAACACGCAGATCATCACGCGGCATATCCTGCCGAACGTGTTGTCTCCAATCATGGTGTCTGCAACCTTGGGTATCGCGACGGCGATCATCACAGAAAGCGCTCTGTCCTTCCTCGGCCTCGGCTTCCCGCCGGACTTCCCGACATGGGGTCGCCTGCTTTTCGACGGCGTCGACTATTTGCAGCAATACCCCGAGCGCGTGTTCTGGCCCGGACTTGCAATCTCGCTGACCGTGTTGAGCGTGAACTATCTGGGCGACGGACTACGCGACGCGCTCGATCCGCGTATTCGCGGACGCTAAGCAACTTCAGTCGGCGCGCTTCAGCGCGCCGGCTAGCACAATGATCAGGACGGCCAGCGGCAACAGAACCGCAAACGCCAATCTCAAGGTCATCAATTCCGCCAAGAACCCGATCAGGGGCGGCCCGATCAACAACCCTCCGTACCCCAAAGTCGCAACACTGGCGATCGCCTGCCCCGGTGGGACACGCGGATCATTTGCGGCACGACTAAACGCCAAAGGCATGATCACAGCATAGCCGAGCCCCATCACGGCAAACCCTGCCAGAGCGAGCCCTGCCTCACTGGCTGTTACCACGGTATACACACCCAGTGCAGCGCAGATGCCGCCAAAACGTGCCGTCGCCACGGGTCCAAATCGGGAAATTACAAAACCGCCTGCCAATCTAAACAGCACCATTGTTACCGAGAAAACAGCATAGCCTAGCGCTGCAATGCTCTCAGCGGCGCCTGTCACGTCACGCAGGAAGATCGCACTCCAATCTGCCACCGCGCCCTCACCCAAAGCTCCACAGAGTGCCGTAAATCCAACCAGCACCAAAGCACCGGAAGGCAATGCAAAAACCGATCCTTTCTTGGCATCCGACCGGCGAGACTTCCATTGCACCCAGGACAAAGCCAATGCCAGTCCCACAACGATGCTGCCTGCCAGCAGGAAATGCTGAATCACGCTCAGCCCCATTTGAACCGCAGTATAGCCGCTGAGAGCCCCTAGCCCTGCGCCGAGGCTCCACATTGCATGGAACGATGACATGACTGGTTTGTCATAAGCCTGCTCAACTTCGGCGGCCCAAGCGTTCATGGCTACGTCCATCGAACCGTGAAATGCACCAAATACGAACAGGAACGCGGCCAGCGCCCAGAACCCATTCGCAAACGCCAGCAGGATCAGCGAGGCAGTATAAAGAACCGCGATGATCCGCGTGATCGCCACAGCCCCAAACCGATCCGTCAGTTTCCCGGTGATAGGAAAAGAACAAACCGCACCTGCTGCCATAAACAGTAGGCCATACCCTAGTGCCTCGTGGCTTAGTTCCAGCCGGTCGCGTACCGCTGGGATGCGCGAAGCCCAAATGCCAAACAACGCACCATTCAGGATGAACATGGCGGCGACTGCGCGCCATGCGGCCAATATACCGATCACGGATTACCCTCGAGAATTTTGCCAAATTATGACGGTTCTACAGGTCCTTCGGCATTTGGCAAATACCGTCTATTCCAACCGCTTGCGAATCTGACGTATGGCAAGCCAAACTCCCAGTACGACCGGGACTGTCACCGCTGCTGTCAGCATCCCCTTGCTGATCCCGATCTTCGTCAGTGGATACAGAAAATAGCTAACAAGCGAAACCGCATAATAGCTGATCGCCACCACTGAAAGCCCTTCGACGGTGTGCTGCAACCGCAACGCCAGATCGGCGCGTCGGTCCATGCTTTCCAGCAAGGCCTGGTTCTGCGCGCTACGCTCAACATCCACCCGGGTCCGCAACAGCTCACCCGCCCGAATGGCGCGGTCGGATAAGGCTTGCAGGCGACGTTCGGTGGCTTTCACAGTTCGGATCGCAGGGTCATACCTGCGCATCATGAAGTCAGCAAAGTTCTGACGACCCTGAAACCGTTCCTCGCGCAGAACCGTTATCCTCTGGTTGACGATCGCCTCATAGGCTCCGGTCGCCCCAAAACGGAACGAACTGCGCGCGGAAATAGTTTCCAACTCGGTCGAGGTTGACAGCAATTGCAACAACAGATCGTCGGGGGCTGCGGATTCATCGGTCATCTGGACCATCAGATCAGACAGTTTCTTATCAAGTTCACCGATGCGCGGCATCAGGTCTTTGACGCGGGCGAAGCCAAGCATGGACATCGCTTTATAGGTTTCGATTTCGCAAAGACGCTGGAGAATTCGACCTGTTCTGCGTTGACCAGCAAATTTCGAAACAAACAGCGCAAACCGCATGTGACCGGCCGGGTCGATACGAAAATCGCTGGCGCAAATCGCCGAGTCATCCAGAACGCTAGCCACAGCCAGGCTTTCAGGCTCGAACCAGTCCGACAGTGCTTGCGTGACCAGGGCATCCTCTGACCGCTCGACCACACGCATCATGATCGAGGTGATCCGCCGCCCCGGGCTAGCCATCAGCCAATCGGGCGGGAACACTTCGAAATCCGCGGGATTAAAAGCCCGATCACTGACATTCTGCGCAATGGCCGTGTATGTCACAAACTCGGTATGCTGTTCCCATTTCAGCCAATGGCGCCCGATTTGACCAGCATAATGCGTCGCGCCTGGCTGCGGGTGCTGCGCACCGTGGCGATTCAGCAAGTCGATCAGATGCGCCATATCCAGATTGCGATCCCGGGCCGCTGCGGCATCCGTTTTCTTGATCGCCAGAAATACCACGGTGCAGGGTGCTGAAGCCACCGGAAAGGGTCGCGCATGCAGTTCATTGGCCAGCGCATAGCGCAGCGGATGGTCATCTATCGGAGTCATGGATCATTCCCCAAGGCTTCCGGCACTATACGCAGCTCACGGAATACATCAATTATCTTTTTATTTCATATAGTTACGAGGATACAATGGTATACAACCCGCTATGTCATTGATTTGGCTGCCAGAGCTCGATGGGGTTCCCCTCGGGATCGTGAATACGTGCAAATTTGCCAACCTCGCTATCCCAATCAGGATGCGTTTCAACTGTAATTCCGGCAGTCTCTAGCTGTGCAATCATGGCATCCAAATCATCGACACGAAAATTGATCATCCATTGCTGATCAGCCCTGCCGAAATAGTCGGTATCCTGCGCAAACGGCGCAAACACGGTATAGCCTTCACGCTGTTTCCAGGGGATGGGGTTGTAGTGATTAACTCCCAGATGCTCCTCATACCACGCACTCAGAGCCTCCGGATCTTTAGCGCGAAAAAACACGCCCCCTATGCCATTCACTTTCTGCATCTGAATCCTCCCAACAATCGCCCAACGTCACCGTGATACCATATCCGCTTGCTTCATCTGGCCCCAAATACTCCAGGGGGTCCAAGGGGGCAAAGCCCCCTCAATCAAAAAAGAAAAGGGCGCCCCAAGGCGCCCTTTGCAATTTGGTCATGTCCCGTGATCAATCGATCATTGGCAACAGCTTGTCCAAGGACGCCTTTGCATCGCCATAGAACATGCGGGTGTTTTCCTTGAAGAACAGCGGGTTTTCGATTCCAGAATATCCGGTACCCTGACCGCGTTTCGACACGAACACCTGTTTCGCCTTCCAGCATTCCAGAACCGGCATCCCGGCGATCGGGCTGTTGGGGTCCTCCTGCGCCGCAGGGTTCACGATGTCGTTCGAGCCGATGACGATGGCGACATCCGTGTCAGGGAAGTCATCATTGATTTCGTCCATCTCCAGAACGATATCATACGGCACCTTTGCCTCGGCCAGCAGAACGTTCATATGGCCGGGCAGACGACCCGCAACTGGGTGGATCGCAAAGCGCACGTTCTTGCCTTTGGCACGCAGCTTACGGACCAGTTCACTGACCGATTGCTGCGCCTGTGCCACGGCCATGCCGTAACCGGGAATGATAACGATGCTATCGGCGTCGTTCAGAGCCGCAGCCACGCCGTCAGCTTCAATCGCTACCTGCTCGCCTTCAACAGCCATCTGTTCACCCTGCGGGCCGCCAAAGCCGCCCAAGATCACGCTCACAAAGTGACGGTTCATCGCCTTGCACATGATGTAAGACAGGATCGCACCAGACGAGCCCACTAGCGCACCAACCACAATCAGCAGGTCGTTGCCCAGCGAGAAACCAATGGCCGCCGCTGCCCAGCCCGAATACGAGTTCAGCATCGACACAACCACCGGCATGTCGGCACCACCGATGCCCATGATCAGGTGATAGCCGATAAACAGCGCCGCCAGCGTCATCAGGAACAACGGGAAGAAGCCACCGGTCGAGGTGTACCACACCAGGCAGATCAGCGAGAGACCCGCAGCCGCCGCGTTCAGCGCGTGACCGCCGGGTAGCTTGGTCGCAGCCGAAGTCACCTTCCCGGCCAGCTTGCCATAGGCCACGACTGAGCCAGTAAAGGTGATCGCACCGATAAAGATGCCCAAGAACAGTTCTACGTGCAGGATCGCCAGCTCGGCCGATGTTTTCTTAGCAATCAGCTTGGCAAAGGCGCCCAGATTGGACAGGTCCGCTTCTTTCGCGCTGTCAGCAATAGCCATGACTTGCGCCACGTTGCCAATCTCAAAATGCGCATTGAAACCCACGAACACAGCCGCCAGACCGACCAGCGAGTGCATCGCGGCCACAAGCTGCGGCATCTCGGTCATCTGGACGCGCTGCGCCACGTATTGACCGATCAGACCGCCGCCGACGATCAGCAGCAGCGACAGCAACCACAGGCCGGAACCCGGGCCAACCAGCGTGGCAAAGACCGCCAGCGCCATACCGACGATGCCGTACCAAACCGCGCGCTTAGCGCTTTCTTGGTTCGACAGACCGCCGAGGGAAAGGATGAACAGAACAGCCGCAACAACGTAGGCGGCAGTAGTGAAGCCAAATTCCATTTGCCCGGCCTCCTTAAGATTTCTGGAACATGGCGAGCATGCGCCGGGTTACGAGGAAGCCGCCGAAGATGTTGATCCCGGCCATGAAGACGCTAAGCGCTGCCAGCAGAATGACAAGGAAAGATCCCGATCCGATCTGCATTAAAGCCCCAACGATAATGATCGACGAGATCGCGTTGGTGATCGCCATCAGCGGAGTGTGCAAACTGTGCGAGACATTCCAGATCACTTGGAAGCCCACGAAGATCGCCAACACAAAGACGATAAAATGCTGCATGAAGCTGGCCGGAGCAACCAACCCGACCAGCAGCATCAGCGCACCACCGACTCCAAGCAGAGTGAACTGCTGCTTGGTTTGCGCCTTGAAGGCCGCGATTTCCTGCGCTTTTTTCTCTTCAGGGGTCAGCTCTTTGACTTCAGGCTTTTTCTGCGCCGCAATCGCCTGCACCTTGGGCGGTGGCGGCGGGAAGGTGATCTCACCCTCATGGGTCACGGTCGCGCCGCGGATCACGTCATCTTCCATGTCGTGATTGACTTTGCCGTCCTTCTCGGGCGTCAGGTCGGTCATCATGTGTCGGATGTTGGTCGCATACAGCGAAGAAGACTGCGCTGCCATCCGGCTGGGGAAGTCAGTATAGCCGATGATGGTCACGCCGTTGTCGGTCACGATCTTCTCATCCGGCACGGTGAGCTTACAGTTGCCGCCCTTTTCTGCAGCCAAATCAACGATGACCGAACCCGGCTTCATCGCCTCGACCATGTCCTTGGTCCAAAGCTCGGGTGCTTCGCGGTTTGGGATCAGCGCAGTGGTTATGACGATATCCATTTCCGGAGCAAGCTCGCGGAACTTGGCCAGTTGTGCCTCGCGGAATTCTTCAGACTGGACCGAGGCGTAACCACCGGTCGCCGCTCCGTCTTGCTGTTCTTCCTCGAAGTCCAGATAGACGAACTCGGCCCCCATGGATTCGACCTGCTCGGCCACTTCCGGGCGCACATCAAACGCATAGGTGATCGCACCTAACGAAGTCGACGTCCCGATCGCCGCCAGCCCCGCCACGCCAGCGCCTACGATCAGCACCTTGGCAGGCGGAACTTTACCGGCCGCCGTCACCTGACCGGTAAAGAATCGGCCAAAGTTGTTGCCCGCCTCGATCACCGCGCGGTAACCGGCGATATTGGCCATCGAAGACAGCGCGTCCATCTTCTGCGCGCGCGAAATACGCGGCACCATCTCCATCGCGATGACAGTCGCGCCCTTGGACTTTGCGGCCTCCATTCCCTCTTCGTTGCCGGCAGGGTTGAAGAAAGAAATCAGGGTCTTGTCCTTGTTCAGCCGCTTCAGCTCGGTGGCATCAGGCTGACGAACCTTGGCAATGATATCTGCCGCCTTCCAAAGCGAGGCTGCGGTCTTCATGACCTCAACGCCAGCAGCTTCATAAGCGGCATCCGAAAACCCCGCAGCAGCGCCCGCGCCTTTTTCGATCAGGCATTCAAAACCCAGTTTCTGCAACTGCACGGCCGAGTCCGGAGTCATCGCGACCCGGTTCTCGCCCTTATACGTTTCCTTTGGCGTCCCAATTTTCACCAGTCGGTTCCCCCTAATTTTAGATTCAGGCCAGGTGGGTGTTCAGCATAGAATGACAAGCAGACATGTATCCTGCGCAAGATTATTTCGCAAGCGCAGCAATTGTAGTGCTGTGTCATGATGACCACACCCTTAAATCCATCGCCGTGTTTTGCGTTCGTAGCGCGCGAAATCGGCGCGGAATGTGCGGCGCAACCGGTCTTCCTCGGGAATGATAAAACGGCGCTCTAAAAGCCAGACAAAGATCGGAAGCAACACCAACGACAACACCGCGTCGAAGCGAAAGATCAATCCCGCCAATATCAGCACATCGCCCAAATAAATCGGGTTGCGGCTGCGTCTATAGATACCTGATTGAACCATCGTTGACGGCGTTTCATGCGGAAGAACAGTGGTGCGGTGACGGCGGAATTCGACCACAGCCATGATCGCAAGAATAATGCCGCCTCCGACAAGAATGCCGCTGAGCAAATCCGTCACCGCCCCGTTCAAAGACAGCCCCATCGGCAGCACGCGCGCTTGCACCCAAGCCAACGCGGCAAAACCCACAAGCCAAACAGGTGGAAGATCGATCCAGCGCATGGCCTTCCCCAAAGCGGTGACACACACCCACGCATGTCGTTTCTGGGCGCTGTGTTATCGCTTTCTGACTTTGAAGGCAAAAGCAAAGGTTGTCGCATCCTGAAAAGTAGGCGCACGTTCAAGCCAGCAAGGCACGAGGTGCCAAGAATGGACAGGTTGGTTCAGATCAGATAGGCCAAAGTCAAACATCCGAACCAAAGCTGTAGAAAAGAAAATCCATGACCGATTTCGCCACAACCAAATCCATGTTCAATCTACCCGAAGGCGTGTTGTATCTGGACGGCAACTCCCTGGGTCCTTTGCCGAAATCAGCGGCGAACCGCGTCGAGAGCATGTTGAAGGATGAGTGGGGGCAAATGCTCATCACCGGGTGGAACAAGGCCGGATGGATGGGTATGCCGACCGGACTGGGCGACAGGATCGGACGGCTGATCGGTGCTGAGCCTGGCAGCGTTGTGGTGGGCGATACTCTGTCGATCAAGGTGTATCAGGCGGTTGCCTCAGCGCTAGAACTGAACCCTACTCGCAGAGTAGTCCTGTCTGACAACGGCAACTTCCCGTCTGACTTATACATGGCCGACGGTCTGCTGCGGTCACTGGGGCCCGGCTATGAATTGCGCGTGGTCGACCCTCAGGATGTTGCCAAGCATATCACCGAAGAGGTCGCGGTTCTGATGCTGACCGAAGTTGACTATCGCTCGGGTCGTATGCATGACATGAAAGCACTGACCGAACTCGCCCATGCCAATGGCGTCGTGACGGTCTGGGATCTGGCACACTCTGCGGGGGCCGTCCCGGTTGATCTGTCCGGCTGCAATGCGGATTTCGCTGTTGGCTGCACGTACAAATATCTCAACGGTGGCCCGGGTGCGCCCGCCTTTATCTATGTGGCCCCACGCTTGTCTGGACAAGTGCGCCCGGCGCTTTCGGGCTGGTTGGGGCATGAAGCCCCCTTTGCTTTCGATCTCGACTATCGCCCCGGTGCCGGGATCGAGCGGATGCGGGTCGGCACCCCACCGGTCATCCAGATGGCCGCCTTGTCGGCGGCGATGGATATCTGGGATATGGCCGAAATGGCCGATGTGCGTGCCAAATCCATCGAATTGACCGAGTTGTTCATCGCTCGCGTCGAAGCCACCTGCCCCGACTTATCCCTGGCGAGCCCCCGTGATCCTGCCCAGCGCGGCAGTCAGGTCTCGTTTCATTTTGATGAAGGTTACGCTGCCATGCAGGCCTTGATCGCGCGTGGCGTGATCGGTGATTTTCGAGCGCCCGATATCATGCGTTTCGGCTTCACGCCGTTGTATATCGATGAAAGTGATGTGGAACAGGCCGCCCAAATTCTTGCCGACATCATCACCAACAAATTGTGGGACAAGCCGGAATACAAAATCCGTCAGCGCGTTACCTGATCTCAAGTGCCGCGCCCAACAGCGTGGCCAATTGCGAAATGCCCTGCTCGAATTCTTCAGCGCTGGAGGCCGTCATTTTGATGCCCTTCAGCGATGTTGTTATCGTTTTTGCGGCCTCATCCGGACCAACCGGCAAATGCGCACGACCAGCAGAGTTTTCACGACGCAACCAATCCGCGTAAAGACGAGTTAGTTTAGCCTCACCCTCCTGAACGATGTCGGCCGACATGGACTTTGTTGCATCGAGCATTTCAAGCCCATGTGGCGATGCCAAAATCTCGGCCATCCCTTGGGATTGTGCTTGGACGGCGCCTGCAAGAATTTCCGGCAAAGAGCCTTCACCGGCCAATGCCTCAGCCACCAGTATGACTTTTTCGTCGTAGTAATACTGAGTCAGCTCGCGGACGATGGCCTCTTTATTTTTGTAATGCAGATATACTGCGGGCCGCGACATCCCTGCCCCTTTGGCGATGTCATCCATGGACGTCTTGCGAAACCCATAAGCTGCGAAGGCTCGAAAAGCCGAACTCAGAATGGCCGCAGTCTTGGATTCTTCATTTGCACTCGTCATGAGAGAACCTCTGACATTTCTTCTATATTTTGTCAATTGACAAGCTGACACTTTCCATTAAATATGTCAGAGACCAGCCAAAGCTAAGAGAGGTGTGCCATGGCGACGGCCCTAAAGATCAACGGAAAGACCCATCAGGTTGATCTGCCTGATGATGTGCCCTTGCTGTGGGTGCTGCGAGATGAGGTTGGACTGACCGGCACTAAGTTCGGTTGCGGCGTGGCCGCCTGCGGTGCCTGCACAGTTCATATTGATGGTGAGGCCGTGCGGTCCTGCCAGGTGGCGCTTTCGGATGTTTGGGGAGATGTCACCACGATCGAAGGGCTTGGAACGCCTGACGCCATGGCAACGATCCAAAAGGCCTGGGTTGATCACCAAGTGGCGCAATGCGGCTATTGCCAGTCGGGTCAGATCATGCAGGCCGCAGCTTTGCTGGCCGAGAACCCAGCGCCAACTGACGCTGATATCGACGACGCTATGCAGGGCAACCTGTGCCGCTGCGGCACCTATCCCCGCATCCGCGCCGCCATCCACGACGCCGCATCCAAGCTGAAGGAGGCCTGATCCATGGCAAGCATCGGAAAAATCCTGCGCCGCACCTTCCTGATCGGATCAGCCGCCATTGTCGGTGGCGTGGCCTTTGGCGCCTATTATGTCACTCGTCCTGCCGCGAATCCGCTGAAGCCGCGTGAAGGTGAAACCGCGCTCAGCCCCTTTGTTCTGATCGACCAGCAGGGCGTGACCCTGTTCGCGCCGCGTGCTGAGATGGGTCAGGGCGTGATGACCACCTGGGCGGCGCTGATCGCCGAAGAATTGGATGTCGAACTGGACGATATCCGCGTGCTGCACGGTCCCGCTGCTGCGGCCTATTACAACCACGCCCTTATGGGCGAAAGCCTGCCAAACAAAGGTTATGACGTCTCGGATTTCCAGCACAATCTGGGTGAGGCACTGGGTGTTTTGGGCCGAACACTCAGCCTGCAGGTCACCGGTGGCTCGACATCGATGAAAGACGGATTCGAACGGATGCGGATGGCTGGAGCCACCGCGCGCGAGACGTTGAAACAGGCCGCAGCGGACCAGCTGGGCGTTGATCGCGACCAGCTCAAGACCGAAAATGGCGCTGTGATCGCGCCAGACGACACCCGCATACCCTATACCAAATTAGCAGAAGCCGCAGGCCTGATTGAACTACCTGTGGTCTCCCTGCGCGACCCGTCCGAGTGGCGTTTGATCGGCAAGGCCCTCCCGCGCGTTGATATTCCGGGAAAGTCCACTGGCACCGCAACCTTTGGTATCGACGTACGGCCTGAGGGGTTGAAATTCGCCTCGGTCCGCATGAACCCCAAACTGGGCGGCACCATGAACGGCTTTGACGCCAGCGCGGCCGAAACCATGCCCGGGGTCGAAAAAATCGTTGATCTGGGCACAGGTGTTGCAGTGATAGCCAACAATACATGGCTTGCCATTCAGGCGGTCGAGGCGATCGACGTAGATTGGGGCGATGCCCCCTATCCTCCCGAAACCGATGCATTGTTTGAACAGATCGCCAAAGCGTTTGATGACGCTCCGAACTCGACCATGCGCGATGATGGAGATGTAGATGTTCTGCCCGAAGGGGCCACCGAAATCACGGCGGACTACACTGTTCCTTATCTGGCCCACGCCACGATGGAGCCGATGAACGCCACCGCGCTTTATACCGGCAGCAAGTTGGACCTGTGGTGCGGCAATCAGGCCCCGACGCTGATCCAGATGCGGGTGGCCAACACCGCCGGGCTTGAGACCGAGGCAGTTGAGATTCACACCACTTATCTGGGTGGAGGCTTCGGCCGCCGGGGCGAGCTGGATTTCGGCGAGATCGCAACAAAAATCGCCATGGCGATGCCCGGCACCCCGGTTCAGACCACCTGGAGCCGTGAAGAGGATATGCGCCACGATTACTACCGTCCAGGTGCCATGGCCCGAATGCGTGGTGCGGTGAAGGACGGCAAAGCCGTTCTGATCGACGGCAAGGTCGCCTCCCAATCCCCAACCCAGCAAGCCGTGAAGCGATATACCGGCTTTTCCGGCGGGGGACCCGACAAAGTCCTTGTCGAAGGTTTCTTCAACCAACCTTACGCCGTTCCGAATTATCGCATGAGCGGCCACATCGCTGATCTGGCCGTACCGGTTGGTTTCTGGCGCTCGGTCGGCAACAGCCACAATGGTTTCTTTCACGAGACCTTTTTGGACGAGATGGCCCATGCCGCCGGGCGTGATCCGCTGGACTTTCGGATTGAACTGACCAAGACCGAATTCGCCCCAGCTGCGGGATGTCTTGGAGCCGTCAAGGAGATGTCAGGTTGGACCGGCAAGACCCCAAATGGTGTCGGACGTGGCGTGGCGATGACTTACAGCTTTGGGACCCCGGTCGCGCAGGTGATCGAGGTGGTGGACGAGGATGGAACCATCCGCATCCGCAAGGCCTGGATCGCCTGCGATGTCGGCCTCGCGCTCGATCCGGCAACAGTTGAGGCGCAGATGATTGGCGGCATGATCTATGGCCTTTCGGCCGCGACCACAGGCGAGATCACCTTCTCGGATGGTGAAGTCGAACAACTGAACTTCCCGGACTATGACGGGCTTCGGATGCACAGCACTCCGGTAACAGAAGTCCGGGTACTCGAAACCCAGAAACATCTGGGTGGTGTCGGTGAGCCGGGTACTCCTCCCTCGATGCCCGCTTTGGGGAACGCGTTGTTTGATCTGACGGGAGAGCGCGCGCGCAGCCTGCCGCTGAACAAACAGTTCAACTTAATGGTCTAAGAACGATTTGGTCCGGCGCCGCGTCGGGCCAATTCACCTTCAGGCCGTGCGCTGGAAACGGGCCGCCTCATTCCCTTCGGCCCAAGCGTGAACAGCGCGTCCGAACGCCTGGAACAGCGGCCGCGAGACCGGGTCATTCGCCGCATCCCACTCTGGATGCCACTGGACCGACAGGGTAAATCCGGGCGCGTCCTTGACATAAATCGCCTCGGGCGTTCCATCAGGGGCGTGGCCGTCAATCACCACATTCTCGCCCAATGTTTTGATCCCCTGCCCGTGAAGTGTGTTGGTCATCACTTCAGCCGCACCCAACAAGCGGTGGAAAACTCCACCTTCGGTCATCTTCACGACGTGCCGCAGGGCAAACTTTTCCTCCAACGTGCCATCGGGTGGCATGCGGTGGTTCTGGCGCCCAGGAAGATCGCGAATTTCAGGATAAAGCGTGCCACCCAAGGCGACGTTCACTTCCTGAAATCCTCGGCAGATCCCAAAAAACGGCTGCCCCCGCTCGGCACAAGCCCGGACCAGAGGCAGCGTGATCGCATCCCGTGCGCGGTCGAACTCACCATGCGCTTCGGTTGCGGGCTCGCCATATTCCTCAGGATGAACATTGGGGCGCCCGCCTGTCAGCAAAAACCCGTCGCAAACCTCTAGCAATTCGTCGACCGATACATAGCGCGGATCAGCAGGTATCAGCAAAGGCAGACAATCCGATACGTTGGACACCGCATCAGAATTCATCGTCCCGCCCGCATGCGTCGGGTACTGATCATTCATCAAGTAAGAGTTGCCGATAATTCCAACAACGGGGCGCGCCATTCCAAGTCCTTTGTTTCGCAGGTATTCTGCAAAACCTATCGGCAGCCCGAGCCGCGCGCAACGACACAGACCCTGCATGGCAGCGCAAGCGCGTGTTCAGCCGCGCACATCCCCTGTAAAATCGATCCGAGGGTTTTAGATCTCGCCCACGAGCCCGGCACCCTCAATGCCAACTAGCGCGGCTTGGGCGTCATTGTCGGACGTGTCGCCAGTGACGCCCACGGCACCAATCACTGCACCCTTACGGTCACGCACCAGAACTCCGCCTGGGACTGGTACAACCTGACCGCCGTAAACCCCGTTCACCGCCGCCATGAAATAGGCCTGCCCTTCGGCGCGCTGCATCTGCGCAGTACCCGCCATGCCCAGCATCACCGATCCGTATGCTTTGCCATGCGCAATTGCAAACCGCCCCGGCGCGGCACCGTCTTCGCGTTCAAAAGCGATCACGTGACCGCCCGCATCCAGAACCACAACCGAGAGGGGCTTCAGCTCCATCTCACGCCCTTTTTCCAGCGCTTTTCGAATGATGGTCCGCGCTTTGCGCAATGAAATAACCATGCCCGATCCCTTTCATCTGGCCCAAAATATCCTCGGGGGAGCACGAGGGGGCAGACAGCCCCCTCGTTCCCGCCCCTACCCTTAGCGCAAGCTTGCCTTCAGTTCTAACCGGCGCGCGTGCAGCACCGGTTCAGTATATCCTGAGGGCTGCACTCGCCCACGGAATACCAGATCACACGCCGCCTGAAAGGCGATCCCGTCAAAACCCGGCGCCATCGGCTTATAGGACGGATCATCCGCATTCTGCCGATCCACTACAGCAGCCATTTTCTGCAGCGCTGCCATCAGCTGCTCCTGACTGATCAGATCATGATGCAACCAGTTCGCCAACGCCTGAGACGAAATCCGGCAGGTCGCGCGGTCTTCCATCAGACCAATGTCGTTGATATCCGGCACTTTCGAGCAGCCGACGCCTTGATCGACCCAGCGCACAACATAACCCAATATACCCTGAGCATTGTTCTCGATCTCACGGGTAATCTCCTCAGCGCTGAGATTGCGACCACCCAACAGTGGCACCGTCAACAGATCATCCAGCGTCCCCCGAGTAGCGCCAGCGGCTAACTCGTCCTGACGCGCCAGCACATCGACCTTGTGGTAATGCGTTGCGTGCAAGGTTGCGGCAGTGGGCGAAGGCACCCAGGCGCAGGTTGCGCCCGCTTGAGGGTGACCGATCTTGGCCGCCAGCATATCCTCCATTCGATCCGGCATTGCCCACATGCCTTTTCCGATCTGTGCCTTACCCTTTAGGCCACAGGCTAATCCGATATCGACGTTGCGATCCTCGTAGGACGCAATCCAAGGCGTCTCCTTGATCTCGCCCTTGGGCAGCATCGGACCCGCCTCCATCGAGGTGTGAATTTCATCCCCTGTGCGATCAAGAAAGCCAGTATTGATAAATGCCACGCGTGACTTCGCGGCGCGGATGCATTCCTTGAGGTTGGCCGAGGTGCGACGTTCCTCATCCATGATGCCCAGTTTTACGGTGTTCCGTGGCAGGCCCAGAATGTCCTCGACCATGTCAAAAATCTCGACCGCGAACGCGACCTCTTCGGGGCCGTGCATCTTGGGTTTGACCACATAGACCGAGCCGGTGACAGAGTTGCCGCCCTCACGCTTCAGATCATGCATGGCGATCAGTGTAGTGCAGAGCGCATCCATCAAACCTTCACCAATCTCACGACCTTCGGCATCCAGCACGGCGGGGTTGGTCATCAGGTGGCCAACGTTACGCACCAGCATCAGCGAGCGCCCTTTCAACGTGGCCGACGCGCCATCGGGTGCTGAATAGACTAGATCCCCCGCAAGTTTGCGGGTGAGCGTAGCACCGCCTTTTGTGACCTCCTCGGTCAAGTCGCCAGCCATCAGGCCCAGCCAGTTTCCGTAGGCCAGCACCTTGTCGGTCGCGTCGACACAGGCGACTGAGTCCTCACAATCCATGATCGTTGAAAGCGCGGATTCAAGACGCACATCAGAAATACCCGCCAGATCAGTTGCGCCAATTGCGCTTAGCGCATCAACCTTGATCTGGATGTGCAGACCGTTGTTGCGGAGCAGGACAAATTCCGGGTTCTCGGCTGCGCCACCGTAGCCTGCGAACTGAGACGCATCGGCCAGGGTCGGCATCAGCGCTCCGTTCTGAACACTCAGCCCTGACACATCCGACCAGGAACCGTCGGCCAACGGTACGGCCTGATCCAAAAAGGCCTTGGCCCAGCTGACGACCCGAGCGCCCCGCTCGGTGTCATAGTCCTTGCCAGTCGGCAGATCACCCATCGCATCGGTGCCATAAAGCGCATCATACAGACTGCCCCAACGGGCATTCGCCGCGTTCAGCGCAAAGCGTGCATTGGTGATCGGCACAACCAACTGCGGGCCTGGTGTCAGAGCGATTTCGGGGTCAACATTGGTGGTTTCGATTTCGAAATCCTCGCCTTCATCAACCAGATACCCAATCTCACGCAGAAAAGACTGGTACTCGCCAGCATTGATGGGCAGGCCGCGCCGCGCCGCATGCCAACCGTCGATACGCCCCTGAATGTCGGCACGCTTTTCCAACAGCGCGCGGTTCCTCGGTCCCAGCTCATTCACCAAACGCTCCAGACCCGACCAGAACTGATCAGCCGTGACCTTTGTGCCCGGCAGTGCCTTCTGTTCGATGAAGTCCACCAGAACCGGGTCGATCTGCAGTCCGCTGCGGATCTCTCTGCTGCTCATGTTCCGAATCCCCTACGATTGTGTGCCATTGTATGCGCCCATCAATTAGGTGGTTTGTTTCCGATAGGCAACTTGTGCCCATAGGTTCAGTTTTTTTGACCAAACACGAAACTGTTTCAAATCTATCTGGACAATTGCCCACTGGTTGCAGCGCCAGCGCGAAGCCCCTAACGTCACGCCAGATTCCCAGATGATGAGGCCCCCGATGCGCGACGCCGCCCCCACCACGATCTATCTGAAAGACTACACCCCGTTTGGTTACCTGGCGGATAGCGTGCATCTGACTTTTGATCTGGCCCCCAATGCCACGCGCGTGACCTCTCGGATAAGATTCCGTCCGAATCCCGAAGCCACGGACCGCACATTCTTTCTGCACGGGGAAGAACTGAACTTGATCCGAGCTGCGATTGATGGCGACGTGATCACGCCCGAGATCACCGCAGAAGGCCTCACCGCTATGGTGCCTGACGCGCCTTTCATCTGGGAGGCCGTGGTCGAGATTGATCCCGCTCACAACACCGCGCTTGAAGGTCTCTACATGTCGAATGGCATGTACTGCACCCAATGCGAGGCCGAAGGCTTTCGCAAGATCACCTATTACCCTGACCGCCCGGATGTGATGTCCACCTTTACGGTGCGCATCAACGGAGACCTGCCGGTGCTGCTGTCCAACGGCAACCCCTCGGACAAAGGAGAAGGCTGGGCGGAATGGGTCGATCCGTGGCCCAAACCCGCCTATCTGTTCGCGCTCGTCGCCGGGGAGCTGATTGCCCACCCTGGCCAGTTCACCACCAAATCCGGTCGCGACGTTGAATTGAACCTCTGGGTTCGTCCCGGAGATGAAGGCAAATGCGCCTTTGGCATGGAAGCGTTGAAGAAATCCATGAAATGGGACGAGGATGTCTATGGCCGCGAATACGATTTGGACGTGTTCAACATCGTGGCGGTCGACGATTTCAACATGGGCGCGATGGAGAATAAAGGGCTGAACATCTTCAACTCCTCCGCCGTTCTGGCAAGCCCAGAAACCTCGACCGATGTGAATTTCGAACGGATCGAGGCGATTATCGCGCATGAGTATTTCCACAACTGGACCGGCAACCGCATCACCTGCCGTGACTGGTTCCAGCTGTGTCTGAAAGAGGGGCTGACGGTGTTCCGCGACGCGCAGTTCACCTCGGACATGCGCTCGGCCCCGGTAAAACGTATTCACGACGCCATCGACCTGCGCGCGCGACAGTTCCCCGAGGACAACGGGCCTTTGTCGCACCCGGTGCGGCCCGAGAGTTTTCAGGAAATCAACAACTTCTACACCTCAACCGTATATGAGAAAGGCGCTGAGGTAATCGGTATGCTGAAATGTCTGGTGGGTGACGAGGCCTACTCAGAGGCGCTGGACCTCTATTTCGACCGCCATGACGGACAGGCCTGCACGATCGAGGACTGGCTACAAGTGTTCGAAGACACCACTGGTCGCGATCTAAGCCAGTTCAAGCGCTGGTACAGTCAATCGGGAACGCCAAGGGTCTCGGTCGCTGAAGATTGGGCCGATGGCACCTACACCCTGACCCTCAGCCAACGCACCGAACCGACGCCGGGACAGGAGGACAAGCAGCCTCAGGTCATTCCTGTCGCCGTGGGTCTGCTCGGCCCGAACGGCGATGAGGTACGCGTAACCGAAGTGTTGGAACTGACCGAAGCCGAACAGACCTTTAAGTTCACCGGTCTCGCCGCGAAACCTGTGCCTTCGATCTTGCGGGGCTTCTCGGCTCCGGTGATCCTGGAACACGATTCAACGAATGCAGAACGCGCATTCCTACTTGCCCATGACACCGACCCGTTCAACCGCTGGCAAGCGGGAAGGTCGCTGGCCGAAGACACCCTTCTGCGCATGATCACCGAGGAAGCAACACCAGAGGCCGACTACCTCGACGGTTTGTTGTCAGTCCTTCGCGATGAAACGCTGGACCCTGCTTACCGGGCGCTCATGTTGGGTCTGCCAACGCAATCAGAACTGGCTGCGGCGCTGCATGAAAAGGGGATCACCCCCAATCCGATGGCGATCTGGAGGGCAGTTGAAACCTTGCGTCAAGCCACGGCGCAACATGTACAAGACCTGCTGCCCCGGCTTCACAGTGAAACGCTGGTGGATGCGCCCTACCAACCGGACGCCGAACAATCTGGAAAGCGCGCCTTGGGCAGCGCAGCGCTGGCTCTGACTTCGCGGCTAGATGGAGGTATCAAGGCGGCCGAGGAGTATTCGCGCGCCAACAACATGACCCAGCAACTCACCTCTTTGTCCTGTCTGTTACGCGCGGGTAAAGGTGAGGCTGAATTGGCCGCATTCTATGATCAATGGCGACATGATCGGTTGGTGATGGACAAATGGTTCGCCCTGCAGGTTTCGATGGCTGGTCCAGAAACTACGGTCGAAACCGCGAGCAAACTGACTGAGCACCCGGATTTCAATTGGAAAAACCCCAACCGCTTTCGAGCGTTGATGGGATCTCTGGTCGGAAACCATGCGGGGTTCCATCAGACCGATGGCGCAGGTTATGCATTGCTGGCAGACTGGTTGATCCGACTCGACCCGGTGAACCCGCAAACCACCGCCCGGATGTGCAGCGCGTTCCAGACCTGGAAACGCTATGACGCGGACCGTCAGGCCCTGATCCAAAAACAACTGAACCGCATCGCCGAAACTCCAAGCCTGTCTCGCGACTCAACCGAAATGGTCTCGCGCATCCTGGGCGCATGACCGCTTTCACATTCACACGACAGAACCGAAATCCGCGCATGGTTTTGATTCTAATCGGCATCTATGCGGTTCTGACCGGGCTGATCGTCCTGTTCGATGCGGTCTGGTGGCTGATAGGCCTGCTGGCCCTGACCACTCTGCCCTCGCTTTGGGATGTTCTCCACGATACCAGCGCGGGCATGGAACTGTCCGATGGCATCTTGCGCTGGCATACAGGTCAGCGTCGGGGCACGCTGGACCTTTCTACAGTAGATCGTTTTCGGTTCGACACGCGATGGGACTTTTCGGTGCGGGTCTCTGCGATACTGAAATCCGAAAAACGACTGCGTCTGCCAGATGAATCACTTCCTCCGCACAAACAGCTTGAAGAGGTTCTGCAACAGGCGGGAATCGCCGTTGAACGTCATCATTTTAGAGTATTTTGAAACGATTCATCGAATCTGAACACGATTGGTGCCTGAAATACCGCTTTGAGGTAGTGTCTCTTTGAATTGAGCACAATTTTTGGCAAACTGAACGCGTTACTAGTTTGTTCAAGTTCGAGTTCTGCCATGTTTTGGTCTATCAAGCCTTTTGCCGACCGTTTTTTCGGTTCCTCCCCTTCAACGCCCCTGCCTGCGTCAGTCGCTGATGCCACCGCCTGGCTTGTCGCATCGGGCCAATTGAATGTCCCTATCGTCGAAACGGACGAACAGGATGCAAACGGACATCAGGTGATTGAACGCGGTCGCTATCTGGCGCGGCAGGATATGTGGGCCGAACTTTCGCAAGAGATGCGCGCTGCGGATCAGGCACGCAAATCCACGCCCTGCGGACAGCCCATAGCAGACCTGTTGGCCTTTGGCGCCCGTTCAGATGTCGTGCTGGCTGTCGAGCACGCGCTGTCAGATGGCAAGGCGATGTCAGACTACGATCTGCTGGGTGGAATTTTCGAGCTGGAAGGCGAGATCCAAAACCATCCCAACGATCCGATGATCACGCTGGTCGTTGCACTGGCCCATATTGATCTTGCCTGGGCATGGCGCGGCGATGCGCATCCAGAGGCGCTGCCTTCATTGCATCAATCTCGCTGTGCGGCGCATTTCGACCGTGCGGCAGCATTGCTGCCACTTTGCCGTTCTGCAATGCCAGACAGCCCTGCGATTGCCGCAGCTGATTGCGCTTTGCTGGCAGGCCACGTCGATCCGCGCACCCGTGTGGCAGATAAGTATGAACAATTGATCACTCTAGACATTCAGAACCATCGCCATATGCGCACGATGGGCAGTCACCTGCTGCCGCGCTGGTTCGGGAGCTATGAAGAGCTTGAAGTTCAAGCATTGCGCAACGCGGCGCGGACCCAGAAAACATGGGGCGCAGGCGGATACACTTGGGTCCAGTTCGACGCCATCGCATTGGATGACGAGGCCTGCGCACGGGTGGATGTGGAGTATTTCCTTGAGGGTCTGCGGGATATCGTAGCGCGTCGCCCGGATCAGCAAACTATCAACTTACTCGCGGCCTATTGCGCGATCACCCAGCAGAACCGAATGGGTCAAAACCCTCAGGCGGATATCGCCCGCAAACAGATTTGTGAGGCTGCCAATTGGCTGATCCGCGACCACCTGACCGAACTGCACCCTCTGATTTGGGCCCATGCAGCAAACGGTTTCAACAATAGCCTTCGCGTCAACTCATCCGAGCGATTTGCTGCACGCGGTCGCCGCGATGCGTTAAAGGCCATCGCCAACCTGTTACGCGAAGAACTGCGCAGCGGGCAAAGTGTGACGTTCACTCCGTCAGGGCTGCAGTTCTCGGGGAACTAAACCGCCATTGCCCCTTGCCCCTTTGGCGCGCCGGGCCTAATACGCAGGCTTAGACTTCTGCGGAAATGAGGCGCGCCATGCTCGACCTGACATACGAAATGCCCAAACCCAAAACCATTGCCGGGGCCAAGCACGATTGGGAACTGGTGATCGGGATGGAGGTGCACGCTCAGGTCTCATCCAATGCCAAGCTGTTCTCGGGCGCGTCGACCCAATTCGGGGCCGAGCCGAATTCGAACGTGGCGTTTGTGGACGCCGCGATGCCCGGCATGCTGCCGGTGATCAACGAATATTGCGTCGAACAGGCGGTGCGCACCGGGCTTGGTCTAAAGGCGGATATCAACCTGAAATCGGCGTTTGACCGCAAGAACTATTTCTATCCTGACCTGCCGCAGGGCTACCAGATTTCCCAGCTTTATCAGCCTATTGTGGGTGAAGGGGAAGTTCTGGTCGAGATGGGTGACGGCACTGCACGCATGGTACGGATCGAACGCATCCACATGGAGCAGGACGCGGGCAAATCGATCCACGACATGGATCCGCATATGTCCTTTGTCGACCTGAACCGAACTGGTGTCTGCCTGATGGAGATCGTTTCGCGTCCCGATATTCGCGGACCGGAAGAGGCTGCCGCCTACATCGCCAAGTTACGTCAGATCATGCGTTATCTCGGCACCTGCGACGGCAACATGCAGAACGGCAACTTGCGGGCGGACGTGAACGTCTCGATCTGTTTGCCGGGTGCGTATGAGAAGTATCAGGAAACACAGGACTTTTCGCATCTAGGCACACGCTGCGAGATCAAGAACATGAACTCGATGCGCTTTATCCAGCAAGCGATTGAGGTCGAGGCGCGTCGTCAGATCGCCATCGTTGAAGGCGGCGGCACGATTGATCAGGAAACGCGCCTGTATGATCCGGATAAGGGTGAGACACGCTCGATGCGGTCTAAAGAAGAGGCGCATGACTATCGCTATTTCCCCGATCCTGACTTGCTACCGCTGGAGATCGAACAAGCGTGGGTCGACGACATCGCAGCCAAGCTACCGGAGCTGCCTGACGATAAAAAATCTCGTTTTATCAGCGAGTTCAGCCTGACCGACTACGACGCTTCGGTCTTGACCGCTGAGGTGGAGTCAGCGGCCTATTTCGAAGAGGTCGCCAAGGGGCGCAGCGGCAAGCTGGCTGCAAACTGGGTGATCAACGAGCTGTTTGGCCGGTTGAAGAAAGAAGACCATGACATCACCGAGTCGCCGGTGTCTCCCGCTCAGTTGGCGGGAATCATTGATCTGATTTCGTCGGATGCAATCTCGGGCAAGATCGCCAAGGATCTGTTCGAGATTGTCTATACCGAAGGCGGCGATCCAGCGCAGATTGTCGAAGAGCGCGGTATGAAGCAGGTGACCGATACCGGCGCCATCGAGGCTGCTTTGGACGAGATCATCGCCGCCAATCCGGCGCAAGTTGAGAAGGCCAAGGTGAACCCTAAATTGGCGGGCTGGTTCGTCGGTCAGGTGATGAAGGCCACCGGCGGCAAGGCCAATCCGAAGGCCGTTAACGAATTGGTCAGCAAGAAGCTGGGTTCGTAAATCTTCCGAGTTGAACAAACCCCGCACAGGGGTTTGTTGAGCTTGTGCATAACGAAAAGTTAATTTCAGGCTGCTCAAAACGGGCAGGCCTTCAGCTTGACTCCCCGACCGAATGGGCATTCTTCTTCCCGCAACGCGGAGAGGAAGCAGACATGAAAAATCGGTTTGATCAGGAACTGGAAACCCGGCTGGTACGCTACGCAGCCATCGACAGTCAGAGCGATGAGACCTCGCCCTCGACCCCCAGCACCGAAATCCAGTTCGACATGCTAAACCTGCTGCGGCAAGAGCTGACCGAGATCGGTGCGCAGGATGTCGAGATGACCGGTGACAGCGTTGTCGTGGCAACCATCCCCGGCACGGCCGACGGACCGACGATCGGTTTTCTCGCGCATGTGGACACCGCGCCCCAGTTCAACGCAACCGGGGTCAAGCCGCGGGTGATCAAAGGGTATAATGGTGGCGAGATTACCTTCCCCGATGATCCCGATCTGGTGCTGTCACCCGAAGAACATCCTTATCTGACCGAGAAGATCGGGCATGATCTGATCACCGCCTCGGGCACCACCCTGTTGGGGGCTGATGATAAGGCAGGCGTTTCGATCCTGATGACGATGGCGAGGCACTTGCTGGAGAACAATGACATCCCCCACGGTCCGATTCGCATCGCCTTTACCCCGGATGAAGAAATCGGGCGCGGCGTTACCGAACAGCTACCCAAGGATCTGGGCGCGGATTTCGCCTATACGCTGGACGGACAGGAACTGGGTGAGATCGAACACGAAAGCTTCTCGGCGGATCGAGCCGTGATCAAGATCACCGGCGTGTCGATCCACCCCGGTTTGGCCAAGGACAAAATGGTAAACGCGGCGCATCTGGCGGCAAAGATCGTGCAGACACTGCCTCAGGCGACGATGACACCCGAGGTGACGGATGGGCGTCAGGGGTTCATCCATGTCACCGATATGAATGGCGGTTCGTCCGAGATGGAGATCAAGCTGATCCTGCGCGATTTCGAAATGGATGCGTTGGAAGCCCAGCGCGAAATTGTCCGTCAGGTCTGTGCTGCCGTTCAGGGCACCGAACCGCGCGCGACCATCACCTGCGACATCTCCCATCAATACCGCAACATGCGCTATTGGCTGGAAAAGGACATGACCCCTGTCGATCTGGCGCGCGAGGCCTGCCGTGAACAAGGGATCGAGCCCGTTTCAGTGCCGATCCGAGGTGGCACCGATGGCTCGCGCCTAACTGAATTCGGCACACCCACGCCCAACATATTTACGGGCATGCAGTGTATTCATGGTCCGCTGGAGTGGATCTCGGTACAGGACATGGCGATCGCAACCGAAACCTGTCTGTCGCTTGTGGGCAAAGCCGCGCGGAGCTAATGCCACAGTGCGGGCCGAAATTCGCCAATGCGTGATCTTGGCTTTCACCCGCCTGTCAAAATGTTAATTTGCCCGGGGTTACGCAATTAGGACGAGTTGATGCAGCGCTACGAATATAAAGTTGTCCCCGCTCCGCAAAAGGGAACCAAGGCAAAGGGCGTGAAAACGCCCGAGGGCCGGTTCGCCACCTCAATTGAGCAGTTGTTGAACCAGCTGGGCCAAGAGGGTTGGGAATATCAGCGCGCAGAATTGCTGCCCAGCGAGGAACGCACAGGTTTGACGGGTTCAACCACCAACTGGCGAAATGTGCTGGTATTTCGCAGGGCGCTTGCAACGGATGAGCCGGATTCGAAAAACCCGGTTGAAGAAGGCGCCACCCCGACCGCGCGCCCGGTTCCCGGACCTGACGATGGACTGACAGAACCTCCGGCCGCCCCTGCCCCGATCTCAGAAGAGCCGGAAGACCCGCCATTGTCGCTGAAGCCCTCGGATGAAACGGCAGAAAAAGACCAGACCGAGCCTTCGCGCTAGCGTGGCTTCGCGATTCTAATTGGCTGGCTTGCATTGAATGTGATCAGCTCTACCAATGATATTTGTGCGCGATCAGGATATCCGAATGGTTCTGACTGAAGACCCGTTAACTGTTAATCATTGGTTCCCGGCGACATAAGTCAATCTCTGGCCGCTTTCTTGAGCTTTGCACGAAGGGCTTTTCTTGCGAGTTCTAGAGTTCCATCCTCGCCGTCCGGAAGCCTTTTTCGCTCCCTCCAAAAACCAACATGAGATGATTGGAGCTAAAATCATCATAGCAAATAATACTAGGTATTCGCTATCTGCTGGCCCGTTCTCAAAAACCTCCCAACCTATCAATGAAAGTAGAAAGAGGTTTGCTGCCCAGGCGAGTGTTTTCATATTTATGTTCTCTTCGTTTTATAGTTCCGGAATATCGAACTTGTGGAATGAGGTTGCAGATTTTGATCCAACGACTTGTCCAATCCGGGCGCTGTTGTAAACAACCCACAAGAGAAGTCTACCAATGGAGTGCGAGTTTTCTGGATGTTAAATATAACCCTCGCACAAAAAACAGGACACGCCGTCACAATGATTGTGACACTTGGGCGGTGATCGACCCGGCATGAGACGCAACCGTCCCGAATTTTGTGACGCTGAGACGGGAAACGGTCCGAACGGCGTCACAACAAACAGGACACATATACATCTAGCCATAGTGCAGAAACAAATAAGCACGAGCTAATTTCGATGAATGTTAAGCAGAGGTTCGGTTGGGACCTGTGTTGACAGTTGACCTATGAGTCAGCGTTTTCTGCTTTCCCCATTCTCGGAGACGATCAGGCCCGTCTGAATGTCAAAACCGAGTTCATACCAAGCTTCCCCACGCGCAGTCTTTCCCCGTGCGGGACTATGCGCATACCAATCAATCATTGCTGCTATGACGCATGTCGCCTTTCCCGTCGACCGACGCAACGACGCAACCAAAGCCGCTGCTGGCTTCCAAAGGCTCTCTCAAAACCGGTGCGCACAAGGCGAACAGCCCAGATCAGAAGGGCCGCAGCAGCCAAATTCAAAACAATAATTATGGGTGAGCTATCCATCATCACCGAGTCATTGGTTTCCTGGCCAATCCGGCCACTTCAGAATGAATACGGTCCCTCGGCAGCGTCAAGCGAAACAGCGCTCCATATACCGCTCTTTCCGGTCTCGAGAACTGCGCAGCCCGTAGGTCCAGAAAAAAAACCAACTGGAGCCACCGCGCGTCGGTCCAGTGCAAATCCGCTGCAAAGGCCCGGCGCTGTCATGGCAACGTGACCGCCAACGCGACCAATGTGAACGCCGTGGACATGCCCAGCCAAAACCGTGATCTCTCCAGAGTGCACTGCAAGAATTTCTGCCAGATCGGAATGGTTCTCCAATCCGATAACATCCATGAAATCAATTCCGGTGCTAAATGGCGGATGATGCAACATAACGACAATCGGCCCGTCAGACCCAGAAAGCTCCCGCTCCAAAAAATTAAGACTTTCCGCGCGCAGCCTACCACCGCCCTGTCCTTCAACCAGCGTGTCAAGCCCGATAACACGGGTATCGCCCACTGTGTCCGCCCAATCAATAAGCCCGTCTGTCGGCATGATGTCCAAACCTGAAAAGGCCTTTTGCATTGGCCTGCGCGCATCATGATTTCCAGGAACAACATAAATCGGCAGGTCAAACCGCTCCAGTTGCGCGCGCGCGAAATCATAACTGTCCGGGTTGCCATCTTCGCTGACGTCACCAGTGACCAGAACCGCGTCGAGCGGGCCAAGAGCTTCGCCTTTTTCGATCAATCGGTCGATGACCCCAATCAGGATCGCGCGGGTATCAAGCACGCCTGAACACAAATCGCCGCGCGATACCGCGTGCAAGTCACTTAGATGAAGAAATGTCGCCACGACTATTTAATCCCCGCGCGCAGGAAGGCCTGAACGAATTGACGCTGGAACACGAGGAACGCGATCAACAATGGCGCAACGGACATCATCGTTGCTGCCGAAATGACGCTTATGTCCACACCATTTTCCGGTGCGCCAAAGATCGACAGGCCAACCGTCAGCGGTCGTGTGTCGGGCGAGTTGGTCACGATGAGCGGCCAGAGGAAGTTGTTCCAGTGGGTCGATACCGACACCAACGCATAAGCAAGATATGTCGGGCGCGCCAAGGGCACATAGACTCGCCAAAGAATTCCGAACCAGCCGCAGCCTTCGACGCGCGCTGCCTCATGCAGTTCAATAGGAACGCCCTTAAACGCCTGCCGCATTAGGAAAATGCCAAAGGCAGAGGCCATATAGGGCATTCCGACGCCAAGAATCGTGTCAAACAATCCGAGGCGTGACACCATTGCATAGTTTTCCACGATCAACACCTCGGGCAGAATGAAAAGTTGCATCAACACGAGGATGAACACGAAATCCCGACCCGGAAACTGGACCTGGGCAAAGGCAAATCCTGCCAGCGTCGTGACAAAGAACTGACCAATAAGGATCACCGTCACCAAAAGGAAGGTGTTAAGGAAATAGCGTAGCCACGGCGCCCCCTCCCAAGCGGTGCGGAAATTGTCCAGCGTCCATGGCGACGTGATGTTAAAGTTGACCGCGTCAGAGGTGCTGTGGAAAGCCGCCCAAAAGGCAAAGACCAGCGGGGAAATCCAGATCACGGCCAACAACAGTGCGCCAAAGGATTCGATATGCCTGGAAAATCCGCTCATTGGTAATGGGTCCGTTTGTCGAGAATGGTGAATTTGACGCCCGCAACCACGCCAAGCACGACAAGCACCAGGATGGTCATTGCCGCTGCGTGGGGCGCATCAAAGAAGGCAAAGGCCATTTCCCAGATGTAATAAAGGATAAGCTTGGAGGCGTCGTTGGGCCCGCCCTTGGTCAGGATGAACAAATGATCGATCAATTTCACAGAGTTGATCAACGCATTGACCATGATAAATAGCGTCGTCGGCATCAACAACGGCAGCACGATCCGGCGCGTATAGGTCCAGCGGCTGGCGCCTTCAATGTCGGCAGCTTCCTTGAGGTCCTCAGGGATCGTCTGCAAGGCCGCCAGATAGAAGATCATGAAAAACCCAGCCTCTTTCCAGATCGTCACGATGATTACAGCCCACAGCGCAGTTTCAGGCTGTCCCAGCCAGTTGATTGAGGGAAGGCCAAACAGACCGCCGATCTGGTCAAGCACACCCAATCCGGGAGTATAAAAAAACAGCCAAAGATTTGCCGCTGCGATCATTGGCAGGACCGTGGGCGTGAAATAGGCGGTGCGTACAAACCCGCGAGCCGGGATCTTTGAGTTCGCCCAAAGCGCCATCGAAAGCGCAATTGCAATAGAAATAGGGATGGTCGCGCCCGCATAGATCAAGTTGTTCACAACAACTTTCCAAAAGGTTGGGTCGGCAAACAGGTCAGCATAGTTCTCACCGCCGACAAATTCGCTGGGGCGTCTTCTGGTTTCTCGGCTGAACAAGCTCGACCACAAGGTCGCAAGCGAAGGATAAAATGCAAACGTCGTCAGCAGAATTGCCGCTGGTGACAACAGGATCCAACCGTAGATGGCCTGTCGACGACGCTCGATGTTCACATGCTCTGCCATATAGCGACCCTCAAGGTTGGGTGCGTCGGGCATCTCTGCCCGACGCCAGGGAGTTGAGGTTACTGGTAATCACGCAGCAGGCGCACAGCCGCGGTCTGGGCTTCCCCCAGCGCGTCTTCAGCCGATTTTGTGCCGGTCAAAGCCGCCTGAATTGCGTTGTTCAGACCCTCACGCACGCGTGCGGTTTCAAAGGTCGAGAATTCGGCAACAGCGTTTTCCAGTTGGTTTCGGGCAACGAGAGCGGGTGGGAACTCTTCTGTATAGGATTTAAGCGCCTCGGTTTCATACGCTGCCGGAGACACGCCCATATAGCCGGTCGCGATGGACCACGCTGCCGCTTGCTCGGGCGAGGTCATGAATTCGATCAGCTTCATGGCCGCCGCGCGCTCTTCGTCCGATGTCTCCTTGAAAACATAGAAGTTGCCGCCGCCGGTAGGCGAACCCAGCCGCACATTGGCCGGAAGCTCGGCGACGCCAAAGTCAAAACTGGCGTTGTTCTTAACAGCCGTAAGGTTGCCGGTCGAATGCCACATCATCGAGGTCTGACCTTCGAGGAACGCCTGCCGCAGGGTACCCCATTCAACGGTGCCAGTGGGCATGATGCCATGCTCCTGCGACAGCGACTGCCAGAATTCCAACGTATCGACAACGGTTTCGTCATCGAAATAGGTGGTCAGGCCGTCATCGGACATCACCTCCTTGCCGTTCTGGATCGCCAACGCCTGGAACATCCAATAGGGATAGCCTGTCGATGGGATCATCAGGCCATAGGTTTCGTCGTTGGTCAGTGCCTTGCCCATGCTGATCAGCTCGTCCCAGGTCTTGGGCGGCGCCTCAGGGTCAAGACCTGCCGCACGAAACTGGTCCTTGTTGTAATAGGCAACGATAGTTGAACGCTGGAAAGGAATGCCCCAGGTTTTGCCCTCGATCCGGCCATTGGCCATCAATGCCGGATAAAAGCTGTCTAGCCAGTCCGGGTTAACCCCGTCGATATCTTCGTAGGCAACGATCAGATCCTGCTCTATCAGATCATAGGCATCGATCGAGAACATCACCGCCAGCTGAGCCGGTTCACCCGATGCAAGTGCGGACAAGGCACGCACGCGCGTGTCGTCATAGTTGCCTGAATAGATCGCGTTGACCTTGATGTCAGGGTTGGCAGCTTCAAAATCGGCAACGATGCCATCCACTACCTCGGTCAGCGCGCCGCCAACCGCGATAGGATAATACATTGTTAGTTCCGTCTCTGCCGCCGCCGCTGATGCCAGCGCGGTGGCCGAGACGACAGCTAAACTTATCTTCTTAATAACGTTCATTTTTTCCTCCCAGTGATGACAGTTATTCTTGTCTTTCCAAAGTTCAGTTGCTTGACCTACCCGGCCAGTCGCTTGCCCATGTCGTCAAAGAAATGCAGGTCTTCATCGGCAAAGCTGATCTCCAAATCTTCTCCTGGCGGGATATGTTTCAGTCCCGGCATGGACACGGTCAAACCATTGGCAGCAGGATGTGACAGACCAATGAATGTCTCGGAACCCAGGAATTCGCATTCCGATACTTTACAAGTCAGCCTGCCCTTGCCCGATTCCACCACCTTCACCGCTTCGGCGCGAAGGCCAATTGTCGTGGCGCGCTCAAATCCCGGTACACCTTCGGACTTGATCAGCGCCATGGGTGGCGCACCGACAAACTCGGCGACAAAGGTGTTAGCAGGCTTGTAGTAAAGTTCTTCCGGTGAACCTGTCTGCTGGATATGGCCGTCTTTCATCAGCACGACCATATCGGCCATGCTCATCGCTTCGGTCTGGTCATGCGTGACGTAAACCACGGTGATGCCCAAATCGACCTGAAGTTTTTTGATGTCCTTGCGCACAGAGGCGCGCAGCTTGGCATCAAGGTTCGAAAGCGGCTCATCCATCAGGCACAGCGGCTGGTTTGCCACGATCGCACGTGCAAGCGCCACACGCTGGCGCTGACCACCCGACAATTCCCCCGGCTTACGCTGCTCATAGCCCAGCAAGCCAGTGATCTCGAGCGCCCGGGTCAGTTTCTCGCGCCGTTCCGCCGCGACGACTTTTCGTACCTTGAGGCCAAAAACAACGTTTTCCGCGACACTCAGATGCGGGAACAATGCATAAGACTGGAACACCATCGACAGATTGCGTTCTGCAGGGGCAGAAGTAGTGATGTCACGCCCGTCAATGACGATCCGCCCCTCATCCGGCAATTCTAGTCCCGACAGCAATCTCAGCGTCGTTGACTTGCCGCAGCCCGACGGGCCAAGCAGCGCTACGAACGAACCACGCGGGATCGAAAGATTAATATTCTCGACGCCAAGCTGCCCATTCCAGCGCTTAGCAATATTGTCGACGTGAACAAACGGTTCTGCCATATTCAGCGCTCTCCTTGTGAGTAAGTAATGGCTTCGCCCAAACTGTCTGCGAGATCGGAAAATTCAGGGCCCGGAGGACGGTCGCACACGACAACGTCGACATCCGAGATGTTGCCGCCCAATGCTGGCGCAATGCGACCAAATTTACTGCTGTCTATTACGAGGATCGATTTGGCTGCGTGCTGCTGCATTCTCATTCTCACCCGAACCTCAGCTGGATGAAATTCTAACAACCCACCATCATGCGCCACACCGGCAACGCCAAATATTGCGAACTCGGCACGAAACCTGTCAAAGAAATCGGTAGCTTCTTCGCCGATAAAATCACGATCGGGCAGGCGCAGCTCGCCTCCTGGCAAAAGGATACGGTTTGAGATTTCATTACTCAGCGCCATCGCGGCACTCAGGTTGTTCGTGATGACCGTTAACTCCTGGTGGCCGGACAGTGCCTTAGCCACTTCGAGCGGAGTCGACCCAATTGAAAGGAACACGTTCGCCCCATTGGGGATCATGCTCGCAACAAGTTCGGAAACCGACCGTTTGCCACGTAAGTTCGTTCCGGCTCTCTGATCAAACGGGGTATTCAAACGGCTTTCAGCCAGCTCGATCCGCCCGTGCGCGCGTCGCAGGTTTTCGCCGTCGCACAAAATGTCCAGATCACGGCGGATGGTTTGCGTCGAGACCCCTAGCATTTCCGCTAAGGCCCCCACACTGACACCGCCACGCTCTTGCACGACCTGCTGGATTAAATCCCTCCGTCTGATCTTCTTTGACGCCATTTATCCCCCTTCAAGTTGCCAGAACCATATCACCAAAAAACAACAAAACAACATTTTTCAATCAAAGCCACATAGAACGTTGAAGGGTGACTTAATCGCAAGTGTCGAAAAATTATATTTTTCAAAGCTTTGCGCACAAAGCTTCAGAACTCGCTAGTGGCGACTTGCTAAAAATGTTGTTTTTTCTTCCATTTTGCTTTGTTGATGTTACATTCCGTATTGCGTCAAACCTGTCGGGGGCGCCCATCAAAAAAGGACATTTGGACACATGCTTGACGCCAACTCGATATTTTCGCGTTATCAGTCCATACGTCCCAGACTCCCAAAAGCAACATTCAACGCGGCCACTCTGGATATTGAGTCACTTCTGGATATTGGCAACGAAGTAGACGCCTTTGTTTTTGATGCTTTTGGCGTTCTAAATGTTGGCGAAACTCCGATTCCCGGAGCGGCAGCTCGTTTGAAAGAGCTCAGGGAGGGCGGACACCAGATTCGCATTCTTTCCAATGCTGCCAGCTATAATCACCAGGGCGCGACTGCCAAGTTTCAAAAACTCGGAATGCAAGTTGACGCAGATGAGATTGTAACCAGCCGCGATGCAGCCTTGGCAAACCTGAACGACGTTCTGTGGGGCTGCATCGCCTCTCCGTCTGACGATCTGACGGACATCTTATCCGAGACGATCAGGCTTGAGGCAGACCAGACAGACTTTGACCGCGCTGACGGTTTCTTGTTTCTCTCGACCGAAATCTGGCAACGATCTCAACAATCCATGCTTTGCGACAGCTTGTTGGCGAACCCGCGCCCAGTGGTGATCGCAAATGCTGATCTGGCAGCGCCACGAGACTTCGGATTCTCACTGGAGCCCGGTCACTACGGGCATTTGCTGGCAGATGAGGGCCTTCAAGACATCAAGTTCTTTGGCAAGCCATTTCCGGAAGTATTTGAAATGGTCGAAGCCACGCTTCCAGGAATTCCGCCCGAACGCATCGCGATGTGCGGTGACACTCTTCACACCGATATCCTCGGTGCAGCAGCACGGGGTTGGCGCACAGTCCTTGTCGCGCAAGATGGAGTGTTTTCGGGGCTGGATACTCGCACTTTTTGCGAGCAATCGAGCTTGACACCGAGCTGGCGCCTACTTCGCATATAGAAAACATCGTGATGCTCCCACTTTTGGCGAAGTATCAGACCGAAAACTAGCCTTGGTTCGAACGGTGACTAAGTGCCTATTCTCACGATTTCGCAAAGCTGGTTTACTGCGCGCTGCCGACATTGATGCACGTGGCAGCAATTTGCACTTTGGGCTCATAGCGCTCATTCACTGCACTCGGCATGAGCATCCGCTTTGCGAACTTTGCCGTTCCAGGTGTTTGCTAACGCAGCATCCACTCGCAGGTGCGGCGCACCCATCGCTGCGTCGCACTCGACGTCGCTGGACCGGTCAGTGAAAGCCAGTCTGAGGGCGGAATTCAGACCGTCCATTCGCGGCAACCGGGGTCGGCCATTGAGGTGCGGATAAAGGGGCAATTCGCTGCGGGAGCTTTAATGTCTCCTATCAAAAAACAGTGGTTCTCGGGAAATTGTCTGGCTTTAGTCAGACTTGTCATACGCTTCCCGTGCGGCATCAATCTCGCTCAAGTGTTCCAATGCCCAATAGCCTAAGGCGCTGACCGGCTCGCGAAACGACTGCCCCATCTGAGTCAGATTATATTCGACCTTGGGCGGGATCGTTGGATATTGGGTCCGGTTCACAAGCCCATCACGTTCCAACTCCTTCAGCGTCAAGCTCAGCATACGCTGCGAAATGCCTAGGTTTCGCTTGATCTCGTTGAAGCGCATGGTTCCGTATTGAGCCAGCGAGATGACCACCAGAACGCTCCAACGGTCGCCCACTCGTGACAGGACCTCGTTGATACGCTTGCAATCGGGGCATTGTTTGTCGTCCAACATGGCAGTTCCCAATTTGTGACCAAGGGTCAAAAATGTGCCTTCTTGCGGCAAATATTAGTTCTCATTAGTTAGTCAGTCACAAATATATACTGATCATCTCGGGCTCTGACAATGGGATCAACAACCGTGACCGCAAAAACACTGAACGACCACCTGAACTGGCGCTACGCCACCAAGAAAATGGAAGCTGGCAAACCCGTTCCTCAAGACAAGGTCGATGCCATCGTCGAAGCTGTTCGCATGGCGCCGACGTCAAGCGGCACACAACCATTTGAGCTGATTGTGGTCACAAACTCCGATATCCGGGCAAAGATCGCCGAAGCGGCGTCAGGTCAGGCACAGATCAAAGATGGGTCGCACCTCTTGGTGTTTGCCGCTTGGGACAATTACACCGAAGACCGTATTGATACAGTCAAGCAATTGAATGTCGCGGCCCGAGGCGACCTGCCTCTGATACATGGCTACTACGACAATCTGAAAGCCAACTACTTGCCGCGCGAGGCCGAGTTGAACTATGCCCATGCAGCGCGTCAGGCTTATATCGCATTGGGCATTGCCCTCATTGCAGCCGCAGAACAAGAGGTCGACAGCACGCCGATGGAAGGGTTTGACCCCGATGCTGTTGACGAAATTCTTGGTCTTAGGGAACGTGGTCTTCGTTCCGTCGTTTTGATGCCATTGGGTTATCGCGAAGAGGCCAGCGATTGGCTGCTGCCGATGCCAAAGGTCCGCAAGTCGCGCGATGCAATCGTGACAGAAATCAAATGAGCCCGGACGGAATCACATGAGCTTTCTAAGAAATCTGTTCAAAGCAGCCCCTACGCCCACAGAGGACGGCGCCTTTCAGCCGTCACCCCTTGCCTTGAAACTCGCGACGGCATCCAAGACGGATTATGATGGCGGGGCCTATGACAACCCTTACAGAGGCGGTGACAAGCGCGTGCTTATGATCTGCACCGAAGAGCGCAACATGACCATGGCCAATGGCAAGAAATTTTCGACCGGGAACCACCCGGTCGAAATGGGCCTGCCGATGTTGCACCTGCTGGCCGCTGGTTTCCAGATCGACATTGTCACACCCACGAGCGCCCCTGCCATTATCGAAGACTGGGCCATGCCGCGCGAGGACGAAGCCGTTATGAAGCTGTATCGCGACTATGCCGATGCCTTTGCCAACCCCGGCAGCCTCGCCGATTTCGCGGCGAATACGATGACTGATGATGCACCTTACGTCGGGGTCTATCTGCCGGGTGGCCACGGGGCCATGCTGGGCCTGCCAGAGAACGAAGACCTGGGAAAACTTCTCCGGTGGGCGCACAAACAGGACCTTTTCACGCTGGCAATCTGCCACGGACCGGCCGCCCTGCTTGCTGCGGGCGATGGCCCATCGTTCATCTACAACGGTTACAAGATCGCGGCCTTTCCTGATGCGGTCGACAAACAAACGCCGATGATCGGCTACATGCCGGGCCATATGCCGTGGAAGTTCGGCGAAAAGCTGAACGCTCTGGGTGTGGAAATCATCAATTCCAAGGCCGACGCCACATGCCACATCGACCGCCGTCTCGTTTCGGGCGCAAGCCCCAAAGCGGCGAACGCATTTGGACGGTTGGCGGCAGAAGCGCTGTTGGAGGACGTGTGGTAGATGGAAACCGGTGCGGTGCGCATGCGGACAGCCTCGGCACTCCAGCTGAACTCGGTTATTATGCCTGATGATCCTTCGTTGCCATCAAAACCTCAGAGACAGGCATGACATGCCGCCATCCAACTTGGCGCAATCGGTGTTGTCGATTTGGACGACCTCATACCCAGCCTTGTCCAAAACATCTGCAGTGCGCGGGAAACCGGCCGCCATGAGCACCAGATTGTTGAAACGTATTGCATTGGCGGCCGCTTCTTCACCGTCGGCTACATGCAGAACCCGGTAACCTTTAAAGCACCCGGACGCATCCAATCGCTTGGTTGAAAGGATGGTCTCGGCATCCATCAGCGAACAATCTGTCTTGAAATGCAACACGCCTTCAGGCGTAAATACCTCGCGCAAAGCATGGCCCCACTCATTGGCGATTTCCGCCAGCTCGGCCACTCCTGCAGCGTCGGTTCGATCCGAGCGGCCGACCAGAATCTCCTTTCCGGTCACCAGGATGTCGCCTCCTTCGATATGGCCGGGACCTTTGATCTCGCGGACGTCGTTGTAACAGGCACGGATCGTCGACGATATCTCTGCCACCTCGCCTAGGCGGGAGGGCGCGCCAGGTCGCATCAGTATAGCACTTTGCGGTAGGCACAGCGCAGTGTCCTCGACGAACTGGGCGTCCGGGTACGCTTCAAGTGGATCAAGCTCGATGACTTCTGCTCCGGTGCTACGCAGAGCGCTTACATAGGCCGCATGCGCAGCCAGCATACCGTCCAGGCTAGGACTGCCGATGTCCTCGGCACGCAGGCCTTCTGCAACAGTCGAGGCGGGCTTGCGAGTTATGGCACGGGTAAATTCAAAGGTGGGATTTCGCATGATTCACTCCTGATCCGGACGGCGCCCCGCAATATCAATTTCCAGAATCGAGGGGCCATCTTGGGCATTGGCTTCCGTCAATGCAGCTGCAACAGCTATTGGGTTTTGCCGAACGCGCTTGTAGGGGACGCCAAACGAGGCTGCAGTGGCCGCAAAGTCAGGTGGGGTTGGGTCGCAACCGATCACCTCGACGCCCACGTCTTCCATGGAAGTAGCGATTTCGCCATAGCCATGATTGTTCCAAAGAACAAAGGTAATGCGCAGGTTTTGGTCCACTGCGGCCATGATCTCGGGCAGTGAGAATTGGGCACCTCCGTCTCCAGCGATGCAAATCACTGACGCCTCAGGGTCGGCAATCGCGGCACCGATGGCGGCCGGAATACCATAGCCAAGCGCTCCGTATCCAGTGGCCGCATTGAACCAACCGCCGGGACGGTCGTGGTCATAGTAGAGGTTGCCTGCATAAATCGGCTGAGTAGAGTCTCCTACAATAAGCGCATTCGGGACTGCTGCGCGTATGGCCACCAGAATCCCGACTTGAGCGCGGTAGTCCAAACCTATCTCTTCGAACGCCGCAGCGCGGGTTCTTTTCGCGCGGTCCATTCCATCTCGCTGGTTGGATTTTCCGGGCAATGCCGACAGCAACGACGAAATAGCCTGATCGGTGTCACCCTCTATGGCTATTGCGGCTTCGTGACGGGTCAGTTGATCCGGGCAAATATCCACTCGTATGAGCCCCGACATAGATGCCATACCTCCCGTGGCATACATATCATAGTCCGTTGGGCCCAACTCGGTTCCCAAGGCGAGGACGCAATCGGCATCTTCGATCAATGTCCGGACCGCTTTTAAGCTCGGACTAGCGGGGACGGTCAGTGGGTGCCCATGCATCAAACCGCGCGCATTTACGGTTTGTACGACAGGTGCATCGAGCCGCTCTGCCAGAGTTTGTAGATCTTCTCTGGTCATTTTCGCTCCGCCACCGGCCAAGATGACGACTTTTCGCGCGGCCGACAGCCGGTCAACAGCTTGTTGGACTAAGTCACTGTCCAGTGCCTGATGAGGATGATCTTTCGAAGGCAGCGCGCTTTCAGCAGCTAACCCTGCTATATCCAATGGGACTTGGATATGGGTGGGGCCCGGGCGTCCAGCGGAATAGGGTGCAAACGAGCGATCCAATGCAGCGGTCAGATCACCGGGCTGGTCCACATGTTCGGACACCAGCGCAACAGTCTTGGCGAGCGTGTGTTGGTTGGGCAGTTCATGCAAGTGTCCAAGACCCTTGTTTAGCGTGCTCTTCTCGTTGACGCCGGAAACCACCAGCATCGGAACGGAATCCGCCCGGGCCTGCGCCATCGGCGTCAGTGTATTTGTAAGGCCGGGTCCTGTAATCACAAAGGCAACGCCCGGCTTGCCTGAGACACGCGCATAGCCGTCAGCCATAAAACCTGCACCTTGCTCGTGCCTTGGGGTCACATGCTGAATGCCCGAGGCAGCAAGACCGCGGTAGAGCTCAACGGTGTGCACGCCGGGAATGCCAAACACACAAGACACGCCCCTTTGCTTCAACTCGGCGACCAGTGCCTCGCCCACTGTTTGGTTGGTCATGCGACATCCCGTTTGTTGAGGTTTGCATGGGCGACGATACGGTCTAGCGCAGTCGCGAAATGGCTGTCGTCGATGGTGAGGGCGACCCGAACCCAGTCCTTGAGGCTTTCACCAAAAGCAGAGCCAGGCATCACCGAAACGCCGTATTCCAGTAGGTCCCAGGCATAGGCGTCACCATTCATTCCGATGCCCGACACGTTGACCAGTGCGAACATGCCGGCATCCGGTTGGTGGACGGTCAGTGGCGTTTCACTATGAAGACGGTGCTCCAGAACAGAGGCACGGGCTGAAAAACGGGACGCCATACCTGCAGCAACCGAAGATCCGTCTCGCACAGCTTTTTCAGTCATGTCTGCGATGAAGGGCTGGTTGCCAAACAGCATCGTTTCCGAGACCGGCAGCAACGCTCTGCAAAACGCGGCGGGACCTACGCACCAACCGCTGCGAAACCCAGGGGCCGCGTGAGATTTGGAAATCGACGAGACCGCGATGACCCTATCGACCAGTTCAGGCTCCGAGAGCGGGGAAACAAATTTTGCCCCTTCAAACACCAGATGCTCATACACTTCGTCTGAGATGATCCAGAGGTCGTGCTTGATCGCAAGTTCGCCGATTTGCCGCACTTCTTCCGCAGTCAGGATTGCACCCGTAGGATTGTGCGGAGTTGTCAGAAGTATGGCGCGGCTGCGCGATGTGATACGGGCGGCGATGTCCTTGGCCTGCAATCGAAAGCCGTTTTCCGGGCGGAGCGGCACCGTTACTGGCTCGGCGCCGGATGCTCGGATAACGCCCTCGTATGTGGCATACATCGGGTCACCGACCAACACTTCGGAACCTGCTTCGGCAACGCCTTGCATCACCGTAAAAAGCGCGGTCTGCGTGCCGGGAAAACAGAGAATGTTCTCAGGCAAAAACTGCCGCCCGCGGCTTTGGGTGTACGATTCGGCTAAGGCTTCGCAAAGCCTGGCCTCTCCGCGGCCGTTGGAATATCCTGTACGGCCCGATTGCATCGCCAATGCTGCAGCGTCGCAGAGTTCTGACGGCGTTCTTACGTCTGGTTCGCCGATCGTCATTTCCACCAGATCTGCGCCTGCCTCGACCATTCCGCGCGCCTTCAGGTGTACTTCCCACTTGCCGCCGCCCAATCCGGCCAGCCGTTCGGTAATTGCTGTCAGCCTCATTGGGGCTCGCTCTCCTGTGTTAGATCCACATCGATAATGGCGGAAACGGATTGCAGCCCTATTTCCACCAGTTCACCTTGCTCAAAAGCATCGGGTAATGCGCCGCCCTCCAGCCACAGGCCGTCGATGACCGCGTTGCAAGCAATAGCCAATTGCCGCAACTGGACAGGGGCTGCCGAGCGGTTCGCTTCTTTCAGCGAGGCAGCGATCAGCCCTTCAAGCTGGTCCCGAAAGTAAGCGTATGTCCGTTCGTGCGTCGCCTTCATCTGCTGGTCCTGCTGCACCTTGTTCAGAAAACTGGCCCAAAGAGCGATAGCGCGGGGGTCGACAACCGGGGGCATCAACGACGCCTTCACGAAAGTTGCTAATCTGGCTTGGGCACTGGCCGCAGCATCGTTTGCAGGTGCGAATGTTTGATCGGTCATCGTGTTCATGTGGTGCTCATACGCGGCGACGATCAGCTCCTCCTTGGAGTTGAAATAATGTCGGATCAGCCCCTGCGTAACATCTGCGCGGTCTGCGATTCCCCGGACAGTGGCACCACGCACGCCTTGTTCGGCCACCAAATCAAGCGTCGCGAGAATCAGTGCATGCTGCCGGGATTCGGCCGACTCACGCTTAAATTTCTTGCGGTCTTCGCTCACGATCGGTCCTTTTTTGCGGATGCCATAATTATACACTTGCATAATTACTGTGCTCGCGGCTTACTGCAATCAGAAAGTTGGGGTCAAAGAAAAATGGACACAGCCGCCGCTGACGCAGTTGTTCAACTACCGGATACGCGCCGAGAGGCGATCCAAGTTGAAGATTTGCACAAGTCTTTTGGAAATCTCGAGGTGCTGAAAGGCGTGGACCTTACCGCGCACCAAGGTGATGTCGTGGCGATCATTGGTGGCTCGGGGTCTGGAAAATCGACCATGCTACGGTGCATCAACTTCCTTGAGACACCGACCTCCGGCAAAATCATAATCGGTGGCGAGGAAGTGGCGATGCGGGCAGATGGCAGCCCGGCGAGCCAGAAGCAGATCGAGCGAATTCGGACAAAACTGGCGATGGTGTTCCAACAGTTCAACCTATGGACCCACCGAACGCTTTTGGAGAATGTGATCGAGGTTCCGGTACATGTGTTGAAGGTACCAAAACCCGAGGCGATCGAACGAGCGCGCGAATTGCTGGTCAGAGTAGGTTTGGGCGGTAAAGAGGACACGTTTCCCGCTTATCTGTCCGGTGGCCAACAGCAGAGGGCAGCTATCGCCCGAGCGCTAGCGGTAGATCCTTCTGCCATGCTCTTTGACGAACCAACATCCGCTCTGGATCCAGAACTTGTGGGCGAAGTGCTGACGGTGATCCGCGATCTGGCTGCCGAAGGGCGTACTATGCTATTGGTCACCCATGAGATGAAGTTCGCGCGCGAAGTGGCGAACCATGTCGTCTACCTCTACCAAGGGCGTATTGAAGAGCAGGGACCACCTGCAGACCTCTTTGGAAATCCGCAATCAGAACGACTGAAGCAATTCCTCAGATCAGTCGGATAGCACCAATACACCAAATAAAACCAACCGGGAGACTCCTAATGAAATTGAAAGCACTTTTGACTGCAGCGACTGCCGCAGCCGTTCTAACTGCAGGCGCGGCCGCAGCTGAACAAGTTAAGATCGGTATCGCCGCCGAACCCTATCCCCCATTTGCGTCACCCGACAGCTCGGGCAATTGGGTCGGATGGGAGATCGAGGTGATCAATGCCGTCTGCGCCGCAGCCGAGCTTGACTGTGTAATCACCCCTGTCGCCTGGGACGGTATCATTCCGTCGCTGACCGGCCAGCAGATCGACGCGATCATGGCGTCGATGTCGATCACCGAAGAGCGGCTGAAAACCATCGACTTCAGTGATGCCTATTACAACACACCCGCAGTGATCGTGGCGGACAAGTCGATGAATATCGAGCCCACCGCAGAATCCCTTGCTGGCAAAATCATCGGGATCCAAGCCTCGACCATCCACCAAGCCTATGCCCAGGAATACTTCAAGGATTCAGAGCTGAAAGTCTATCAAACGCAGGATGAGGCCAACCAAGACCTTTTTGCCGGCCGCATCGATGCTACTCAGGCGGACAGCATTGCCATGGCGGATTTTGTGAATTCGGACAATGGCAGCTGTTGCGAAATCAAAGGTGCTGTCGAGGATGATCCGGCAATCTTGGGCCGTGGCGTCGGTGCAGGTGTGCGTAAGGGCGACACCGAACTTCTTGAAGCGCTCAACAAGGGGATCGCAGCGATCCTTGCCGATGGGACCCACGAGAAAATCACCGCGGGTTATTTCACCACCAGCATCTACTAAGGCGTTGCTGTGACCGGACTGTTAGAGACACTGGGCCTTGGCACCAGCATGGAGTTGCTGTCGCTGTCAAGCTGGGGTGGCAACCTGTTACGCGGGCTTGCCAATTCCCTGCAAATCGCCTTCGGCGCATTTGGAATGGGGCTGGTTATCGGGCTGTTCGGTGCCTATGGAAAACTCTACGGCGGGAAGGTCACGCGTGACCTTCTTGCCATCTACACAACAGTGATCAGGGCGGTGCCTGAACTGGTGCTGATCTTGATCCTGTATTATGTCGGCAGTGATATCATCAACAAAATCTCTGAGGCGGTCGGAGGCGGTCGGGTTGAGATCAACGGTGTAGCCGCCGGTATTTGGGTGCTGGGCGTTGTACAAGGGGCCTATGCCACCGAGGTTCTGCGAGGAGCCATAAAGGCGGTGCCGGTCGGGCAGATCGAGGCGGCAAAATCCTATGGAATGCCCGCTTTCATGATCATGCGTCGGGTGACCATTCCAGCAATGATGGGATTTGCGGTGCCGGGGCTGGCCAATCTGTGGCTTATCGCCACCAAAGACACAGCATTGCTCGCTGTCGTCGGGTTCAGTGAGTTGACACTGGAAACACGGCAGGCGGCAAGCAGTACTCGTGCCTACTTCACCTTCTTTTTGGCCGCAGGCTTCTTATACCTGGTGGTCACCCTTTTTTCAGGGGTCGTTTTTGCGCGCATCGAGAAATGGGCGCGGCGTGGTCAACCTTCGTTGAAGGGGGACTCGGCATGATCACCGTGAAAGCCCTTATGCAACCGCACCGTATCGTCATGATGCTGCTGTTTGCAGCGTTGGTGATCTGGTGTGCGTTCTCGCTGCGTTGGGATTGGATACCAAAATATGCCCCTTTGGCGTTGCAGGGTCTCTGGACAACAACCTGGCTCTTGGTGGTCACAACCGTATTAGGCTTTCTAATGGCTGTGCCTCTGGGATTGGCGCAGGCGGTGGGCCCATGGTACTTGGCCATGCCCGCCCGCGTGTTCTGCACGATAATTCGAGGCACACCGCTGCTGTTGCAGATCTGGTTGCTATACTACGGGCTTGGTTCGTTATTTCCGCAGTTTCCCTGGATACGGTCGTCTGAGCTTTGGCCCTACCTGCGTCAGGCTTGGCCCTACGCCGCCCTAGCGCTGACACTGTCCTTTGCAGGATACGAGGGCGAGGTCATGCGTGGCGCGTTCTCAGGTGTGGCAAAGGGCCAGTTGGAGGCTGCAAAATCTTTCGGGATGCCACGTTTCACAATGTTCCGCCGGATCTGGCTGCCCCAAGCCGTACGTAATGTTCTGCCAACTTTAGGTGGAGAAACCATCTTGCAACTCAAAGCAACGCCACTCGTAGCAACGATCACAGTGGTCGAGATATATGCGGTTTCGTCCCGGGTTCGAGCAGACACATTTATTGTCTATGAGCCCCTGCTATTGCTGGCATTGGTTTACATGGTCATTGCCGGTTTGATTGCATTGGCCTTCCGACGATTTGAAGAAGTTTGAAAGGTGCTGTCAGACGAATTCGAACTCGTCTCTGTTAGGCCAGTGAGGCTGTCCTTTATCCCGCGCCAAGTTCGCGCCACTCGGCAAGAGCGGCGGATCGTGTCAGCTTGAAGGTGTCTCGGCTGGCGAGCGATCTTTCCTGGTTGAAGTGGTTATAGACAGAGGAATGGACGGAGGCGAATTTCTGCAAACTTCGCATACGCCTGAAACGCTGCATGGCGCGTTCTCTTCGTCGGAGTGGCAGGTGTGAGTTCTCAACGCGGATGTTCAGCCACCTGCCCGTCGCTTGTTTGTCCAGCGCACCCAATTCTCTGAGCGCTGCTTTGCAGGACGCGAAGCGATCTGTGACGACCTCTTCAGCTTTGCCGTGCCGTTTCATCAATTTCCTAAGGAATTTCAGTGCTGCAGCCTTATTTCGGCGCTTCGTGACAACGGCTTCCAGCACCTCGCCTTCGTGATCAACAGCCCGCCACAGATAATGTCGCTTGCCATTTACCTTCACGAAAACCTCGTCGACGTGCCACTTCCATTTCGAGTATGCACGAAGTTGCTGAACACGCTTTCTTCGGATCTCTGCAGCAAACATCGGACCGAAGCGGTTCCACCAGTAGCGGACGGTTTCATGGCTGACATCGATCCCGCGCTCGTGCAGCAGATCTTCGACATTCCGAAGCGAGAGCGGAAACCGAATATACAGCATTACCGCCAGGCGGATGATCTCAGGACTGGTTTTGAAGTACTTGAAGGAGGCAGGTTTGGTCATTCCTAAATGCTATGCACCCGCCCTGCCCCGCTCAAGCAAAGTTCTTCTGACAAGACCGTATCCAGAACAGTAAAGGATCTGGTGGCCGGGTCCGGGCTGGATTTCCAAAGCCTGGGGACAAGGGAACTGAAGGGGCTATCTGAAGACTGGCAAGTCTACAAAGCTATCTAGTGACGCTTCCAACCATTTCTTTTCCAGCATGGAGCAGTCATAAACCAATACCTAATGTTGACTGCTGGACAGATTTTCGCCTGGTCAATATGAACGGCTGCTTTGGGCTCAAAGCTGATGGGGTGGATGGCTCCTGCTCCAACCGGCGTCGCGATGCGCCATATTGCAGGTGTCTATGTCTGCTTTCTGAGAGGAGCCA
>NZ_JBQFVT010000013.1:0-117401 GCF_056539905.1 Ruegeria sp. AP7 | reverse complement strand
GCTTCGGCTTCGGCTTCGGCTTCGGCTTCGGCTTCGGCTTCGGCTTCGGCTTCGGCTTCGGCTTCGGCTTCGGCTTCGGCTTCGGCTTCGGAAGTCACCTCGTCCGCAGCGTCATCCGCGTCAACGGATTTCTCATCCGAAACGGCATCACTTTTGGTCTCTGTGGGTTCTGCCACCTCTTCGACGCTGGGGTCTTCGACCGGCTCCTGATCGGGTTTCTTCTTATCAGCCACCGCGTTAATCCCCTTATCGATTCCCAAAAAACATGAACAACAGACTAACCCAAGTTAATCTGCACCCGGCGCGCTCTCAACCCGCATCACGTGTTTCACGAGTTTTTTCACGGCTTTCTGCATTTTGTCCGGGGTCGGTTCATCCGCGATCTTCAGCCGTTCAAAACGCAGTGTTTTAAGGGGTTCCGCGGCAGCCTCGCTGATCGCAGCCAGCCACAAAGGCGCAGATCCGGCCCAAACGTCGGCAAAATGTCGCGCTGTGCGGGGCGAAAATAGCGGGGCGATGATGGGTTGGTTGTCCTCGGCGGCCTGTGACGCCTCATCGCTCAGCGGCAAAAGCTGCTGCCGATAGATCGGTTGTTCTCGAGTGGTCAGGCCGGATTCCGTCAGACGTTCGGCCACGTTGCCACGGCTGTGTTCTCCGCGCAGATGAAGCAGCGGGATGCGTGGCTTGAATTTCAGCAGATTGGCCACCAGTTCTTGTGCAGTCGCACCCCTCATCTGCGCGTCCCATCCCGCGTTCTGCGCGGCCTGCGTGGTCGCCGGACCGACGCAATAGGCGGGCAGGCTGCGATCCACATTTAATAGGGCAGCGGCGTTCACACCATTTGCCGAGGAAAAGATCAGCCCAGCAGAATCACCGAACTCAACCGCGACCTCCAACGGTTCGATCCTTAACAAGGGTGAATGGATAACCGCGACTTGCGACCGAATGTGGTCCGGCAGTTGCGCAACGAACCTGTCCGAGGCGGCGCGAGGGCGGCTCATCAACAAATACAACGGTCGGTGCCTTCGGCCTTGGGATTGTTTGCATCCGCGCGGGGTGATACCCCGCTTGGCAATCATGATGCAACGGATCAGGCCTATGGTGCAAACACTTACCGTCCTCGGACTGGAAAGCAGCTGCGACGATACCGCTGCCGCCGTGGTGCGGCAGTGCACAGGCGCACGGGCCGAGATCTTGTCATCCGTGGTACATGGTCAGACTGAATTGCACAGCGCCTATGGTGGTGTTGTGCCCGAGATCGCAGCGCGTGCGCATGCCGAGAAGCTGGATATTTGCGTCAAACAGGCTCTAACACAGGCCGAAATTGGCTTGCGTGATCTGGATGCAATCGCCGTGACAGCCGGGCCGGGCCTGATCGGCGGCGTGATGTCCGGCGTGATGTGCGCAAAGGGTCTGAGTGCGGCGACCGGGTTGCCGCTGATCGGGGTGAACCATCTGGCCGGACACGCGCTGACGCCACGCCTGACCGACGGAATTGCCTTTCCCTACCTGATGCTGCTGGTCTCAGGCGGCCACTGCCAATACCTGATCGCGCATGGACCGGAGCATTTCACCCGTCTCGGCGGCACAATCGATGATGCCCCCGGAGAAGCCTTTGACAAGACCGCCCGTCTGCTGGGTCTGCCGCAGCCCGGCGGCCCCTCGGTCGAGGCCGAGGCCCGTGTGGGCGATCCCAAACATTTCCGCTTTCCCCGGCCCCTTCTGGATCGTCCAGGATGTGACTTATCCTTCTCGGGGCTCAAGACCGCGCTGATGCGGATGCGGGATCAGATCGTAGCCGAGAAGGGGGGACTGACCCGGCAGGATCGCGCCGATCTATGTGCCGGATTTCAACAGGCAATCGTCGATACTCTGGCCGAGAAAACCCGCCGCGCGATTACACTGTATCTTGAGGCATCACCGGCTGAACCGGTTATCGCCGTTGCCGGTGGAGTTGCTGCAAATACCGCCATACGGGCAGCGTTAGAGACTGTTTCTGTGGAAATGGGTACCCGATTTACCGCCCCACCTTTGGCCTTATGTACCGACAATGCCGCCATGATTGCCTATGCGGGTATCGAGCGATTCCGTGCAGGTGCGCGGGATGGCTTGGACCTGACGGCACGACCCCGCTGGCCCTTGGATCAAACCAGCCCATCGATGCTAGGTGGCGGCAAGAAAGGAGCCAAGGCATGAGCGTTTCAGTTCTTGGATCAGGTGCCTTTGGAACCGCTTTGGCCATATCATTGGCAGGAAATGGCCCCGTTACGCTTTGGTCGCGGAATTCCGATCAGGCAAGGCAAATGCAGCAATCGCGCAAAAATGTCGATCGCCTGCCGGGCGTCACGCTGCTTGCCAACATCACGGTGACTGCCGAGATTGAACAGGCGGTGCAGTCCGATGTCCTACTACTTGCCGTGCCAATGCAAAAACTGCGTAGTGCCCTGACCCTTCACGCCGCGCGCCTGAGCGGGAAGGTTCTGGTGGCCTGCTGCAAGGGGATCGAACTGTCGACGGGTCTGGGTCCTGTCGCCGTCATCCGTCAAACCGTGCCGGACGCTCAACCGGCCCTGCTAACCGGTCCCAGCTTTGCCGACGACATCGCGCGCGGTCTGCCCACGGCGCTAACGCTGGCTTGTGCTGATGCCGAACTGGGCGAGGCGCTTCAGCAAGAGCTGACAACCACCAACCTGCGTCTTTATCGAACCGCCGATACCATCGGGGCCGAGTTGGGTGGCGCGCTAAAGAATGTGATGGCTATCGGTTGCGGCGCGGCCATTGGTGCAGGCCTTGGCGACAGCGCCCGCGCTGCCTTGATCACGCGCGGATTTGCCGAGATGCAGCGCTTTGCCGCGCTGCGCGGCGCACAACCGGATACACTGATGGGGCTGTCAGGGCTGGGCGATCTGGTATTGACCTGCTCGTCCGAATTATCGCGAAATTACCGTTTTGGCTTGTGTTTGGGTCTAAACAAGCCTTTTGACAGCACAACAACTGTCGAAGGCGTCGCCACCGCACAGGCCATGTCCGAGATCGCCGCCAGCGAAGGGCTGGATATGCCGATCAGCACAACGGTGGCGAAACTCAGCAGCGGTGCATACAGTGTCACCGACGCGATTCAGGCGCTGCTGGGTCGCCCACTCAAGGAGGAATAATATGCTCATCGCCCTGATAGCCCGTGACAAAGCCGGAGCCCTGCAAACCCGGCTGGACAACCGCGCGGCACATTTGGCCTATATCGATGACACTGGTGTGGTGGCGCAGGCCGGGCCGTTGCTGGAAGGCGATGCGATGATCGGATCGCTGGTCATTCTGGATATCGATGACCTGGCCGCAGCTGAGGCCTGGGCCGCAAATGATCCCTATGCGCTGGCCGGGCTGTTCGACTCGGTCGAGATGATCCCGTGGAAAAAGGTGATCGGCTGATGGCGTATTGGCTGTTCAAATCCGAACCCTCGACCTGGAGCTGGGATCAGCAGGTCGCCAAAGGGGATGCAGGCGAGGAATGGGACGGGGTCCGCAATTATCAGGCCCGTAATTTCATGCGTCAGATGCAGATCGGTGATCGGGGGTTCTTCTACCACTCGCAGAAGGACAAGGCGATTGTTGGCATTGTCGAGGTCTGCGCCGAGGCCCATTCCGACAGCACCACCGATGATGAGCGCTGGGAATGCGTGGATATCAAGGCCGTCCGGCCATTCTCCACCCCTGTTACGCTGGATCAGATCAAGGCAGATGAACGTCTGGCTGAAATGGTTCTGGTCAAGAACTCGCGCCTGTCGGTGCAGCCGGTCAGCGATGCAGAATGGCAGGTGATCTGCGGACTAGGTCAGACCGAAGCAGATTGAATAAAAAGGGAAGGCCCTGACGGATGCAGAACCTTCCCTACCCCGCGTGCTCCCAAACTCACCACACGCATACGGAAATCTGTTGGTTCTGACCGTCCTGGTCATGACCTGACCTTAGCCGATTTCAGAACCGCGCTTCAAACGCCAAGTATTTAGAGTTTCATTCAAATACAGAACACCCGCCGGCAGGACCGACGGGTGCTAAGCTGGCTTTAGGCTAGATCAGCTATAGACCGATTCCTTGCCGAAATGCTTGGTCAGCATGTAATAGACCACGGCGCGGTACTTGTTGCGCTCGGACATGCCATAGGTTTCCATGGCCTTGTTGATCCCTTCCATCAGCTCGGGGCCATCCGACAGGCCCAGCTTTTTGATCAGGAAGTTGTTCTTGACCGTCTCAAGCTCACCTTCCTGGCTGGCCGCCACTGTCGACGCATCCGCGTCATAGATCGCCGGGCCGCAACCGATGGTGACCTTGGTCAGCAGGTCCATATCGGGGTCCATCCCGCATTTGCCTTTCAGATCTTCAGCGTATTTGGCGATCAATTCGTCGCGTTTGCCCATGTCCCAGTCTCCTTAATCCATTGTCACGGAAGTTTTTACCGATGCGCAAGAGACTAGCCTTGTCGGCGAAATTCCCAAAAGGGAAAAATCACAAGGTTTCCCCCTAGGCTGAACTTTGCGGGGTTGCGCGATTTGATTTTTCCAGGTTTATTATTTAACATTTTTGTTAATTATGATTCCCGGAGGTCCTCATGCCCGTTTCCCTGCCCAATGAAACCACTGAATACCGATCCGCACGTAACGCACTCCTTTCTGCCGAGCGAGACCTGAGAGCCAAGGTTGAAGAGGTCGCGGCCTTGCGCCGCTCTCTTCCAACCGGGGGCAAAATCCCCGGTGATTATGCGTTCCGAGATCTGGCAGGCGAGGATGCGCCGTTGTCTTCGCTGTTTGGTGATAAGGACACGCTAATCATCTATTCGCTGATGTACGGACCTAATGCGGAACGCCCCTGCCCAATGTGTTCAGCGTTTCTGGATGGACTGAACTCTCAGATCCACCATCTGATACAGAACGCCTCGGTTGCCGTGGTGGCGCAGAATACGCCTGAAAAACTCTCGGCGCTCAAGGATGAGATGAGTTGGAATGCGCTGCCGCTCTATTCTGCACTGGGGACGAATTACCAGAGCGACTATCTGGCCCAGACCGAAGGGGGCGATCAGCTTCCTATCCTGAATGTCTTTCAGCGCCTCCCGGATGGCGTTCATCACTTCTGGAGTTCCGAGCTGTTCTTTGAACCCAGCGACTGGCATCCCCGGCACGTGGATGCGGCGTGGCCATTGTGGAATGTGCTGGATTTCACACCGCAGGGCCGCGGGGATTTCATTCCTTCATTGCGCTGAGATACTATCGGCAGTAGCCCCAGCCAGGCCCCTGCAGGTGAAAGTGATCGGCATGTAAGCGGTTGTAGTCAGGGCCAAGTACTACGCGGAACCAGTCACAGGCTCCGCGCCCGATCCGACGCAGGAAATCGGCCTCAGGGCCGTCGGTGCCCCAGTCAGACAGCAGGTTCAAGCTGCGCCCATCCGAGAGGTCCAGCCCGACGATATCGATCGCGTCTGCAGTGGCGTGGCTGCTCCAACCATTGTCTTGTCCTTGCGCGGTGCGCATCCGGCGGCAATTATAGCTGCCAATCTGGCGCAATCGGCTGACTGCGGTACCTAATACCTTCTCTGCGGCAGGCTGCACCACATGATGTTCCCACATGGCAAGCCGTAAGGTGGTGGCGCACCGGGTCTCAATCGCCGCGATCCGTGCTTTCACCAAGTTGGTCAATCGGCCCCGCCCCGCAATCCCGCAGATCTCGTCCACAACCAGATCTTCCATCGGTTCAAACTGTACCCCAGCCTCAGCCAGAGCGGCGCGGCACACGACGTCATCCGCCAGCGCCCGGTTCAGTTGATAGGCTGTGACCGGAGTCACCGGCGCAGTTACGGTCAGCTCACGCAGCGGGTTCCAGTACGGGGGCACAGGGGTGTTGGGATGGGCAAGCAGCCACCAAACGCCTCCGACCAACACGATCAACAGCGTTAAGAGGCCAAAAAGAAAAGACGCCGCCGAAAGCAGGAATCGGCGGCGTCTGAAAGGCTTGGTCATGCGTCTTTCGCACTTAGTAGCGGTAGTGTTCCGGCTTGTAGGGGCCTTCGGGTTTCACCCCGATATAGGCCGCCTGATCGCTATCCATCTGGGTCAGCTTCACGCCGATGCGGTCCAGATGCAGACGAGCGACTTTTTCATCCAGATGCTTGGGCAGGATGTAGACTTCGTTCTTATACTCATCGCCCTTGGTGAACAGTTCGATTTGCGCCAGAACCTGGTTGGTGAACGAGGCCGACATCACAAAAGAGGGGTGCCCCGTGGCATTGCCGAGGTTCAGCAAGCGGCCTTCGGACAGCAGGATGATGCGGTTGCCCGAAGGCATCTCGATCATATCAACCTGTTCCTTGATGTTGGTCCATTTGTGATTCTTGAGGCTGGCAACCTGAATTTCATTGTCGAAGTGACCAATGTTGCCAACAATGGCCATGTCCTTCATCGCGCGCATATGCTCGATGCGGATCACGTCCTTGTTGCCGGTGGTGGTGATGAAGATATCCGCGCTGGCGACTTCGTCTTCCAGCAGGGTGACTTCAAACCCGTCCATTGCAGCCTGCAGGGCACAGATCGGGTCGACTTCGGTGACTTTCACACGGGCGCCTGCGCCACGCAGTGAAGCCGCCGAGCCTTTGCCCACGTCGCCATACCCGCAGACTACGGCAACCTTACCGGCCATCATGGTGTCGGTGGCGCGGCGGATGCCGTCTACCAGCGATTCCTTGCAGCCGTATTTATTGTCAAACTTTGACTTGGTGACCGAGTCATTCACGTTGATCGCCGGGAACGGCAGGTGGCCGTCTTTCACCAGCTGATACAGGCGGTTCACGCCGGTGGTGGTCTCTTCGGACACGCCTTGGATCTGGTCGCGCATCTTGGTGAACCAACCGGGGCTGGCGGCCATACGCTTGGCGATCTGCTTCTTGATCACTTCTTCCTCTTCCGAACCCGGAACCGGAATGATGTCCTCACCCGCTTCGGCACGTGCGCCCAGCAGAATGTACAGCGTCGCGTCGCCACCATCGTCGAGGATCATGTTCGGGCCGTCTTCGAACAGGAAGGATTTGTCCAGATAATCCCAATGCTCTTCCAGCGTCTGGCCTTTGATCGCGAAGACCGGGATGCCGGCCTCGGCAATTGCAGCGGCCGCGTGATCCTGCGTTGAGAAGATATTGCACGATGCCCAGCGCACATCCGCGCCAAGCGCCACCAGCGTTTCGATCAGAACTGCGGTCTGAATAGTCATGTGCAGCGAACCCACGATCCGGGCACCACTCAGTGGTTTGCTCTCACCATATTCTGCGCGCAGGGCCATCAGGCCTGGCATCTCCGTTTCGGCGATATCCAGCTCTTTGCGGCCAAACCCAGCCAGCGAAATGTCTTTGACGATATAGTCCCCGGCCATCAGGTGCTCCACTCCGGTAAATCTTGATCCGGGCTGCCCTAGCATTCATTGGGGCAGGTGGCAACGCAGGAGGCCGGGGTTAATTCCTGACACTGAAAATATCAGCTTGGCGTACCCTCAACTTTGATCTTTGGGATCGCTTCAAAAAAATCCGTGCCAACGGCGACAATGCAACTGATGCCGTTTGCTTGGGTCACCAGGACGGTATAGCTTCCTGTTTCCTTCGAGGTCCAAACCTCCATGACCGACTGTGTGCCACGAGACTTCTGAAGACCACCAAAGGCTAATTCCTCGGCATAACTGTCTTGCAGTTTGGTAATCACGTGCTCGCGTTCTGCACAATTTTGTGCAAATGCAGGCGGTGCAGTTGCAGCCATTCCAAAGGCGAGGGCGGTAGCAAATAAACGCTTGAACATAACAAGCTCCTTTCGATACGAGTTTCGCTTCGAGAGGGGCGCAACTGGGAGGAGTCTGCACCCCCCTCAGTCCTTAATGTCGGGATCGTATCGCACCGGTTCAAAGCACGAATGCTCAAGAAACTGTTGGCAGCATGTGATCCAGACAGGTACATCATAGCATAAGAACACGGATAAAACGTGTCCTAGTTCACAAGGCATGGCAAAATGGCAACACAACCCAGAGCGTGGCAAAGAATGCTGTCGGGACGGCGGCTGGATTTGCTGGACCCGACACCGGTGGATATCGAAATCGAAGATATCGCCCACGGGCTCGCCTTTGTAGCACGCTGGAACGGTCAGACCAACGGGGATTTCGCCTATTCCGTGGCCGAACATTCCTTGCTGGTGGAACAGCTTTTTGGCCGCATCGCACCAAATGCACCAACAAAATGGCGATTAGCCGCACTGTTACACGACGCGCCCGAATATGTGATCGGAGACATGATTTCCCCGGTCAAATCTGCGGTCGGCCCGGATTATGGCGCGCTGGACGACCGGTTGGCAGCTGCGATCCATATACGTTTCGGATTGCCCGCTTTGGTGCCAAAAACAGTGAAACGCCAGATCAAGAAGGCGGACAAGATCAGCGCGTGGATGGAGGCGACGCAGATCGCGGGCTTTTCCGAAACCGAAGCAACAAAGTTCTTTGGTCGCCCTGACAAGGCGATTTTGGAAGGGCTGCAGATCAAACTACGCCCCCCGATTGAGGTGCGGCAGGCCTATACTGCGCGGCATCAAGAATTGTTGGGAAGCATCTAGGCCGCCGATAGATCAACGGCCCGGCTTGTGCTAATTTTCCGCTAAAACAAGACCATAATCGGACGCAGGTTTAGATGAGCGACGCAGACAGCCAGATACCGATCACAAACGCGCAAATGGAATACGCCAACGCGTGTTTGCGCGAGGCGTACAACCTGACAGGCCGAGGGCGGGTGCGCAATCTGATCCGAAATTCGCTGCTGCCACAGATGATCGACTACCGGGGCATTCGAATCCACCTGCACGCTTATGACAATTTCAGCGAATTCGTCCTCTGGCAAAAGGGTCGATCCCCGGAAGAGCTTGAGTTGAATTGGCTGAAAGAGAGTTTTGAGGGGAAGACCCTCAAGGTTGTGGATATAGGGGCAAATTTTGGTCTTTATTCACTTTTCTTGGCGTCAATTCTGGACACTGACTCCCAAATTCATGCGTTTGAGCCAAACCCGACACTGGCCGAGCGCCTGCGCAAAAACTGCTCACTGAACGGATTTGGTAATGTCGAGCTGAACACCGTCGCAGTCGCGGGTGAAACCGGTGAGGCAACGCTTTTCATAAAAAAACGGGGCGGCGACACGGCCACCAACCTTGGTGAGGCGCGGTTGGCGATCGACCCGGCGCACATGGACAGGTCTAGATACGACACCATTGAGGTGAAGACCCAATCGCTGCTTGAGCTTACGCATCTGCATGGTGCCGATTTTGCAAAGCTTGATGTGGAAGGGCACGAGCCAAATATTCTGATGCCTTTTCTTGAAAGCGTTAAGAACTCAACACTCCCCCACTGTCTACAGCTAGAAACCGTAAATCTGGGCGATAGTGCCAAAGAACTGTTTGGCTCGCTTTCTGATCGCGGATATGAAAATGTCTTTCAAACCCAACGCAATATCATCTTCAGAAGATAGGCCGTGCCAGGAAGATCCGCGATCATGATCAGACCCCTTCAGACCAAGTCGATATGAAGGTCGGTTTGTTCTCCTGCGCCAAGGATGAAGGGCCGTTCATACTTGAATGGATCGCATATCATCTGCTGATCGGGTTCGATCCGATCCTGATTTACAGCAATGACTCGACGGACGGCACCGCCGAACTGTTGGATTCGTTGGATAAAAACGGGGTTATCTCTCATGTTCTGCAGGACTTAAAACCAGGGCAGGCACCGCAGCATACAGCGGCGGAAACAGCCTATGCGCATCCTTCGTTTGACGATGCCGATTGGCTGATGTGGCTTGATAGCGATGAGTTTCTGTTCTGCGCAAATGCCGAAAATCATGTCGCAAGTCTCGTTGAACGCTGTTCTGATATCGCCGAAGGCGTCGCGGTGAATTGGTTGATCTTTGGGGACGGAGGCAACGAAAACTGGGAACCGGGGCTGGTTACACAACAGTTCTTAAGACGCGCCGACACCGAACACAACTTGCATCACTACTTCAAAACGCTTTTTCGAAAGTCCAATAAAATACGGGGGTTTGGCCTCCACCGACCCCACTTGCGGCCAGACTTTCGGTACGATGGATCGCAATTTGTAAATGCCACGGGCCTGCCGATGCACGAGCACATGTATCGTTCGGGGTCACGCCGTAGACATGCGCTGGGTGCCGCGCCAGAGCATCTGTCTGCACATGATTGGGCGGCCGTCTTTCACTACCCCGTGAAATCACGAGACAGTTTCGAGCTTAAACGGCAACGCGGGCAAGGCACCAAAGCGACAGATGCATCCAACCGGTCCAGCCGGTTTCGCGAAAGGTACTGGAACAAGTACAACCAGAACAGCGTTTTGGACGACCGAATGCTGGCGATGGGTGACGGGCTGCAAGCGAAAGTGGACGCGTTATTGGCAATTCCCAATGTCTCCCGCGCGCACTCATATTGCCTCAAGGTTTATGCACAGAGTATTCTAGAGCGATCACAACATCCCACGCCTTGATTTGCAAAGCGGCACAAAGATCGGAAATTCCAATATAGCCTGAGTGAACGGGTAACTTACTCGAAAAAAATCAGATCTCGAATTGAGGCGCCGAAGATTGCAAGGTCTCCGAATTTGAAACCATAGATCTCGGTGGGCGATCCAGTAATGCGCCGGCTGGGGATTTGGGGCCGGTTTTGACCGCTGGCTCAATTACGCAACGACCTTTAGTACGCAACGATCTTTACGAACGGCATCGGCCATTATCGTTACAGATGTAGAATTGCTCTTTTGCCCGCCGGATGACATCACCTTCGGCGGACAAACATACACCCTTTACCAAAGTCTGTAGCCTCGATCGACCACTTAGCCTAAGTCGAAGATATCTGTTGGCAAAATGGCTGCAGGAATCTCAATATCAGCCATTGCTTCCTCAGGAAGAGTAAGATCCGGCAAATCCGGCGCTTCAATGGGGAACACATGCTCAGGAAGCTCGGGCATACCGGCATCTGCGGGTGGTCCCACTTCGGGAAAATCGATGCCTAATTCGAAGAGCTTCTCGATCGCTTTCTGCGAAGGGTTTGGTCTCATGTCCGGTTTCATATCGCTTGATCCTCTGTACGGTTTGCCTGACCTGCCTCTTACTTGACGGCATTGTTGCAATTGCAGCACAGTGATGATGCTACAGAGAATCTAAACACGGTTTGAACACATTGTTCATGCTGTGTTAACTTTGTTCACCATAGGTCAACAATGCTGTTGCCACGAGGTGCATGCGGCTTAATCCAGACTAAACGATTAAATTAATTTCATAGTTTTTACGGGCTGTGTTTGTCAAATATCGCTTCAATGTCCTACGATGCATGTTCAGGTAGCGGACCCCTTCCGAAACATATGTGCCCACATCCGATACACACACCCTGAGTACCGTTCGAACAAAAAACAACTCTTGGTCTCCAAGGCAACTTAGAGCTTAGTAAAATTTACTTATTACAGCGAATTTGGATCAAACGGCCAATATCGCTTAGCGTCAGCTAAACCGTGTTTTTACGTTTTCGAACATTTCAAAATCCATTGAGAACGCAGATTCAAGGTTCATATGATCAGTTCTCGTCAAGCTCTGTATGGCGTCTTTGGAAGAAGAAGAGTGTCCTAATGAGCTGCGGGTATCCTGCATCTCAGTTTGGTTTCCAAAAATCTCATAAGAGATATGCTCCACCGCCGTATTCAGATCGTCAACGCGACCAATAAAATCGAAATCGATGAAATCAAAACTGATTTCTTTGCGTTGCGGACGCCAGTGACGATTCAGGTCACGTGCAGTTTCGTCATGCGCAATGATGTCGAGAAAGTCTGACAATCCGAGATCGCCATCTGGTTCTCTACCAACATGCCGCAGAAACTTCTCTTTTTGACCTGGGGTTTTTAATAGATACCCAAAAAAAGCACTGAGCGTGCGCGCAGTCGGGTGACGAACGACCGAGAAGCAAAACCGCGTTCTTTCTTCTAGCGCTTCAATTGCTGACGGGACATCCAACGCCTTCCTTCCAGTCTTGATCAGCGATTTCGGCGGGTTGTGTATGCTTTTCATATCAATCTGCATTGAACCACCGGCCTGCGCATTCAACCTGTGCAGCAAAGTGGCAATAACCGTTGAACAGGCGCATTTATGATTTTTCATATACAGAAATGTACGCACTGGCGGATCAAACGCCGGCATATGAACGATTTGCAAAAAATGCCTTTGATGGTGGTAGTTTTTGAGAATATCTGAGGCACTGGGCGCGTTCGATTCCATCAAGATACCCCTTTACCCCGAGTTTTCGACCTAGTTGGTTTCAACTACTGAAAGACACCTGGAGCTTCTGAGAAACGCAGTTGCTCTGCGATATACCTCAGGATTTGCAAATTTACCTATGAGATGGCCTATCGTGGGCTGCGCTTCGCCAAAATCCGCTGCAACGTCCTGCGGTGCATGTTCAGGCGGCGCGCTGTTTCCGAGACATTGCGATCACACAGCTCATACACACGCTGGATATGTTCCCATCGAACACGGTCGGCACTCATGGGGTTTTCCGGCGGCGGGGGCATTTCGTCACCCTTTGCCAACAATGCGTTGGTGATATCAGTCGCGTCGGCGGGTTTGGACAGATAATCGGTCGCGCCAATCTTGACCGCTGCGACTGCAGTGGCGATGGCTCCGTACCCGGTCAAAACCACAACCCGGCTGTCCGGGCGCTTTTCACGCAGAACTTCAACCACATCAAGCCCGTTGCCATCCTCAAGCCGCAAATCAACCACAGCATATGCGGGTGGTCGTGCGGTCGATATGGCGCGGCCTGCTGCGACAGAGCCTGCGGTCTCAACCTCGAATCCACGCTTTTCCATGGCCTTGGCCAGACGTCTCAGAAACGGCTCGTCATCATCTACCAGAAGCAGCGATTTATCGGGGCCGATTTCAAGCTGGGAACTGTCTGCCATATGTGGGTCTTTCCGCTATTTCACGCTTTTTGGCTTTAACATGAGTAATAGCAGCGCCATTCCAAAGGTCAAACCGACTGTTGCGCGTTAAATCTTGTCAAGGAAACAACCAACCTTGTCCGCCATCTGTTCGGCGGTATCATCACGCTTGAAGAATTCAAGGAAACCGTCCTCGGGCGTGACCAGGTATGTGAAAGTCGAGTGATCGACCAAGTAGTACTCATCGCTTTTGTCATGCGCTTTGTAGTAGGTTTTGTAGACCTTGCTCGCGGCTTTGACCTGTTCGGCTGAGCCAGTCAGGGCGATCATACGTTCATGCAGGTTGAACGCGTAATCATCCAATACTTCGGGCGTATCGCGGTCAGGGTCAATTGAAATAAACAAGGGCGTCACCGACTGGCCGCGTTCGGCAAGCAGGTCAACCGCTTCGGCATTGCGGGACATGTCGAAAGGGCAGACATCGGGGCAGAACGTATATCCGAAATAGATCAACGTTGGTTCGGTGATCACATCCACGTCAGTCACCGTTGCACCCTTGCTGTTGACCAGCTCGAACGGTCCACCGATCGCAGCGCTGCCGCCTGCGATCTGGCTTGAGCGGCACTGGGCAAACTTGTCATCCGAACCGCTGCGTGTCAGCAGCCACATTGCACCCAGACCAACGGCCAGAACAACAGTTGCGAGTATGGCATAAAGACGGAGCATGACGGCTATCCTGAGACGAAGGTTGTTGATCGGTTCGGTCGGCACTCCTATCAACGTTGTGGGCCGACGCAATAGGACATAATCGACAGATGACGGATTCCAACACCAGCCTTTGGCGCGGGCAAGAACGCAGCACCTGGATCAGGTTGCGGACACTGATCCTGTTGCGATGGGTGGCCATCATTGGACAGTTCACGGCAATCACAGTCGCGCAACAATACTATAATGTGCAGCTCGAGCTTGGCCTGTGTTACTTTGCCATTGGCGTTTCCGTCATGGGCAATCTGACAGCGATCCTGTTGTTCCCCGAAAACAAGCGCCTGTCCGAGTTCGAGAACTTTCTGATGGTGCTGTTCGATCTGCTGCAACTGTCGATACTGCTCTATTTGACTGGCGGGCTGAACAATCCTTTTGCGCTACTATTGATCGGGCCGGTGACGATTTCAGCCAATGTGATGAGCACGCGTTCAACCCTGATCATCGGCAGCGTAGCGGTGATCCTGACAACATTGCTGGCACAGTTTCACCTGCCGCTGCGTACCAATCTGGGCCTTGTTTTGGATATCCCTGACATATTGTTGTTCGGAAATTGGGCCGCAATCATCATCGCCATTATATTCATCGGCGCCTATTCCCATCGTATTAGCTCAGAAGTGCAGTCGATGTCCGAGGCGCTGTCGGCCACGCATATGGCACTGGCGCGCGAACAAAAGCTCACCGATCTTGGCGGCGTCGTCGCGGCCGCTGCGCATGAGTTGGGGACACCTTTGGCCACGATCAAGCTGGCCAGTTCAGAGTTGATCGAAGAGCTGGACGATCGCCCCGAACTGAAAGAAGACGCGGCTTTGATCCGTGAGCAGGCCGACCGTTGCCGCGATATATTGCGTGACATGGGACGGGCCGGAAAAGATGACCTTCACCTGCGGCAGGCCCCTTTGTCGACGGTGATCCACGAATCTGCAGAACCGCATATCAACCGGGGCAAGGAAGTGCATTTCGAAGAGAAGCCGGTTGCCGACGGCGATGTTCAGCAACCCTCAATTCTGCGCAAGCCCGAGATCATTCACGGATTGCGCAATTTAATCCAGAATGCTGTGGATTTTGCACGGGCAAATGTCTGGATCGAGGCTGAATGGACCTCGCATCAGATCAGTGTTTCGATAATGGATGACGGTCGCGGATATCCCTCACACATTATCGGACGAATTGGCGATCCGTTCATGCGCCGCCGCCGGGCCGACCGCAGCAGCCGACCCGAATATGAAGGCATGGGGCTTGGATTGTTCATTGCCAAAACCCTGCTCGAGCGCAGTGGTGCCGAGCTTTACTTTGCCAATGGCGCAGACCCGTATCAAACTTTGACAGATCAGCAGGAACGCAAAGGAGCAATCGTCAAGGTAATCTGGCCGCGCAAATTGATTGATGCGCAAACAGGCGACACGCCAGTACCCTCGGGCGCAAACCAACCCTTCCAGATCTAAGTTAAGATCCCGTTAACTATTGCCCTTCATACAGGCTCGGGTTGATTTGACAGGGACGTTGAATAATGGCCGACTGGATCATTCTGGCCGCTATCAGCATGGTATCGGCCTGTTTTGCCATATTGTGGTTGTTGCCTCGGCACCAGAAATCGTTTGTAGATTACGGGCTGTCGTCGCCCGGATCGCTATTTGATGTGGTCTTCCTTTTCGATGGGGACAGGTTGATCAGCCACTCTGATATCGCGTTGGCCGGATATGAATCTGTCACCAACTGGTCCGATCTGCACAGGCTGCTTCAGCGTGACTATCCCTCTTTCCCGGAAACACCCGAACTCGTTCGGGCTCGGGGCCATCTGGTTGTATCCGCAATTGATTGCACAGTTGACCGCGAAGTCTCATGTGAATGGATAGGTGGAGTGATCCGCGTCCAGTTGCGCGATCTGAAGGACACTGTATCGGCAAAGCGCGCCGACCCAAATGACCCGACCCGTTTAGCGATGGATCAAGCACCTTACCCGGTATGGCTGTCGGGCGAATGCAGCACGGTGCGTTGGTGTAACGCGGCCTATGTTTCTCTGGCTCGGAAAATCTCGGGGCCGGATGCGGATTTGACAAAACCGGTTTTTCCACTGCTTTCAGACGAGGCGAAACTGGGCCGGAAATCCCGTGTCTCGGTTCAGATCAAAGACAGTGAATCCAGATTGTGGTTTGATCTGACCCGTGTTGCCCAAGACCAGGGTCAGTTGTGTTATGCCGTCGATATCAACGCGATTGTTGAGGCGGAAACCGTACAGCGCAAATTCGTGCAGACAATGACCAAAACCTTTGCCCAACTCTCAATTGGTCTGGCCATTTTTGACCGTAACAGCCAGTTGGCTTTGTTTAATCCTGCACTGATTGATCTGACCTCACTGCCGCCGGATTTTCTGAGCCTTCGCCCCAGTCTGTCCAGCTTTTTTGACCGGTTGCGCGATCAGCATATGATGCCAGAGCCCAAAAATTACCGCAGCTGGCGGCGACAGATGAATGATCTACTGGAGGCGGCCCAGGATGGGAACTATCAGGAAACTTGGTCATTACCTTCAGGCTCGGTCTATTCCGTCAGTGGACGACCGCACCCGGATGGTGCTGTGGCCTTTCTGTTCGAAGATATCACCGCCGAAATTACGTTGACGCGTAGGTTCCGCGCTGAGATGGATTTGATGCAGTCCATTCTGGACAAGCTTGCTGATGCGATCGCTGTCTTTTCGGATGACGGGACGCTGGCAACGACGAACTATGCCTACCAGTTGATGTGGGGTGACAGCGGCGAGGTCGGGTTTGAGCCTACTACTGTTCTTGAAATCACCCGCCAGTGGCAGGAACATTGCGCCGCCACTCCAATCCTTGGCGAGATCCGGGAATTTGTAACCACGCGCGAGAACCGGGCCGAATGGTCAGGCGAACTGACCCTAAAGTCGGGCAGTACAATGACCTGCACAGTCAGTCCCATGCAAAACGGGGCAACCATCGTTCGCTTCACCTCAGACAGTGCCGTTGAAAACATCGCGCAGCAGCAAAAATCAGCGCCTGAACCGGTTGCGGCCAACCCGACGTAGGTTCATTGTGGCGCCATGAATGCGCCGCTGAAATTGACTCTCAAATCCCCTCAGGACACTGCGGAAATCGCCACCCGATTGGGGGGTGCATTGCAACCGGGCGACACCGTCCTGCTTGAAGGTTCAATCGGCAGCGGCAAAACCCATTTCGCACGCGCTCTGATCCAGTCGACGCTGATGAAGCCTGAGGATGTACCGTCACCAACTTACACCCTGGTTCAGGTCTATGAAACGCAGATCGGGGAAATTTGGCACTCCGATCTCTATCGGCTTGCATCCGTGGAAGAGATTGAAGAGTTGGGATTGGTCGACGCATTTGACACCAGCATCTGCCTGATCGAGTGGCCCGAAAAACTGGGCCCGCTGTCCCCGCAATCGGCCTTGCTTGTTCATTTCGCAACCGACCCCGACGATCAGGACACTCGACAAGTTTCACTTACATGGTCGGACCCGAAATGGAGCACCAGGCTGGAGATGATCCAATGACAAACCGGGCCATTTTGGCAGAAGCATTGATCGCGCAGACCCCATGGAGCGGTGCGCAACATGCACCCTTGGCCGGCGATGCCTCGAACCGCCGTTACGAGCGCTTGACCGATCCCGCCACTGGCCGCACAGCGGTTCTAATGGACGCCCCACCCGACAAAGGTGAGTCGGTCGAACCTTTCGTACGCATGTCGGAGTATTTGCGTTCAATCGGGCTGAGTGCACCAGAAATTTATGCAGAGGACAGCGAATACGGATTTCTGCTGCTCGAAGATTTGGGCGACGCTCTGTTTGCCCGCGTCTTGCGAGACGATCCAACGCTTGAACGCACCCTGTATGACGTGGCAACCGATGTTCTGGTCCATCTTCACGCGGCCCACACTCTTTCGCTCGACAGCTATGATCCTGCTCTGATGACTGAGCTTGCGGCGCTTTCTTTCACCAAATACGCTCAAGGCATTCAAGGGTCACATGATGAAGAGGCGCGCGCGCGGTTCGAGCTTCGCTTTGCCGATATCCTGCACCGCGAAACCGGCGGGACACGGGTTGTTGTACAACGCGATTATCACGCAGAGAATCTGATCTGGCTGCCTGATCGAGACGGCCTGGCGCGCGTAGGACTGCTGGATTTCCAAAGCGCGATGTTAGGGCACCCGGCCTATGATTTGATGTCGCTGCTGCAGGATGTGCGCCGGACTGTACCTGTTGGCATCGAGATGCGGATGATCGACCGTTATATCACTGCAACCGGTGTTGACGGGCACGATTTCCGTACCGCTTATGCGGTTCTGGGCGCACAGCGCAACCTGCGTATTCTGGGTGGATTTGCGCGGCTGGCAATAGATTATGGTAAACCACATTACGTCGACCTGATCCCCGCTGCCTGGGCCCATTTGATGCGCGATCTGGAGCATCCGGCGCTGGTTCCCGTGGCGGGTCTTTTGCGCAGCGCCCTGCCCGAACCAAGCCCGGAGAACCTTGCAAAGCTGAGGTCGCAATGACCGCTACGCCCCAAGCTGCAATGCTGTTTGCTGCCGGTTTCGGCACCCGTATGGGGGCCTTGACCAAAGACCGACCAAAGCCATTGATCAAGGTCTCCGGGCGACCTTTGATCGACCATGCGTTGGATTTGGTCGATGCGCTGAGACCATTACGTGTTGTCGCCAACCTGCATTATCGCGCCGACCAGATTGCCGATCATCTGGCGGGCCACGACGTGGCGCTGTCGCTCGAAGAGCCGCGCATTCTGGACACCGGTGGCGGGTTGCGCGCAGCGTTGCCGCTGCTTGGTCCCGAGCCGGTCTTCACCTTGAATAGCGATGCGATCTGGGCCGGACCAAACCCGCTGAAATTGCTCAGGGACCACTGGGATCCAGATGAAATGGATGCGCTTCTAATGTGCATTCCGATCGGACAGGCCCTTGGTCATGCCGGTCCGGGTGATTTTACTCGGGACAGCACCGGGCGGATCACTCGAGGCGCAGGTCTGATATATGGCGGGGCTCAGATAATCAAAACCAACGCGCTGCATGACTTCGATGAGGACGTGTTTTCCTTGAACGTGTTGTGGGATCAGATGCTGCAGCATAATCGCCTATTTGCGCTGTCCTACCCCGGTCGATGGTGCGATGTGGGGCATCCCGAAGGTATTGATCTGGCCGAGGGGCTGATTGCCGATGTTTGAGCCCAGCGCCCTGCCCCGGGTGTTCGCCGTGCCTCCGGGCGCGGATTTCCCGAAGGTGTTGGTAGACGGCTTGCGTCAACGGTTTGATGGTCGGCCGCCGGATGCTCTGGCGCGGGTTCAACTGGTGATCAACACCCGCCGCATGGCACGCAGGGTACGTGATCTGTTTGATCAAGGACCGCCCTGCTTACTCCCGCGGTTGTCTTTGGTCACCGACCTGGGCGAAAGCGCGGATCTCGCGCAGATCCCGCCCGCAATACCACCCTTACGTCGCAGGCTGGAATTGACGCAGCTGATTGCCAAATTGCTGGATCAACAACCCGATCTGGCCGCGCGGTCTTCGCTTTTTGATCTGTCCGACAGCCTTGCCGCGCTGATTGACGAGATGCAGGGCGAAGGCGTCTCACCCAAGGCGATCAGGCAACTGGATGTCAGCGACATGTCCGGTCATTGGGCCCGGGCACAAGCATTTATCGGCATCGCAGATCAGTTCATGGAGTCTGGCACGGACACACTTGATGCGCAGGCCCGGCAGCGCCGCGTGGTCGAAAACCTGATCGCGCGCTGGCAGGTCTCGCCACCTGCACATCCGGTCATATTGGCGGGCTCTACTGGGTCACGCGGAACCACCTTAATGCTGATGCAGGCCGTCGCGCGCCTGCCGCAAGGGGCGCTGGTGTTGCCAGGCTATGATTTCGACCAGCCCGAGCATGTCTGGAGCAATCTGGATGACGCCCTGACCTCCGAGGATCATCCGCAATATCGATTCCGCAAACTGATGCTCGGGCTTGGGCTTGGTCCCGATCAGATTCAGCCTTGGACCCCGGAACAGGCGCCCTCACCTGCGCGTAACAAGCTGATCTCACTTGCCTTGCGCCCTGCCCCGGTGACTGACGCCTGGATGACCGAGGGTCCTCACCTAGCTGATCTGAATGGTGCAACCAAGGATGTCACACTGATCGAAGCGTCTTCTCCTCGGGCTGAGGCATTAGCCATTGCGCTGCGCCTTCGTCAGGCCGCCGAAACCGGGCAAACCGCCGCGCTCATAACGCCTGACCGGATGTTGACACGTCAGGTCAGCGCCGCGTTGGACCGGTGGAATATTCTGCCCGATGACAGCGCGGGCTTACCGCTACAATTGTCTCCACCCGGTCGATTTTTGCGCCATGTCGCTGGGTTGTTCGCGCGCCGTCTGGATGGTGAGGCATTGCTGACACTGCTCAAGCATCCACTTTGCCATGATGGCGGCGACCGGGGCGCCCATCTGCTGCACACCCGCGATCTGGAACTCGACCTGCGCCGCCACGGCCCGCCCTTTCCCGTCAGTGTGAGCCTGACAACCTTTGCTATTCGCAACGAAGCGCCCGAAGACTGGGTTCGCTGGGTGATCGATGCATTCTGCGATCAATACCGGCCACAGGAGCAACCACTGTCAGATTGGGTCGCGCAACTTCGCACACTGGCCGAAACAATCTCGGCGGGTACCACCGGTGAACCGGGTACATTGTGGGACAAGAATGCCGGCCAAAAGGCGCTTGCGGTAATGGCAGCACTGGAGGGCGAGGCACACCACGGTGGCGCGATGACCGCCCATGATTTTGCGGATCTTCTGGGCGCGTTATTGGCGGGTGAGGAGGTTCGCGACCGCGATGCGCCCCACCCGCATTTGATGATTTGGGGCACGCTGGAAGCGCGCGTACAGGGCGCAGATCTTTTGATACTGGGCGGCCTGAACGAAGGCAGCTGGCCTGAGGCTGCGGCACCCGATCCCTGGTTGAACCGACAGATGCGCAACGAAGCGGGTCTTTTGCTGCCCGAGCGCCGGATCGGTTTATCTGCGCATGACTTCCAACAAGCCATAGGTGCACCGGAGGTGGTTCTGACCCGCGCGACCCGCTCGGATGACGCGGAAACCGTACCCTCTCGCTGGCTGAACCGCATGACCAACCTTTTGCAGGGCTTGCCCGAACAAGGTGGAACCGATGCCTTGGCGGCAATGCGTGCGCGTGGCCAAAAATGGTTGGATTGGGCAGAAACACTGGAACATGCGCCCCAAATTGCAGCGGCTCACCGACCGTCACCACGTCCGCCCGTCGCAGCACGTCCGCGACGGTTATCGGTGACCGAGATCAAGCGTCTGATCCGTGATCCTTACGCAATCTACGCCCGACATGTTTTACGCCTTAAGCCTCTGGATCCGCTAGTGCAGGCCCCGGACGCGCTGTTACGTGGCATCGTCATCCACGAGGTGCTGGAACAATTCGTGCGCGACAGTGTTCTGGATCCGGCTTTGCTGAGCCGTGAAAACTTCCTGAAACGGGCCGAAGCCCTGCTGCTGCAACACGTTGCGTGGCCAACAGCGCGAAAGCTGTGGTTGGCACGGCTAGAGCGGATCACCGACAGTTTTCTATCCGCGGAGATTCACCGCCGCACCGATGGTGGGCCGGTGGCCTTTGAAGTTGGAATGCGTCTAGCGCTGGCCCCGTTGGACTTCACCATTGCCGGACGCGCTGACCGGATCGATCGAAGCGGGCAGGGAGCTTTGCGGATCATCGACTACAAAACCGGCACCCCGCCAACGGAAAGCCAGCAGGCAAAATTCGACAAACAACTGCTGATCGAAGCCGCAATGGCCGAGCAAGGCGCTATCGAAGGATTCGATCCGCTTCCCGTTGCGCAGGCGATTTTCATCGGTATGGGCGGCACCTACAAAGAGGTACTCGCGCCCTTGCAGAAAGAGCCGACCGACAAGGTACTGGCCGAACTGAAAGAGCTCATATCTGCCTATTTAGAGCCTGATCAGGGGTTCTCGTCACGCCGGATGCTACACAAGGATACGGATGTCGGGGATTATGATCATCTCGCCCGTTTCGGAGAGTGGGATCGGTCGGCAGAAACCGCACCGGAGGACCTGACATGAGCGCCCGCAATGATGCCACCGAACGGCAAGTTCAGGCCGCGCGCCCGGACGCCTCAACCTGGCTGGCGGCCAATGCGGGCTCGGGCAAGACCCGGGTGCTGACCGACCGGGTGGCGCGGCTGTTGCTGGATGGCGTGCAGCCGCAGCATATCCTGTGCCTGACCTATACCAAGGCCGCTGCAAGTGAGATGCAGAACCGGTTGTTCAAGCGTCTTGGCAAATGGGCGATGCTGGGCAACAGCACCCTTCAGGAAGAACTGGTTGAACTCGGTGTCCCGGGTGTGATCGATCCAAACCGTTTGGCACAGGCGCGCACCTTGTTTGCCCGCGCCATCGAAACACCTGGCGGCTTGAAGATCCAAACGATCCACTCCTTCTGCGCCTCTTTGCTTCGACGCTTCCCGCTTGAGGCTGGGGTCAGCCCGCAGTTCGCCGAAATGGAAGATCGGGCCGCCGCCCTGCTGCGCGAAGAGATCATTGAGGATTTTGCCGAAGGTCATCAGGCCGCACTGGTCGAGGATGTGGCCCGTTTTGTGACAGATACCGGCTTTGACAAACTAACCGCCGCCGTGGCGCAAAGGCGGAACCAGTTTGAGGAAGTACTGCACTGGCCGGACTTATTGCAACGTTATGATCTGCCACAAGGATTTGATGAACAAGCCTTGCTGCAAAGCGTATTTCTGGGTGGAGAAGTTGACCTGATCCAGTCCATTTTACCCGCCCTGGAAGAGAGCGGCGGAAACAACGCCAAAGCTGCCGGCAAGCTTATGGGCTTTGTCGATGCGCGGCTAAGCGACCTAGCGGTGCTGGAAAACGTATTGCTTACAGGTAAGGCCGCAAAAGAACCGTTTACGGCCAAGATCAACGGGTTTCCCACCAAGACGCTACGCGAAGGGGCGTTGGCCGACCGTATGCCCCAGCTTGAGGCCCTCATGTTGCGGGTAGAGGCTGCGCGGGAACAGAGGCTGGCGTTGATTGCTGCTCAGAAAACCCATGTTTTACATCGCCTTGCTGCAGCTTTCCTGCCTGAATACGAGCGGCGCAAGCAGCTGCGGGGCTGGCTGGATTTTGATGATCTGATCCTGCGCGCTCGGCAGGTGTTAAATGACCCGGCGGTGGCGGAATGGGTGCTGTACCGGCTTGATGGCGGCATCGATCACATTCTGGTGGACGAGGCGCAGGACACCAGTCCAGATCAGTGGGATGTGATCGAGAAACTGGCGCAGGAATTCACCAGCGGGGAAGGGGCCCGATCCGGGGTTGAGCGCACGATCTTTGTTGTCGGAGACAAGAAGCAATCGATCTATTCCTTTCAGGGCGCCGACCCGCAGGCCTTTGACCGGATGCAGGCCGAGTTTGGGCGAAAGCTGCAAGAATCAGGCTCTAAACTGTGGGATTCAACGCTAGAATACTCGTTCCGTTCATCCAGTGCGATCCTAGGACTGGTCGATATCCTGTTCGAAAACCGTGCCGAGGCCGGGTTCCACAAAAACTCGCTGCACCGTGCCTTCAAGGCCGATCTACCCGGTCGTGTTGACCTGTGGCCTGTGGTCGAAAAGGTCGAGGAGGAGGAGGATACCGATTGGACCGACCCGGTCGACCGACCTGGAGCACGGCATCATACGGTTATTCTGGCAGAGCAGGTGGCCCGGTCGATCCGGAACATGATCGATGGCGGCGCGACAATTCCTGACGATGGAGAAACTCAAGGCACCTATATTCGCCGCAAGGTCCAGCCCGGCGACTTTCTGATTCTGGTCCAGCGCCGTTCGGACCTATTTGCCGAGATCATTCGTGCCTGCAAAGCTGCTGATCTGCCCATTGCGGGCGCTGACCGCTTAAAAGTGGGCGCGGAGCTGGCGGTCAAGGATCTCGCCGCGTTGCTAAGTTTTCTGGCCACACCCGAGGACAGCTTGTCACTGGCCACGGTCCTTAAGTCCCCTTTGTTCGGCTGGCCCGAACAGCAATTGTTCGATCTGGCCCATCGCAGGGAAGAACCCTATCTTTGGGCCGCGCTGCGCAATCGGGCCGAAGAATTCCCGGATACGCTGGCCGTTCTGAACGATCTGCGTGGGCAGACCGACTTTCTGCGCCCTTACGACCTGATCGAGCGTATTCTGACGCGTCATGACGGGCGTCGCAAACTGCTGGGCCGGCTGGGGGCCGAGGCTGAGGACGGTATCAACGCACTACTGTCACAGGCGCTGGCCTATGAACGGACGGATATTCCCAGCCTCACCGGTTTTCTGGTCTGGATGCAAACCGATGAACTTGAGATCAAGCGCCAGATGAGCGGTGTCGGCAACATGATCCGAGTGATGACCGTTCATGGCTCGAAAGGGCTGGAAGCACCGATCGTGATTTTGCCGGACACTGGCAAACGGCAGCCGCCGCGCGATGCCGAGATCATGATGGCAGGGGATACTCCCTTGTGGAAAGTACCCTCTGATACCTCACCCGCACTGATTGCTACGGCGCGTGAAGAAGCTCGAAGACGCGAGGAGAATGAACGGCTGCGCCTTCTTTATGTGGCTCTAACACGAGCAGAAAAGTGGTTGATAGTCGCCGCAGCCGGAGATGTGGGTAAAGATGGCAGCAGCTGGTATCAAATGATCGAGGCCGCGATGGCGCGCGCAGGGGCCACTCAGATACCTGGTTCCCAGACACTCCGGCTAGCGCATGGAGACTGGGATGTATTGCCTGTTGTTGAAAATGACAGCGTCCAGAATATCGAACAAAACCTGCCGGGATTTTTCGATCAGTCAGCGCCGCCAGCACCAACGCCGGTAGAAACATTAAGCCCTTCCGATCTGGGGGGTCCCAAGGCTTTGCCCGGAGATGACGGGAAGGATGAAGAGGCGGCGAAACTCCGTGGAACGCGGCTGCACCTATTGCTGGAACATCTACCCGCTGTTGTTCAGGAGCAATGGTCGCATCTTTGCACACGACTGTTGGCCGATATGCAGGATGTGGAACGCCAGGAGTTGCTGAACGAAGCCGAGGCCGTCCTGGCCGCCGATCATCTGAAACTGGTATTTGCGCCGGATGCACTGGCCGAGGTACCGGTCACCGCCGATTTGAACGGCGCCCGAATGCATGGGGTGATCGACCGATTGATCGTTACCGATACAGAAGTTCAAGTGATTGATTTCAAATCAAATGCGACTGTTCCGAACAGCCCTGAAACCTGCCCCGAGGGGTTGTTGCGCCAGATGGGGGCCTATGCAAATGCCCTGTCGCAAATATTTCCCAAGCACCAGATCCACACCGCAATACTTTGGACCCGCACGGCACATCTCATGTGGCTGCCACACGATATAGTGACAGAGGCCCTGAGGCGTAGCGCTATATCTTGACCTCCTCCCGAACGCCACCTACGTTCTCAACCCAAGTATTCCCATTCAGGAGACAGACATGTCGACCGTTGCCGTAACCGACGATACCTTTGACGCCGAAGTCAAGAATTCCGATATCCCCGTTGTGGTGGATTTCTGGGCCGAGTGGTGCGGCCCCTGCAAGCAGATCGGCCCCGCCCTGGAAGAGCTAGCCAGTGAATATGGCGGCAAGGTGAAGATTGCCAAAGTGGACGTTGACAGCAACCCGAACGCGGCGGCTGCCATGGGCGTACGCGGCATCCCGGCGCTGTTCATCTTCAAAGATGGGCAGGTCGTTTCAAACCGTGCGGGCGCTGCACCCAAAGCGGCACTGCAAAGCTGGATCGACGAGTCGATCTGAGCCGGTGTGAACCAATTGCATCAAAGGCGTCTCATGCGGGACGCCTTTTTTGTTTGACCGCACAGATGTGCTGATCTGACGGGAACAAGAAATGGCAAAAACACGAGTTCTGGTAGAATTCGGAATGGGCACGTCGTTGCGGCGTGAGGACTATACCGAGGCGGCGTTGCGCGCCATCAAAGATGCACTCTGGCATAACTCGGTGAACATGGCAGAGCTGTTCGGGTTTCCGAAAGAAGCCATGATTATTGATGCCGAGATTGGCGTCCAACAACCAGACCAAGTAGATACCGAAGCGCTGAAAGCTGTATTTCCATACGGCCAACCGAATATCACGGTAACGCAAGGCGGCTTGGATATTGAAAAGCCCCACATCGAAGGCCGCACGGTGATCGCCAATGCGGCGATCATTGTGTTTTTTGACATGGAGCCCGCGCAATGACCGAGAAACGCATCATTCTGGAGATGGGAGCCGGCAATGACCTCTATGGTCAAGACTATACCAAGGCCGCGCGCCGCGCTGTTCAAGACGCGTTGCACCATTCGTCCATCACGTTGTTCTCTAAGCTGGGCATCAGCCACGAAGAGATGCGCGTTGAGGTCACGATTGGAGTGCAGCGGCCCGAGGCGGTTGATTGTGATCTTGTCGCATCTGATCTTCCGCGGGGGCGCGCTTCGGTCCGTGCCGTCAAAGGCGGGCTGGATGTCGAGGACGCCGGGGCCGGCACGCTTCATGTTGTCGCCACCGCTGCGGTTGAGGCATATCTGCCTGATCTGGTGGGCAAATTCGTCAAGAGCTGAAAAAGAAAAAGCCGCTCGTTTGAGCGGCTCATCTTACGTCTAATTCTGATCCTAGATCAGAACTTGGCGATGTCGGCACGGTTCAGGCCGATATCATCCAGTTGCTCATCGCTCAGACGCGCCAGTTCATTGCGGGTCTTGCGAGATTGATACCATTCGACAACATTTTCGAATGAGTGGGAGAATACGTCCACTGCGTGCAGGATGGTGACTGCTCCGAGCGGCGCATGGGTTTTTGCGACAGCGTTTGCCATGTGCGTAGTCCTTTTTAACAGAAACAGCCGACCCGTTGTCGGTTGTGAGCCTCATGTAACGTCACCGGCTGAGTCTCACAAATGCTGACTCAACAGTCCCGGTTTGCATTTTCTGCATATCTTTTGGGCGGTTTGAGAACTGGTTGCGCAGAACCCGTGCCCGGCCCATATATGGCAGCACGGATAACGGAGGCATTCATGGCAGACAGCGATTTTCCCGGATGGCACGGCACCACCATCATCGGCGTCAAGAAGGGCGGGCAGGTTGTCATCGCCGGGGACGGGCAGGTCAGCCTGGGCCAGACCGTGATCAAGGGCACTGCGCGAAAAGTACGCCGCCTGTCACCGGGCGGCTTCGAAGTGGTCGCCGGATTCGCCGGATCTACGGCAGATGCGTTCACGCTGTTGGAACGTCTGGAAGCCAAGCTTGAGGCGACGCCCGGCCAACTGGCGCGCGCTTCGGTCGAGCTCGCCAAGGACTGGCGCACCGACAAGTATCTGCAGAAGCTCGAGGCGATGCTGATTGTCACCGACGGCAAGGATCTGCTGGTCATCACCGGGGCAGGGGACGTGCTTGAGCCCGAACATAACGTCGCCGCCATCGGATCAGGAGGCAACTTTGCCCTTGCCGCAGCCCGAGCGATGATGGACAGCGATAAGCCGGCCGAAGATGTGGCGCGTGAAGCCATGGCAATTGCTGCGGATATCTGCGTCTATACCAATGGCAATCTGACGGTTGAGACGATCGGATCATGAGTGCAGTTCTGGCAGCGATATTTGGTGGGCTGATTGGCGGCATTGTTGGGCCGATTGTGCTTGAGGAATATCGGAACCGGAAGCACGCCAAGACATGGAAAGAGCCGCGCAAGAAGCTGCTTGAGTCCATGTTGAGGGATACGAAATACAAGTTCAAAACTCTGGAACGGCTCAGCAGAACAATAGGCTGTACAGAAGATCAAACACGCTCGCTGTTGATCGAGCTGGAAGCCCGAGGCGCTGTTTCAAAGAAGACCAAAAAGGAAATCTGGGCACTGATCGAGCGCGCGCCACTACAGGAAAGCCAGCGCAAACTTGACGAAGAAGTAATCGAGGAAGAGCAGGAGTAGGTAACCCTTTCCGCTTCAGCGGATGTTCTTTAAGCCAGTAGCGCTTTGATCTCTTTACCCTTCCATCTCAGATGCATCCCGATCAGGCCCATAAGTGCGGTCACGATGACGATGTAGTAGGGGACGCGGATGTCGATGCTCATCAATCCGCCTCCGATCAGAGACATGATGCCGCCTGCCAGGCAGAACACAGCTGTGGTCACCCCCATAACCCAGCCTTGATCCGTTTCGGAAACGCTGGATGAGAACAAGCCCAGCAGCGTTGGATAAGATACACCGAAGAAGAAATAGAAGAAGAAGACCGGGATGAAGCTCAGCACACCGCTTGGGCTGAAGGCAAAGCCAAAGCCGCAGATCACCATAACCACCAATGACGTATAGATGATCTGGTGCTTGCTGAATCGTTCCTGTGCAGGCTTAACAAGGAAGGTGCTGGAGAAGGCTAGCGCAACGCCGATCACCACCATCGCCATGCTACCTCCGATCACGCCATAGCCCCACGCGCTGGTCAGGAAGTTGTCGACGAACACATAGAAAGTGACGTTGGCAACCATGAACAGCGCATAGACGGGCATGATTTTGAGAACCAAAGGGTGCTCACGGACAGCTATGAGACTATCGGTGATGTCACGGGGACGGAAGACAAAGGGTTCGTGCTCGGTCCTGGTATCCTTGAAGAATGTGGTCACGAGGAAGATCGCGATCAGCACCAGAACAAACGCCCCGTAGAAAGGTGTCTTTAACGTCGCTGCACTGCCCAGCAAGGCGGCATCTGACAGGACCGCGCCGATAATCGGGCCGCCTACAAGGCCAAAGCTGACGCCAGTCACGATGTAGCCCATGTTGCGATCTCGGTCGGCTGCATCCGTGCTGCCGTCAATCATTGCAGCCTGCGCAATCGGCTGATTGCCAGCGGTAAATCCGGTGATCGACCGGCCAATGATCAGTAAAAGCAAGCTGTTCATATAAAGCGCGGCGATGGTCAGGGCGTAGCCGGCCAGCGCTCCGGTCAAGCAAACCAGAAGGGCATTCTTGCGCCCGATGGAGTCCGAGACTTTCGAGACATAGACCACCCCCAGGAACCAAGACAGAAAGAAGCAGCCGATCACCAGACCATAATAGAAATGCCGGGTGCCCATGGCCGTGCTTTCCGGCAGAAAGCCCGACTTTGTTTCCATGATCAGAGAGTTGATTATGGGAAACACCAGGCCTTGCCCGATCAGGTCGACAAAAACTACGAACAGCAAGGTAATCTTAGCAATCTTGGTCATAAAAACGCCCCCAGTTCCAATATCTTGGGGCGAGTGTAACAGACAGTTGCGCTGTTACCTAACTGCGTGTCAGAGGCCGGAAACTCCGACCTCTGACAGTCGTGATTACTTCAGCGAAGCGACGCCCAGCGGGACACCAGCAACCTCGCACCAGATGTAGACTTCGTTATAGGCCGAGACATCCATGGTTGGCGGAACGGCATAGGATTGCTTGCCGGTCAGGTGCAGCAGCGCGCCTAACTTGCTGTCGGGGGCGTATGTGCCGTCGTTACCAAACGCGACGCGCGGGTCGGGGCCGTTGTCCAGCGAGAAGTCGTCGCCCAATTCAACGATGTAACGTTCGCCATCCTTGACCAGTTTCACCGAACCAGTGGTGATGTGGTTCGAGCGACCTTCGAACGTGCCTTTCTTTTTGGCGCCGCCGGCCAGGGCAGAGGTCGTGCCTGCCAGGGTCAGGGCCGCGCCTGTAGCTGCAGCTTTCATAAAAAGCGAACGACGAGTCATCATGATGAGGTATCTCCGTAAAATGATGCGAACTGGGGTGTCCGTCGCAAAAGGTTATGCAGCAGTTGCCGCATGATTGACGATTCACATCGCCACGAATTTCCGTGTACTGTCTGTGAGTTGCCGTGATCTTTCCGTGATCGGCTTGTGTTTTCGCGCCGTATGATTAGGTTCCGCAGCGAAACATACGGATAGAACACATATGACCGACCTGACCCCGCGCGAGATTGTCTCGGAACTGGACCGCTTTATCATCGGGCAGAAAGACGCAAAACGCGCTGTCGCCGTAGCGCTGCGCAACCGCTGGCGGCGCAAACAGTTGCCGGATGATATCCGCGACGAGGTCTATCCGAAAAACATCCTGATGATCGGCCCCACTGGCGTGGGCAAGACCGAGATCAGCCGCCGTTTGGCCAAGCTGGCCCGCGCGCCGTTTATTAAGGTTGAAGCCACCAAATTTACCGAGGTTGGCTATGTCGGCCGTGATGTTGAACAGATCGTGCGCGATCTGGCCGATGCTGCGATCCTGCAAACCCGCGAATTCATGCGGGAAGATGTCAAAGCACGCGCCCATCAAGCCGCCGAGGATCGCGTGATCGAGGCGATTGCAGGCACCGACGCCCGCGAAGCCACGCGTGAGATGTTCCGTAAGAAGCTTAAGGCCGGTGAGCTTGACGATACCCAGATCGAATTGGAGCTGTCCGATACCTCAAACCCGATGCCGATGTTCGACGTTCCGGGCCAACCCGGCAGTCAGATGGGAATGATGAATCTGGGCGATATATTCGGCAAAGCCTTCGGTGGTCGCACGGTCAAGAAGCGCATGACCGTTGCCGAAAGCTATGATGCCCTGATCGGGGAAGAGGCCGACAAGCTGCTGGACGATGAAACCGTCACCCGGGTGGCGCTGGAATCCGTCGAACAGAACGGCATCGTATTTCTGGACGAGATCGACAAGGTCTGCGCCCGCTCGGACGCGCGCGGTGGCGATGTCAGCCGGGAAGGGGTTCAGCGCGACCTGCTGCCGCTGATTGAAGGAACCACAGTCAGCACCAAACATGGCCCGGTGAAAACCGACCATATCCTGTTCATTGCATCCGGCGCGTTCCACATCGCAAAGCCCTCGGATCTGTTGCCGGAACTTCAAGGTCGACTGCCGATCCGCGTGGAACTGCGAGCGCTGACTGAAGAAGACTTCGTGCGCATTCTGACCGAAACCGATAATGCGCTGACCCTCCAGTACACCGCCCTGATGGGTACCGAAGAGGTCACGGTCAGCTTCACCGAAGACGGAATCGCAGCCTTGGCCCGTATTGCCGCTGATGTGAATCAGAGCATTGAAAATATCGGTGCAAGGCGGCTGTACACAGTGATGGAGCGCGTGTTCGAAGAGCTTTCATTCACCGCGCCGGATCAGGCAGGTGCTGAGATTACGGTTGATGCGGGGTTTGTGGACGCCAATCTAGGTGAACTGACAAAATCGACCGACCTCAGCCGTTACGTTTTGTAACAGCAGCAAGCCGGTTTTTGCCTGTTGCTCGTGCCCTCGGTCTAGACGCGCGGCGGGAATGCGATAGCGTAGTGCTGTAACCGTGTAGGGACAGACCGTGCTGCGCTATTTGATCATCATCGCGAACCTGTGCCTGCTGGCCGCCTGCGCGGACCGCTCGATAACCGAGATCACGCCCGAAGCGCTGAAGGTCGGTACCCCTGCAACGGTCTTTGCAGCAACAACCCGCGCGCGCGACATGGATGGTAGCTATGGCGCAAAACGAGCCGAGGCTTTGCGGTATCTTGAGATGACTGTCTCGATCCCGCCGTCGCACACGCCGGGTGACCTAAATTTCTCCTACGCGAACCCGAATCCGAACAAACAGTTTGTTGTAGCGGATGTTACCGAGTTTTCAGGTCCGCAAGATCTAACGGCCCGGTTGCGTGGCGTGGATGACGTGGTGATCTTTGTCCACGGCTATAACGCAACGCAAACCGAAACTGCCTTTCGTGCAGCCCAGCTAAGCCATGATATCGGTATCCCCGGAACCACTCTGATCTATTCCTGGCCCAGCCAGGCGCGCGGAACAGGATACGCCTATGATCTGGACAGTATGCTGTTTGCCCGCGATGGGTTGGAGCAGACGATCCGGCTGCTCAAATCAATGGGCGTCAAACGGGTTATCCTAATCGCGCATTCGATGGGCAGTGCATTGTCGATGGAAATGATGCGGCAAGCCGAACTGCGTGAACCCGGCTGGTCAAGCCGCAATCTGGAGGGGGTTATCCTGATCTCGCCCGATCTGGATGTCGATCTGTTTAGGTCACAGATGAACAGTATCAAAAACCCGCCAGATCCTTTTGTGGTGATGGTATCCAGGAAAGATAAGATCCTAAACCTGTCGGCGCGGTTGCGCGGTACTGCGGACAGTAAGAGACTGGGCAATATCAGTTCGGCCGACGCATTGGCCGAATACCCGATAAACGTGATCGACACGACCGCATTCAACAGCGATGCAGGGTCGTCCCATTTCGTGGCTGCAACCTCGCCCGCACTTCTGGCGATTCTCAGCTCGGTCCGCAGGGTCAGCAATACATTCGGTCCTGACCGGCCCGGCATAGATGTGCTCGTACCTCCCAGCGAACGCAATACGGATGGCGCGACAGAAATCGTTCTTACCGAAACCGGGCAGGCGCAGGTCAGCACCCCGTGACACGATCCGGCCTTCGTCGCTTTCTGATCCAGAATGCAAACTGGCTGGGCGCGGGAGTTCTGCTGACCTTTCTCTCCAGCTTTGGACAGACCTTTTTCATCTCGATCTTCGCGGGAGAAATTCGGGCGGAATTTGAGCTAAGCCACGGAGCCTGGGGTGGGATTTATTCGCTTGGCACAACTGTTTCCGCTCTGGTGATGATCTGGGCCGGAGGTCTTACCGATATCTTTCGCGTACGCGTGCTGGGCCCCGTGGTTTTGACCGGACTGGCATTGGCCGCGTTGGCAATGGCACTGAATGTTTGGCTTATTCTGTTGCCCGTTGTGGTCTTCTTTCTCAGACTTCTCGGTCAGGGGATGAGCAGCCATCTTGCGGCCGTCGCGATGGCGCGCTGGTTTACAGCGACACGAGGCAAGGCTTTGTCGATCGCAACATTGGGGTATGCAATCGGAGAGGCACTTTTGCCCCTGACATTCGTTGCCGCTCTGGCGTTTCTGGATTGGCGCTGGTTATGGGGGCTTGCAGCTTGCATAACCCTTTTGGGTATTCCCGTACTGATCCGGTTGCTGCGTCAGGAACGAACACCGCAAAGCTTGGCGACCAATGCCTCGTCTGTCGGCATGCAGGGTCGCCAATGGACGCGTCGCGAGGCACTGTTGAACCCGTTGTTCTGGTTTATGACACCCGCAATCCTTGCGCCTTCGGCCTTTATCACCGCCTTCTTTTTTCATCAGGTGCATCTCGCCGAAATCAAAGGCTGGCCCCACATACAACTGGTCGCTCTGTTCCCGGTCTTCACAGGGGTTTCGATCCTGTCGATGTTTGCAGCGGGATGGGCGTTGGACAAATGGGGCACGACCCGGATGATGCCCTATTATCAATTACCGATGGCCATCGGATTTGCGATCCTGTCGGTCTCAACTTCGATTGGCGGGGCATTGATCGGAATGGTTTTCTTGGCCCTTACAGCTGGCGCGCATAATCCATTGCCCAGCGCCTTTTGGGCCGAGTTCTATGGCACGCGCCACATAGGAGCAATCAAGGCCATGGCCGCTGCAGTGATGGTTCTGGGTTCAGCAATCGGACCGGCGTTGACCGGTATGTTGATCGACAAAGGCGTTTCACTGAACACTCAATTCTTCTGGATCGCAGCATTCTTCTTGTGCGTCTGCGGCTTGGTTCGGATCGGCATAGCCCGCGCACTTCAATCGGGTTAGCGAACCCGCCTGAGGTACACGTAGTAAGCCCCATCGCCACCGTGGCTGATATGTGCGGGCGTCACCTGCATCACCGCCTGCGTTAAGGGTGGAATAGAAAGCCAGTGTGGCACTTGATTGCGCAAAACACCGCGCGGGGTCGGAATTGGCCCGGGCTCATCGCGATCCTTTCCCTTGCCAGTGATAACCAGCACCAACCGCTTGCGTTGCGCCTGCGCCGTCAGGATAAAACGCACCAAAGTAGGATGGGCTGCGCTCATACGCATCCCATGCAGGTCCAGCTTGCCCTCAGGCTTTAGCTTGCCACGTTTCATGCGCGCAAATGCCTTAGTATCCATTTGCACAGGATTTGCCCGCAATCTTTCGGTGATCGAGGGTTTGAGATTATTCCGCGTGGGTTTGGATTGCGCTGTCTGGCCCAACTCAAACGCTTCGATGCGCGCCTTTGGGGTCTTGGTCGGTTTGGGTTTTGGCAATGTCGTGGGATGGACGGTCTGCGGTATTTCGGGGTGCAATCGTTCAGCTTGTTTGGTGACCTTGCGCCACAGCTCGATCTCTTCTGACGTCAGTTTGCGCCGTGTCATCAGAATTCATCCGGTAACAGAGCATAGGCTCGCTGGATCGGCAAAAGCACGACCATACGACCGGGGTCTTTCAGACGGCCAGCGGCTTGCCCCGCCTCATCCCCGGTACCAAAGAAAATGTCCGCCCGCTGGGCACCCTTAATGGCTGAACCGGTATCCTGCGCGATCATTAATCTCCTTAACGGGGCCTTGCCATCCTTCTCAACCCAAACCGGCGCCCCGAGGGGCGTATATGCCGGATCCGCCGCGATGCTGCGCATCGTGGTGACCGAGCGATTCATGGCCCCCAAAGGTCCGAGTTCTGGGGCAACCCGGTTCACTTCACGAAAGAACACATAAGAGGGGTTGTGAAACAACAACTCGGCACCGGCTTCGGGGTTTTTGCGCACCCAGGCCCGGATCATCTGCGCACTGACCTCGTGCGCGCCCAGCGCCCCGCGACGGATCAACTCGGCTCCGATTGAACGATAAGGGTGCCCGTTCGCTCCGCCATATCCCACGCGTAGCGCGCTGCCATCGGGCAAGCGAATACGACCGGAACCCTGAATTTGCAGAAAGAACAACTCGACCGGGTCATCGACCCATGCGATCTCAAGCCCGCGGCCCGTCATCGCGTCTCCGGTCAGCAATTCGCGGCGACTAAGCCACCGATCAGCGCCTCGCGCCTCGGGAGGCATCCGGTAGAGCGGATAGCGGTATTTGCTGGTTGGATACTTAGAGCCGTCCAGCTCGGGTTCAAAATACCCTGTGAACAACGCGTCATCGCCATCTTCAACCAGAACCGGTCGGAAAAACAGCTCAAAAAACGACCGTGCGGCCTGAGGTTCATAGGTCCGGGCAACGCCACACAGCGCCTGCCAATCCGGATCCTTCAGATCGCCGCAGGTGTTCAGAAAAACTGAAAGGGCTGCCCCGTGATCGTCGGCAGCCCAGCCATCAAGGTTATCAAATGACAGGATGGATCGCGTCGCCTCGGCTCCGGCGGCGCTGGCAGTGGTCATGACGACCCCCAGTAGAAGCGACCGAATCGCTGCAATCATGCGTCCGTGGCAACAAGTAGCCAGTTCGGATCGTCCGCGCCCATTACACGAGCAAAGGTCCAGCTGTCCTTTTGGCGTTTAACCGTATTGGGGTTGCCTTCGATGATATCCCCTCCGCGATCACGCACGACCGAGGTCAGCTCACCGATAAAGCGCATGGTGATCTCGGCCTGATTGCTGTCCTTGTCGAACGAAACATCTGCCAGAGTAGTTTCACGTACGCCGACAAATTCGGCTTCGATGGTGAGGCCCTTGTCTTCACGATCAGCGACCACAGAGACAAAACTGTCAAAAACCTCTTCGGACAAGAAAGGTTGAATCTCGTCCAGATTGCCTTTTTCGAACCCCATCACGATCATTTCATAGGCACCGCGCGCACCCTGAACAAATTCACTAACGGAAAAACTGGGCTCAACCCGCTTCATCGCGGCCAGAGTTTGCGCTTGCTCACTGTCTTCGGCGACATGGTCGGTAATATCGTGATCCGGCCCGCCATCAATGACCTCGAAATCACGGCGCGTACCATTGGTATCTGGCTGTTGTTGAAGGGGTGGTTTTTCAAACCCTTCGCGTGTGCCCAATACGCTTTTCAGACGCAGGATCAGGAAAACGGCAATTCCGGCCAGGACCAGCAACTGGATCATAGGGTTGTCGCTCATTTCATACTCTTTTCAGCGCCAGGACTTTGTGTACCCGGCCTCAAGCCACTATGTAGGTGACAGTTGGGCGCAAGTCCACAGCCCGGCACATGCTAAAGGATACCGCAAATGTACCTGTTCTTGGCTTTTTTATTAGTTCCGATCATTGAGATCGCCCTGTTCATACAAGTTGGCGGGCTGATCGGACTATGGCCAACGCTTGCAATCGTAGTCCTGACCGCAGTTCTGGGCACTGTATTGGTCCGGACACAAGGTCGCACGGCATTGGCCAATCTACAACGATCCTTTGCCGAATTGGACGACCCGACCGAACCGCTTGCACATGGGGCTATGATCCTTTTGTCGGGTGTATTGTTGTTGACCCCCGGATTTTTCACCGATGCGGTTGGTTTTGCATTGCTGGTTCCGGGCATCCGCGTTGCTGTGTTCCGCTATCTGAAATCCAAGGCGACCATCACCCAATTCCAAATGGGCACCGGCGCACAGTTTCGATCAGGTCCTGACCCGTTCAATCAGGACGACGTGATTGATGGTGAATTCACTGAAGTCCGGCCCCGTAACGAACCCGGAAAGCCCTCTAAATGGGTGGAAGGTCCGCACCAGCATTGAGGTACCGCACCCAAATTGATAAGCAGTGTCGAATTTCAATTCCGGAGTAGATAAATGGCCGAAGAAGACGCCAAAGAAAACACAGCGGCACAAGCCGCACCACAGGTTCAAATGCGCGTCCTAGGGCAGTTCATTCGTGATATGTCCTTTGAGAACGTGATGGCGCAGAAAGGCGTCTCAGGCGATGTACAGCCAGAGATTTCGGTTCAGGTGAATCTGGATGCCAAGAAGCGCCCGACCGAGCATCAGTTCGAAGTTTCGATCAAGCTGAAGCTGACTTCTAAAGCCAAAGGCCTGGAAGACGTATTATTCCTGTGTGAGATCGACTATTGCGGGTTGTTCCACGTGGAGGGTGTACCCGAGGATCAGGTGCATCCTTTCCTGATGATCGAATGCCCACGCATGCTGTTCCCCTTCCTGCGTCGCATCGTCAGCGACATCACCCGCGACGGTGGGTTCCCGCCGGTCAATCTGGATAACATTGATTTCGTGGCGCTTTATCGTAACGAACTGGCGCGCCGTCAGGCCGCACAAGCGCAGAAACCCAACGCTTAAGACATTGACCCGCGGCTGGCTAAGATCAGGCGCGGGTCCACAGGGCATTGTCGCCCAGTTTTTCCACAAATTCCTGATGTGCTGCGCGTTCATCCTCGGTTATCCGGGATGGCAATGCATTGGGTCGTGCAGTTGGGCGCCATTCTTCTCCGCCTCCGGCCATCGCAGTTGTAGTTGCCGACAGGCCGAAATCAGGCTGACGCCCTCCGATCAGCTCCAGATACACTTCTGCAAGGATCTCCGAGTCCAGAAGCGCCCCGTGTAACACCCGGTTCGAATTATCGATACCAAACCGACGACACAACGCATCCAGCGAGGCGGGCGAGCCCGGGAACCGTTTACGCGCTATGGCCAGTGTGTCGATTGCCTGATCCATGGGAATCAGTGACGCGCCCATCCACCTCAACTCGGCATTCAGAAACTTCATGTCGAACGAGGCGTTGTGGATCACCAGCTTGGCATCGCCCACAAAATCGCGAAATCCTTGCCCAACCTTGGCAAAGACAGGCTTGTCCTTAAGCGTCACTTCGCCTTTTTCCGGCGGGCGTGGATTCTCCAGCAAGTCGGGGCCGATTCCGTGAATCCCGAACGCCTCATCAGGCATTGAGCGTTCCGGGTTGATATAGACATGATAGGTCTCTCCCGTGGCCACGTGGTTCCACAGCTCCACTGCGCCGATCTCGACAATCCGGTCACCGCTTTCAGGATCAAACCCGGTGGTCTCGGTATCAAGTACAATCTCACGCATCTGCCATCCCCGCCCGTATCTGCCTGATCACATCCTGCACCTGCACGCGGGCATGGTCCAGACTATCCGTTTCAATCACAAAATCAGACCGGGCACATTTCTCGTCATTAGTCATCTGTTTGGCACGGATCTGCTCAAACTGTTCCTCAGTCATCGTACCACGCGCCATGACGCGTCGTTTTTGTTCATCAGCCGGAACCCGGACACAGACCACGGCGTCCATTACAGTTTCACCGCCGGTTTCAAACAACAATGGAATGTCAAACACCAGGATATCGGCTGAGGTCGCTGCACGAAACGCCGCGCGATCCTCGACAACCAAAGGGTGTACGATATTCTCAATTATTTTCAATGCATTAGCATCATTCGAAATGATCTTTTTTAGAGCTTCGCGGCTAACGGCTTCCTTCACAATCGCAGATGGAAACGCGTTGCGCATGGGCTCAACTGCAGAACCACCCTTTGCATAAAGCCGATGGACCGCCGCATCCGCATCCCAAAGCGCGCACCCTTCATCTGCGAACATCTGAGCGGTCGTGCTTTTGCCCATCCCGATTGATCCGGTGAGCCCGAGTGCAAAACTCATGCCAAGGCCGCCGCGCGCGTTTCGGGATCAACTTCAGGACGGACACCGAACCAGCGTTCAAATCCGGGAACAGCCTGATGCAGCAGCATTCCCAACCCGTCGACGGTGGTACATCCCGCCTCTTCCGCCTGTTGCAAGAGACGCGTTTGAAGCGGTGCATAAACCAGGTCGGTGACAACAGCGCCGGGTTGCAATCCGTCCAGCGGAACGCGCAGTTCCGGCTGCCCTTGCATACCCAACGAAGTCGTATTGACGACCAGTTCGGCATTCTCGATCACGTTTCCTGCCTGCACCCAATCCACGACTGTGATCCGCTGGCCGAATTCTTCTTTCAAATGATCGGCGCGCGTGCGCGTGCGGTTTGTCAGCAAGATTTCTGGCACGCCAGCCTCTGCCAAAGCCTGCAAAACAGCACGGGCGGCACCACCTGCACCAAATACAACCGCCGGACCATCCGCCGGGTTCCAATCCGGCGCACCCGCGCGCAGATTTGCCATGAAGCCGTACCCATCCGTATTATCCGCATGAATCGAGCCATCCTCGCGGAATACAAGTGTATTTGCCGCCCCGATGACCGAGGCCCGATCCGAGACGTGATCTGCCAAGCGCAAAGCCGCTTCCTTGTGCGGCACAGTCACATTGGCCCCAACAAACCCGGCTTTGGGCAGCGTGTGCAGAACAGTTTCCAGATCGACCGGCGCGACATCCATCGGGATATAATGCCCTGCCAACCCATAGGTTTTCAGCCAATGACCGTGCAGCTTTGGTGACCGGGAATGCGCAACCGGATGCCCAATCACTCCGGCCAGAGGAATTCGATGGTCCGTCATTGATCGATCACTCCCTTCACGGCCAGAAAATTAAGCAGCTCCAACAGGGGCATACCCAAGACGTTAAAATAGTCGCCGTCAATGGTAGCGAACAGACGTGCACCTTCTTCTTCCAGCTTATAGGCCCCCACCGCATGACGAATGCTTTCCCAGTTGCGCGCCACGTAATCGCGCAGATAGGCATCCGAACTGGCCCGCATCCGCAGGCGTACCTGACCGACATGCCGCCAGATCGGCTCACCATCCTGATAGATCACCGCGGCGGACAGCAACATATGCCGCTTGCCGCGCATTGCTTTTAGCTGCGCCAGTGCTTCTTCCGGCGATTCCGGTTTCGACAGAAGCTGACCATCGAAGTCCAGAACCTGATCACAGCCCAGAACCATGACACCCGGAACCTTGTCACTAATTTTACGCGCCTTCATCTCGGCCAGTGCATCAGCGATATCGCGGGGCGATGCCCGCTCGGCCAATAGCGAACGCTTGGCCGTATCTTCATCCACACGCGCGATCTGAACTGAAAACGGGACGCCCGCGTTTTTCAACAGCTGCGCGCGTATTGCGGACCCCGAGGCAAGGACTATGGGGACAGTCATGTGGAAAACCCCGTGTGTAAATCAATGAGTAGTCTCGAAAGGTTTGTATGGCTTTCCGGTTGACACGCAACCCCGGGATTTTGGCCCAAAACTTCCCCGAGTCGCCCGGACCCTGTCCAGACGGGACAAGGATAAGTCGAAAAGTTCGGATAAGCAGGCTATCCCAAGATACCCTATTGGTTATCCACAGATGATATTATGAATGATCATCTTAAGTATCTGTAATTATGTTTTTTTTAGAAATATCAATAGATCCTACAGCTCAGCTAATTGTTTTGTCCACCTGGGGAAAAATGCAGGACAAAAAAGTAATCCACCGATTTTGATCTCCCTACAAAACCATCTTCCTTTTTCTTTCTTTATTTTTTTATTAGGAGGGTTTCAGGCAAATCCGGGAAGCCCGATGACCGACATTCTTTTCGCAATATACCCTTGGGTGAAATCACTGCACATCATGGCGGTGATTTCTTGGATGGCCGGGTTGTTCTATTTGCCCAGACTGTTTGTGTATCACGTCGAAAAAGCGCAGGCCGTGAATGGTGCGCAGGAAATTTTCTTCGAAATGGAAGAAAAGCTGATGCGCGTGATCATGCGCCCCGCTATGATCGTGGCCTGGGTCTGCGGGCTGATCATGGTGTTCACGCCCGGTATCGTCGGATGGGATTGGAGCTGGCCTTGGGTTAAAGGTGCAGCTGTGATCGGAATGACCTGGTTTCACCATTGGTTGAGTGCACGGCGCAAAGACCTTGCTGAGGGGCGAAATAAGCTCACTGGGCGGCAGTATCGCATGATGAATGAGGTTCCGACCATTCTGATGGTTGTGATCGTTCTGGCGGTCGTTCTGAAGTTCTAAGGGCCTGTTTGACTCTTCTCAAGTAAGCGCTTATCTATCGCGTAACGCGCCCGTCCGGGCGGTATATCTTCCGTTCTGAATTTCCACTCTGGTGCCGCGGTCCAAGCGGCCGAGGTTCGTATCATCATGACAACTGAATCCCTGAATCTGGCTGACCTTAAGGCCAAAAGCCCCAAAGACCTGCTCGCCATGGCCGAGGAGCTTGAGATCGAGAACGCCTCGACCATGCGCAAAGGCGAAATGATGTTCCAGATTCTGCGCGAACGCGCGGATGAGGGATGGACCATCGGTGGCGATGGGGTGCTGGAAGTGCTGCAGGACGGCTTTGGCTTCCTGCGCTCGCCCGAGGCGAACTATCTACCAGGCCCAGATGACATCTATGTTTCGCCCGATATGATCCGCAAACACTCATTGCGGACCGGGGATACGGTTGAAGGTGAGATCAAAGCGCCTGACGAAAACGAGCGTTACTTTGCGCTGACCAATGTCACCAAGATCAACTTTGAGAACCCGGAAAAAGCCAAGCACAAGATCCTGTTCGACAACCTGACGCCTCTGTACCCAGATGAGCGTCTGAAAATGGAAATCGAAGATCCGACCATCAAGGACAAATCGGCCCGCGTGATCGATCTGGTTTCACCGATTGGTAAAGGTCAGCGTTCGCTGATCGTGGCGCCACCGCGGACCGGTAAGACGGTGATCCTGCAGAACATCGCGCATTCGATCGAGCAGAACCACCCGGAGTGTTATCTGATCGTCCTGCTGATCGACGAACGCCCGGAAGAAGTGACCGACATGCAGCGCTCGGTGAAGGGGGAAGTTGTGTCTTCGACCTTCGATGAACCTGCAACGCGCCACGTGGCCGTATCCGAGATGGTGATCGAAAAAGCGAAGCGTCTTGTCGAACATAAACGAGATGTTGTTATTCTTCTCGACTCGATCACAAGACTTGGTAGGGCGTTTAACACCGTGGTGCCATCTTCAGGTAAAGTTCTGACCGGTGGTGTGGACGCCAATGCTCTGCAACGGCCCAAGCGCTTCTTTGGTGCCGCGCGGAACATTGAAGAGGGTGGTTCGCTGACCATCATCGCCACTGCGCTGATCGATACCGGCAGCCGGATGGATGAGGTGATCTTCGAAGAGTTCAAAGGCACCGGTAACTCGGAAATCGTTCTGGATCGCAAAATCGCAGACAAACGTGTATTCCCTGCCATCGACATCCTCAAGTCTGGTACCCGGAAAGAGGACCTGCTGGTCGATAAGGGTGATTTGGCCAAGACCTTCGTTCTGCGCCGCATCCTTAACCCGATGGGTACGACCGATGCGATCGAGTTCCTGTTGTCGAAGTTGAAACAGACGAAGACGAACGGCGAGTTCTTCGATTCGATGAATACCTGACACAGGTCTTAACCAACGCGAGGCCTTCGAATGGATACGATATTCGCCTTGGCCAGCGCGCAAGGCAAAGCAGGGGTGGCGGTTGTCCGCCTCTCTGGTCCGCAAGCGCATTCTGCGGCCAACATCTTGGCCGGTGGAGGCCTGCCATTACGCGGGCTGACGGTTCGGACGCTTAACGCCGCCGATGGGACGCGGTTGGATGAGGGTTTGGTCCTGACCTTCAAGGCTCCTTCCAGCTTTACGGGCGAGGACGTGGCCGAACTTCAGATTCACGGCAGCATGGCTTCGGTTAACGCCGTATTGGCATCTTTGTCGGATATGGATGATCTCCGTCTGGCAGAGCCGGGTGAGTTTACCCGGCGCGCTTTGGAAAACAGTAAGATGGATTTGGCGCAGGTCGAAGGACTTGCCGATCTGATTGACGCAGAAACCGAAGTGCAGCGGAAACAGGCGCAAACGATTTTGGCAGGTGCTTTGGGCACTTTGGCTGAAGGGTGGCGGCGCGATTTGATCCGTGCGGCATCCTTGCTTGAGGCTGTGATCGATTTTGCCGATGAAGAGGTGCCCACAGATGTAACGCCTGAAGTCCGCACATTGATTTCAGGTGTCATGGGCGAACTGACCCGAGAGGCGAAAGGTGTTCGCATCGCTGAACGCATTCGCTCTGGCTTTGAAGTTGCCATTGTTGGTCTTCCAAATGCGGGGAAATCAACTTTGTTGAACGCTTTAGCTGGACGCGAGGCGGCTATTACGTCTGAATATGCCGGGACAACGCGGGATGTGATCGAAGTGCGCATGGATCTGGCGGGATTGCCAGTTACTCTGCTTGATACAGCCGGTTTGCGAGTAACCGACGATCATGTCGAAAATCTAGGGATCGAGCTGGCCCGCAAACGGGCCGATGCTGCTGACTTGCGTGTATTCCTAACGGATACACCTGACGATTTAGGTATTCAGATGCAGGAAGATGACATTCATGTTTTGCCAAAATCTGACTTACGAGCAGCTGACGGGCGTGGGATATCCGGTAAAACCGGGCAGGGAATTGATCACCTTATCGACAATATATCGTGTATCTTAAGTGAACGGGCTACTAGCAATGGTATTGCGACCCGGGAGCGCCATCGCGTTGCGATGACAAAGGCAGCGGAAGCGTTGGCTGCGGGACAGACAGTTCTGGAATCGGGACCAGATATGTATGATATAGCAGCTGAGGAACTGCGAACAGCCATTCGCGCTCTTGAATCTCTGGTTGGACGAATAGATGTCGAAACCCTTCTGGATGAGATCTTTGCTAGTTTCTGCTTAGGTAAATGAGGAGTGTTTCACGTGAAACATTCAAAATTTGATGTCCTTGTTATCGGTGCCGGGCACGCAGGTACCGAAGCCGCACATGCAGCAGCGCGCATGGGCGTTAAAACTGCTTTGGTGACTCTGTCTGAACAGGACATCGGCGTCATGTCGTGTAATCCGGCGATTGGAGGGCTAGGTAAAGGACATCTGGTTCGAGAGATCGATGCACTTGATGGTGTAATGGGGCGCGTCGCGGATCGTGCAGGTATTCAGTTTCGTTTGTTGAACCGGCGCAAAGGCCCGGCTGTTCAGGGCCCCAGGGCGCAAGCAGACCGGGCCCTTTACCGGGCTGCCATGGCAGAAGAAACTGAGAAACAAGACAACTTATCGGTTATCACAGGGGAAGTAATTGACTTCCTGATGGACGGTCATCGTGTTGTCGGAGTTAAGCTAGCAGACGAATCTGAGGTTCCGGCGCAGGCGGTCATTTTGACGTCTGGAACATTCTTACGCGGAGTAATCCATATCGGGGACGTGTCTCGTCCCGGAGGTCGTATGGGCGATCGCCCATCAATTCGGCTGGCAGAGCGCTTAGATGAGTTTGCATTGCCCATGGCGCGGCTGAAGACTGGTACGCCTCCCCGATTGGATGGCCGGACCATAAACTGGGATATATTAGAACGTCAGGATGGCGACGCGGAGCCAACCCTATTTTCATTCATGTCTAGGTCGATGACAGCCCCACAAATTGCATGTGGTATAACTCACACGAACGCACAAACGCATGAGATTATAGAAAAAAATCTATCGCGTTCTGCCATGTATGGCGGGCATATCGATGGTGTCGGCCCAAGGTATTGCCCGTCCATTGAAGATAAGATCGTTCGATTTGCGGACAAGGAGTCCCATCAGATATTCTTGGAACCGGAAGGGGTTCAGGATAATACAGTATACCCAAATGGTATTTCTACCTCGTTGCCGGAAGATGTTCAGGTTGCCTACGTTCAATCGATTGTTGGACTAGAACATGCAAAAATCCTGCAACCAGGATATGCGATCGAATACGATTATGTTGACCCGCGTATCCTGTCGGCATCTTTGTCCGTTCCTGATGTGCCTGGTCTATATCTTGCGGGTCAGATCAATGGCACTACAGGATATGAGGAAGCTGCTGCACAAGGCCTGGTCGCCGGTTTGAATGCTGCGTTAGAGGTGCAGTCTCGATCGCCCTTCTATTTTACCCGTTCAGACAGCTACATCGGGGTGATGATTGATGATCTTACCACCCGCGGGGTTGCTGAACCTTATAGGATGTTCACGTCACGGGCTGAGTTTCGGCTATCCCTCCGTGCTGATAATGCAGATCAAAGACTGACCCCGATAGGGGAGGAACTGGGCTGTGTTGGGGCGCAGCGCCGGGGCCTATTCGCGACTAAGCTCGAAAAGCTAGCGGCTGCCAAGGCCAGCCTAACTGCGCGAACGTATACTCCCAAAGAAATTTTGGCTGCAGGGATTAATGTCAATCAGGATGGAAATCGTCGCGACGGGATGGCTGTACTCGCCTTTCCTGACGTGTCTTTTGAAAATATTGTCCTGCTTGAACCTGAATTGGAAGGGACAGAGAGGGAAATCCGCCGTCAGGTTGAACGCGATGCCTTGTATGCAAACTACATAGCGCGCCAGCAACGTGATGTTGAAGCAATGAAGCGAGACGAGGCCCATGAAATACCTCGGGATTTCAACTATTTTGGGCTGGACGGATTGTCGTCGGAAATGAAGCAAAAGCTGTCACAAGCCAAACCGGCCAATATTGCTCAAGCTGGTCGCGTTGAAGGTGTGACACCGGCTGCATTAACTTTAGTCCTGGCTAAGCTCCGGCGCGACGTGAAGGCTCGCAACGCATGAAAGGTCAAGACGTTGCCATCGCTGAGAAACTGAATGTTTCACGTGAAACATTCGAACGTCTCGCGATCTATGTTGCATTGCTTGAGCGTTGGAATCCGAGAATCAATCTAGTTTCAAAGAACAGCTTAAAGGATATCTGGGTTCGTCATATTCAAGATTCAATTCAAGTATTTAGAATATCAAAGCCTGTGGATCATTGGGTTGATTTAGGCAGCGGCGGCGGGTTTCCGGGTTTGGTCTGTGCTATTATGGCAATAGAGTCCGCACCGGAAACCCGATTTACGCTGGTTGAAAGTGATCAGAGAAAATCCGCATTTCTTCGAAATGTGGCCCGGGAATGCGGGGCGAAATGCACGGTCTTAGCACGAAGAATTGAAGCAATTGATCCCTTGGGTGCGGATATCTTGTCGGCTCGGGCATTAGCGGATTTGACCAACTTATTATCTTTTTGCGACAGGCATTTAGGTGAAAATGGAGTAGCTTTGTTGCCAAAAGGCGCAACCTGGAAAAAAGAACTTTCAGACGCACGCAAGGAATGGAATTTCGACGCCGAACCTATTAAAAGTCTTACAGAACCTCAGTCTGTTATCCTGAAAATCAAAGGAGTTGCGCGTGGTTGATCTGTCTCGTCCTGCCGGACCTCGGATAATCGCGGTTGCCAATCAAAAAGGCGGGGTGGGGAAAACCACGACTGCAATCAATCTGGCAGCTGGGTTGGCCGAGGCAGGTTGCAAGGTTTTGGTCGTAGATCTGGACCCCCAGGGCAATGCCTCAACGGGATTGGGGGTCGAAGATCGCGATTGGACAACCTATGATCTAATATTGGACGACGCATCGTTGGAAGCAGTGGTACAGGAAACAGAAATTAAAGATCTTTTTGTAATTCCGGCCACCGTTGACCTAAGTTCAGCAGATATTGAGCTGATTTCGAATGAGAAACGCAGCTATTTATTGCATGATGCGCTGCGCCAGACGGCGATTGACTCGTTTGATCTGGATTTTGTTCTGATCGATTGTCCGCCATCTTTGAATTTGCTCACTGTAAACGCCATGGTAGCAGCTCATTCTGTCCTTGTGCCCTTGCAAAGCGAGTTCTTTGCGCTCGAAGGCTTGTCGCAGTTGATGCTAACTATCCGCGAAGTACGTCAGACCGCGAATCCTGACCTCAGGATCGAAGGTGTTGTGTTGACCATGTATGACAACCGCAACAACTTGTCCCGTCAGGTCGAAAAGGACGCTCGTGACAATCTTGGTCAGATGGTATTTAAGACCAAGATACCAAGAAATGTGCGGGTCAGCGAGGCGCCATCATATGCGCTTCCTGTACTGCAATATGATTCGGGCTCACTCGGGGCGATGGCATATCGGCATTTGGCGCGAGAAGTCATGCATAAGAACAACAAAGTAGCCATCTAAGTGGCCGTCAGGAGGGCAACATGAATGCCAGGAAAGGAAAACCCCGAGGACTAGGTCGCGGATTGTCGGCATTGATGGCTGATGTGGCACCAGAAGCAGATGGTCGTATCTCGTCGGAACCTCGCCGCCCCGACCTTACAGTGCCGATTGAGAAGCTGCAGGCAAACCCGGATCAGCCGAGACGTCGATTTGCGCAAGAGCAGCTGGATGAACTTGCCGCATCAGTCAAAGAAAAAGGCATTATTCAACCTTTGATTGTGCGCAGTATAGCAGGTGGCCAATATGAGATTGTCGCCGGTGAGCGCCGGTGGCGCGCCGCTCAGATGGCGCAACTCCATGATATTCCAGTAATTATTCGCGAATTTGATGATACCGAGGTGCTCGAAGTCGCGATTATCGAGAATATTCAGCGTGCTGATCTGAATGCCGTGGAGGAAGCGACAGGATTCAAGCAGTTGATGGATCGCTTTGGACACACGCAGGAAAAACTTGCCGAAGCTTTGGGTAAAAGCCGAAGCCATATTGCCAACCTGTTGCGTCTGCTGTCTTTGCCAATGGATGTGCAAACACTTGTGATTGAGGGGAAATTGTCTGCCGGTCATGCAAGGGCCTTGATCACAGCAGAAGATCCTTCGGAATTGGCCAAACAAGTAGTGCGTGACGGTCTTTCCGTGCGGGCTACTGAAGCGCTGGTCAAAAAACAACAAGATGGTCCGGATAAGCCAGCGCTAAAATCCAGAAAAATGAATGCTGGGAAAGATGCAGATACGCGCGCCCTCGAAAAGGATTTGTCAGCTATTCTGGCAATGAAGGTCACCATCAACCACAAACCCGGATCAGAAACGGGGCAGGTGGTTTTGTCTTATGAAAACCTTGATCAGCTGGATGATCTTTGCGCCAAACTTAGCCGCTAGGGCGGGTCCAGATAAAAAGCATGACGCCGCTTAGCACAACGGCCTGAATGATCAGGACGTGTGAAGGCATGGACAGCAACACCGACAGGCCAAATACGGCGGCGACCGACAGGGTGGCCGCCTTTTTTGCGCCAGGCCTAATTACGCCCGAGCTCTGCCAGTCGACAATTAGCGGACCAAAGGTCTGATGGGTTAGCAGCCAATTATGTAGCCTTGATGAAGAGCGCGCAAAGAAAAATGCCGCGAGCAGAAGAAACGGCACTGTTGGAAGCAAGGGTAAGACCACTCCAACCATGGCGAGCGCGACGCAGACCAACCCCAAACCAGCCCAGAGATATTGCATTTGTTACTCCAATAGCTCTCGGATAACGGCATTGAGAACAGCGCGGCCCTGAGATGTGGCGCGTAGCTGGCCGTCTGCCAAGATCAACATGCCCAGATCGGCCAGCGTATCAAGTTTTTCCTGCGGCAGGTCTTCGCCCGAGAGTTGCTTGTACCTATCTATATTTAGGCCCTCTGCAATCCTAAGGCACATCATAAGGTATTCAAACGCTTGTTCACGCTGTGTTAGTTCGAACCGGTTGCTTTCTCCACTTCCATTTTCAACGGCGGCCAGCCATTTGGTTGGCGAAAGAAAGGTCTCGGTCGCAAATTTGTGGCCATCAAGGGTGATCCGCCCGTGTGCGCCTGGCCCGATACCCACGTAATCACCATTGCGCCAATAGATCAGGTTGTGCTGAGACTCCGCTCCGGATCGGGCGTGGTTTGAGACCTCATAGGCGGGTAAACCATGGGCCTCGCATATCTCTTGCGTGGCCAGATACATATCCGCCGCGCTGTCATCCTCGGGCAGACCGCGGAGCTTACCAACTGCATAGCGATCTCCGAACGCCGTACCCTCTTCGATGGTGAGTTGATAAAGCGACAGGTGATCAATCGCCATCGACAGGGCCTCGGCCAACTCAGCGCGCCACGCGTCCAGAGTTTGATGTTGTCGGGCATAGATCAGATCAAAACTGACACGGTCAAAGCAGCTACGGGCAATATCAAAAGCGGCGCGGGCTTCAGCCACAGTGTGAATACGACCCAGGCGGCGCAGGTCATCGTCGTTGAGGGCCTGCACACCCATTGAAATACGGTTCACACCTGCATCGCGATAGGCTGCAAAGCGACCGGCCTCGACTGAGCCGGGGTTGGCTTCAAGCGTGATCTCCATATCGTTGGCGGGGCGCCAAAGGGCGCGGGCCTCGTCGATGATGGCAGAGATGGTGTCCGGCGCCATCAGCGAAGGCGTGCCACCGCCAAAAAAGATCGTATTAAGTACCCGACCTTGCGTTTCACTGGCTGCGCGCTTTAGCTCATTCAGATAGCTATTAAGCCATTGTTTCTGATCAATATTTCTTGAAACGTGGCTGTTGAAGTCACAATAAGGGCACTTGGCCTCGCAAAAGGGCCAATGCACATACAGGCCAAAGCCCCCGTTGCGCCAATCATCCGCCAAAGCAGCCATTCACGAACATCTCCACCGCGCGGCCGCGATGGCTGATTTTGTTCTTTTCCCAGCGATCCATCTCGGCAAATGTAATGTCGTGTCCTTCGGGGACAAACATAGGGTCATAGCCAAAGCCATCCTTGCCACGAATTGGCCAGGTCAAATGGCCAGGGGCCACGCCCTCGAACACCTCGTCATGCCCGTCAGGCCAGGCCAGAACCAGCGTACACCGGAATTGCGCTGTGCGAGGGTGGGCAGCGTTCTTCGCTTCCAGCTCGTTATGTGCGCGGGTCATCGCCATCAGAAAATCACGGCCATCGCCAGTTTCTGCCCAATCGGCGGTGTAGACGCCTGGTGCGCCATCTAGCGCGTCGATGGTGATGCCGGAATCGTCTGACAGGGCGGGCAGCCCTGTGGCCTGCGCGGCGGCGTGGGCTTTAATCCGGGCATTGCCGACGAAGGTATCTTCTGTCTCTTCTGGTTCAGGCAGGTCCAATTCACCAGCACCCACGACGGCAACACCAAAGGGTTCGAGGAGATGTGCCATCTCCTCAAGCTTGCCTTTGTTGTGCGTGGCGACCAGCAGCTTGTCTCCGTTGAACTTACGAGTCATGCGGTGGCGGCTTTCTGTGCGGCAGCCAGTTCAGCCACGCCTTTTTCCGCCAGATCCATCAATTGGTCCATCTGTGCGCGGCTAAAGACGGATCCCTCGGCACTCATTTGCACTTCGATTAGTTTGCTAGAGCCGGTCATGATGAAGTTGCCATCGACGCCGGCCTCACTGTCCTCGGGATAGTCGAGGTCCAAAACTGGCTGACCCGCGTAGATTCCGCAGGACACGGCGGCGACGGGATCAACCAAAGGGTCCGAAATAACATCGCCTGTTTTCATCAGCTTATTCACTGCCAGACGCAACGCCACCCAACCGCCAGTGATCGATGCACAACGTGTGCCGCCATCGGCCTGAATTACATCGCAGTCGACAGTGATCTGGCGTTCACCCAATGCAACTCGGTCTACACCGGCACGCAGAGCACGGCCGATCAGGCGTTGAATCTCTACGGTGCGGCCACCTTGCTTGCCGCTTGCCGCTTCACGCCGCATCCGCGTATTCGTCGCGCGGGGCAGCATGCCGTATTCGGCGGTGACCCAGCCCAGGCCCGAGCCTTTAATAAATGGTGGAACGCGGTCCTCGATCGTGGCGGTGCACAGTACATGGGTGTCACCCATCTTGATCAGGCAGGAACCTTCGGCATGTTTGGTAAAGCCGGTTTCAATTGAAACGGCGCGCATTTCGTTTAGATCACGTCCTGAGGGTCGCATGGAAAATCCTTTGTTTGCTGGGTTGGGGATACCGCTCTGCAGCGTTACGATGCAACCCCGATTGACCTTTCTTGTGCCTGCTATTTAATGACGATCCAGCAGAGGATTGCCGATGAGCGAAGCGAGCAAAATTCTGAGCGAGATGAACGACCGGTCACGCGAGGTGTTCCGGCTGATCGTCGAAAGCTATCTAGACAGCGGTGAGCCGGTCGGCAGCCGCACTCTGACACGCACGCTTTCGGAAAAAGTCAGCGCGGCGACCGTGCGTAACGTGATGCAGGATCTGGAATTCCTGGGCCTGCTGGACAGTCCGCATGTCAGTGCTGGTCGGATTCCGACGCAGCAGGGGCTGCGGATGTTCGTCGACGGATTGCTTGAAATGGGCGATCTGGGTGCGGATGATCGGCAGAAGCTGGACGAAACATTAGGCTCTAACGCAGGCGATGTTGGCGGAATGCTAGATCGTGTGGGATCGGCATTGTCGCACGTGACACAAGGCGCTTCGCTGGTTCTGACACCCAAACATGAGGCTGAGATCAAGCATATCGAGTTCGTCTCGCTTGGTCATGATCGCGCTTTGGTGGTTCTGGTGTTCTCTGACGGGCAGGTGGAAAACCGGCTGTTTACGCCTCCACCCGGTCAGACACCAAGCTCGATGCGTGAGGCTGCGAATTTCCTGAATGCGCTGATCGAAGGACGTACGCTTAGCGAAGTGCGTCGCCAGATGCTGTCGCAGATAGATGCGCGGAAGCAGGAAATCGATATTTTGGCGCGTGAAATGGTCGAAAGCGGCATTGCTGCATGGGACGGAGATGGCAGCGACTCGGCTCGATTGATCGTACGCGGACGCGCGAATCTACTGAATGAACCGGGTCAGGCCGAGGAGTTGGATCGAATCCGCACCCTGTTTGATGACCTTGAGCGCAAACGTGACATCGCTGAATTCCTTGAATTGACCGAGGAAGGTGAGGGTGTGCGCATTTTTATTGGCTCTGAGAACAAACTTTTCTCACTTTCGGGTTCCTCTTTGGTGGTGTCTCCATATATGAACGCTGATCGTAAGATAATCGGTGCGGTTGGGGTCATCGGGCCCACACGTCTGAATTACGGACGGATCGTGCCGATCGTGGATTATACGGCGCAACTGGTTGGAAAGTTGATTTCCGACCGGAGCTAGAGGGTAAGAGATGGCAGAGCCCAAGAACGAAGATTTTCTGGACGACATCATGTCCGCAGAAGCAGAAGAGCTGGCCGAGGAATTTGCTGAGATCAGCGATGAAGCTCTGGAGTTGGACGAATTGCGCACAGAGCGCGACGACTACAAGGACAAATTCATGCGTGCGCTTGCCGACGCTGAAAACGCCCGTAAGCGTGGCGATAAGGCACGTCGGGATGCCGAGCAGTACGGTGGATCCAAGCTGGCGCGTGACATGTTGCCGGTCTATGACAACATGAAGCGGGCGCTCGAGGCCGCAACCGATGAGCAAAAAGAGCTTGCTGCCGGCTTGTTGGAAGGCGTCGAACTCACCATGCGTGCGCTGAAGGACGTGTTCCAGAAGCACGGTATCGAAGTAATTACACCTGAGGTGGGCGACCGGTTTGATCCGAACGTTCATGAAGCGATGTTTGAGGCACCGGTTCCTGGCACCAAAGCAGGCGACATCATTCAGGTTTCGGCAGAAGGTTTCATGCTACACGACCGTCTGTTGCGCCCGGCGCAGGTAGGTGTTTCGTCTATGCCTGCGGGCTGATTGGCTTCAAAGAAGCCAAGCCTTCGGCGAGAGTATTTTTGAAAAGATGAAGGGGCGGTCAGGATTTGGCCGCCTCTTTTAGTTTGTATATCAGGTCAAGGGCTTCTCGCGGGGTCAATTCGTCCGGCAGGATTTCGTCGAGCATATCCGTAACGGGTGTTGCCTTGGGGGCGGGAGGTGGCGGCGGTGGAGCGGCTGAAAACAAGGGCAGATCGTCGATCAAGGCTTTTTGCTTGCCTCCTTCGCGCTCAGTTTTTTCCAACTGGTCCAGAACAACACGCGCGCGTTCGACAACTGAGGCGGGCAGGCCAGCAAGTTGAGCAACCTGGACACCATAGGATCGGTCGGCGGCACCTTTATGGACCTCGTGCAGGAAGATCACCTCTCCCTCCCATTCCTTGACGGCTACTGTGGCGTTGTCTACGCCCTCCAGACTTCCTGCTAGAGCCGTCAATTCATGGTAATGCGTTGCAAAGAGAGCGCGGCATTGATTGGCGGCGTGCAGGTGTTCCAGCGTGGCCCAGGCGATCGAAAGCCCGTCATAGGTGGCAGTGCCACGGCCGATTTCATCAAGAATGACTAGCGCGCGGTCGTCGGCCTGGTTGAGGATGGCTGCGGTTTCAACCATTTCGACCATGAAAGTTGATCGACCGCGCGCAAGATCATCTGAGGCCCCGACACGGCTGAAGAGTTGGCTGACCACTCCGATATGCGCTTGCTCAGCAGGGACATAACTGCCCATCTGAGCAAGCAAGGCAATCAGCGCGTTCTGCCTCAGGAAGGTCGACTTACCGGCCATATTCGGCCCGGTCAGCAACCAGATGGAGGCGCCATCTACAGCGCTAAGATCGCAGTCATTCGCAATGAAAGCATCGCCGCCTTGCTGGCGCAACGCGTGTTCAACAACCGGATGACGTCCACCTTCTACCTCAAAGCTGTGCGAGCTGTCGACCTGCGGACGACACCAGCTTTCCCCACGCGCTAGATCAGCCAAAGAAGTGGTCAGATCCAGTTCTGCCAGACCTCGAGCCGCCTGGTTCAGTCGGGCGGCACGGTCCAGAATTTCGTCAGAAAGCCTTTGATAGAGCCGCTTTTCAATCTCCAACGCCAGATTTCCTGCGTTCAGGATGCGGGTTTCGATCTCGGACAGTTCCACGGTTGTGAATCGCACCTGATTGGCGGTGGTCTGGCGGTGGATATAAGTCTCAGAGAATGACGGGCTCAGCATCTTCTCGGCATGGGTGGCCGTGGTTTCAATGAAATAGCCCAGCACATTGTTGTGCTTGATCTTCAACGAGGTGATGCCAGTGTGTTCCGCATATTTCTGCTGAAACCCTGCAATAACAGAACGGCCTTCGTCGCGCAGCGTCCGGGCCTCGTCCAGCTCGGCGTCAAAACCCGGAGCGATAAATCCACCGTCGCGCGCCAGTAGGGGTGGCTCAGCAGTCAATGCCTCATCGAGTAGGTTCAGTAGATCATCGAATCCTACGAGGTTCTGCAGAGCGGTTGCCAGCAGGATTGGCAGATCCTGGCCCTCGCAAATCCCGGCAATCGCAGCAGCCTGAATCAACCCGTTACGAATGGCAGCCAGGTCACGGGGACCACCGCGTTCCAGTGACAGACGAGAAAGGGCGCGGTCCAGATCTGGTGTTTTACGTAGCGCTTCGCGTAGATCCGATGCAATCAGGCCATCTTCAGCAGCGAAACTCACGGCGTCCAGCCGGGAATGAATGACGTCTAGATTGCGCGAAGGGCTGGATAGGCGCTGTTCCAGCAATCGCGCGCCACCAGGTGTCACAGTACGATCAACCACCGAAAGCAAAGAGCCCGCGCGGCCACCGGACAAGGATCGGGTCAGTTCAAGATTACGACGTGTGGCCGCATCTATTTGCACTACCCGGTCCTCGGACTCTTTCAGTGGAGTTTGCAGAAGGGGTAGTTTTCCTTTCTGCGTGATCTCCAAATAGTCGATCAGCGCGCCCATAGCCGAAATCTCGGCGCGTCCAAAATTCCCGAATGCATCCAGCGCGCCGACGTGAAACAAGCCGCAGATACGCTTTTCAGCAGCAGTGCTGTCAAAGCTGGCACGTCCCACCGGGGTTAACGAAATGCCCAGATCGCGCACCGGTTCCTGCAACATCTGTTCCGTCCCGTCGGCCACGATTAACTCGGACGGGGCAAGCCGCGCCAATTCGGGGCTGAGGCGTACGGAGGTCAATGGCATTACATGAAACGCACCCGTGGAAATATCAGCCCACGCCAGCGCGGCCTCATCCCGTACCTGGGAATAGGCGGCCAGAAAGTTGTGGCGGCGAGCTTCCAGAAGGGCGTCTTCGGTCAGTGTTCCCGGAGTTACCAAGCGCACAACATCGCGCTTTACAACCGATTTAGAGCCTCTTTTCTTCGCCTCCGCCGGGCTTTCCATCTGCTCACAGACCGCAACACGAAAGCCCTTGCGGATCAAGGTCAGAAGATACCCTTCAGCAGAATGCACTGGCACGCCGCACATCGGAATGTCGGTTCCGTTATGCTTTCCGCGCTTGGTTAACGCGATGTCCAGCGCTTCGGCCGCGTTGACGGCATCTTCAAAGAACATCTCATAGAAGTCGCCCATGCGATAAAACAACAGGGCGTCTGGATGAGCCTCTTTGATCTCAAGGTATTGCGCCATCATCGGCGTGACTGTGGACAAAGGCGGCCCCCTTATGGCGTGTTCCGGCGCGACCTTACAAATCCCGCATCTTCTGTAAAAGCCGAAAACTCATTCCCGTTGAGGCGCGGCTCTGCCTGCGCTATGAGGCAAAAGCCCTTAAGTCATGGAAACGACCTGTAAGATGCCCAAAGCGAAGATCACCAAAGAAGAGGCGTTGGCCTTTCACCTCGACCCGACCCCCGGCAAGTGGGAGGTGCAGGCCACTGTTCCCATGACCACGCAGCGCGATCTGTCGCTGGCCTACAGCCCTGGCGTTGCGGTTCCATGTGAAGCCATCGCTGAAGCGCCCGAGACCGCCTATGATTATACAAACAAGGGTAATTTGGTTGCTGTGATCTCGAATGGCACCGCCGTTCTGGGCCTTGGGAATCTTGGCGCGCTGGGCTCAAAACCGGTGATGGAAGGCAAATCGGTCCTGTTCAAGCGGTTCGCTGATGTGAACTCGATCGATATCGAACTGGATACCGAAGACCCCGATGAATTCTGCCGCGCGGTGCGTCTGATGGGGCCGACCTTCGGCGGTATTAACCTTGAGGACATCAAAGCGCCTGAGTGTTTCATCATCGAACAGCGCCTGAAGGAAGAGATGGATATCCCAGTCTTCCACGATGACCAGCACGGAACAGCGGTGATCTGTGCAGCGGGCCTGCTGAACGCACTGCACATCTCAGGCAAAAAGATTGAAGATGTGAAAATTGTACTGAACGGGGCGGGTGCTGCTGGGATCGCCTGTATCGAACTACTTAAGGCGATGGGCGCGCGGCACGAGAACTGCATTGTCTGCGATACCAAGGGCGTGATCTATCAGGGCCGGACCGAGGGCATGAACCAGTGGAAATCAGCCCACGCGATCTCGACCGATCTGCGCACGCTGGAAGATGCCATGAAGGGCGCGGATGTGTTCCTTGGCGTGTCGGTCAAAGGGGCTGTGACGCAGGATATGGTGGCCAGCATGGCCGACAATCCGGTCATCTTTGCGATGGCGAACCCCGATCCCGAAATCACACCGGAAGAGGCGCATGAGGTCCGCGTTGATGCGATCGTTGCGACGGGCCGTAGCGACTATCCGAACCAGGTGAATAACGTTCTGGGCTTTCCTTATCTATTCCGCGGCGCGTTGGATATTCATGCCCGTGCGATCAATGACGAGATGAAAATTGCGTGCGCCCATGCGCTGGCACGATTGGCGCGTGAAGATGTGCCGGATGAAGTAGCAATGGCCTACGGCAAGTCGCTTACTTTTGGGCGCGACTACATCATCCCAACCCCGTTTGATCCGCGCCTGATTCACCGTATCCCGCCTGCGGTCGCCAAGGCCGGTATGGATACCGGCGCTGCGCGGCGCCCAATCATCGATATGGAAGCGTATGAGCTGAGCCTGAAATCCCGCATGGACCCGACGGCCAGCATCTTGCGCGGCCTGAACGCACGTGCGCGTCAGGCGCAAAGCCGGATGATCTTTGCCGAGGGCGACGATCCGCGCGTGTTGCGCGCAGCCGTCATGTACCAACGTTCGGGCTTTGGGAAGGCGCTGGTTGTAGGGCGGCCGGACGATGTCAAAGAAAAGCTTGAAGCCGCTGGTCTTGGGGACGCGGTGCGCGAGATTGATGTGGTGAACGCGGCCAATACCTCACATCTCGAGGCCTATAAGGATTTTCTGTATCAGCGCCTGCAGCGCAAAGGGTTTGACCACAAGGACATTCACCGCCTCGCTGCGCGGGACCGACACGTCTTTTCGTCTCTAATGCTGGCGCATGGTCATGCGGATGGCCTGGTGACCGGGGCAACGCGCAAGTCGGCGCATGTTCTGGACCGCATCAACCATGTGTTTGACGCCGATGCCGCCCATGGCGCGGCGGGGGTTACCGCCTTGCTGCACAAGGGGCGGATCGTCCTGATTGGCGACACGTTGGTGCATGAGTGGCCGGATGAGAATGATCTGGCCAATATCGCCGAACGCGCTGCTGCGGTGGCGCGCCATATGGGGCTTGAGCCCCGGGCGGCCTTTGTCAGTTTCTCGACCTTCGGTTACCCGGTGTCTGAACGTGCTGAGAAGATGCACCGTGCTCCGGTAGTGCTGGACGAGCGCGGCGTCGATTTCGAGTACGAAGGGGAGATGACGGTTGATGTGGCCCTGAATGTGGATCAGCAGGAAGCTTATCCGTTCCAACGCCTGACCGGACCAGCCAATATCCTGATTGTTCCCGCACGACACTCGGCTTCGATCTCGACCAAGCTGATGCAGGAAATGGGTGGAGCCACCGTAATCGGTCCGATCCTGTCCGGCGTTGATAAGCCGATCCAGATCTGTTCGACGGTTTCGACCGCGAATGACATTCTGAACATGGCCATTCTGGCCTCCTGCGATATTGGGTAAATCATGACGATATGGAACCTAGGCTCTATCAACGCGGATATGGTCTATGCCCTGCCGCATTTGCCTGCGGCGGGTGAAACTCTTGCGGCCAGCGGGTTGCAAAGGTTTCTGGGCGGAAAAGGGGCCAACATGTCGGTGGCTGCGGCCCGCGCGGGGTCACGGGTTTCACATATTGGCGCGGTCGGGTCAGATGGCCTTTGGGCGCGGGACAGGTTAACCGAATATGGCGTGGACACGCGGCATATTGCTGAGGTGGAAGTACCCACGGGTCACGCCATCATTGCGGTGGATGCGCAGGGCGAAAACCTGATTGTGCTGTTTCAGGGTGCCAACCATGCCATTTCGAATGACCAACTAGGACAGGCGTTGTCCTCGGCCGTTTCGGGTGACCTGCTGGTGATGCAGAACGAAACCAATGCTCAAATTGAGGCCGCCAAACTGGGTTGCGAACTGGGGCTGACCGTGTGCTATGCGGCCGCTCCATTTCAAGCCGAGGCGGTACAGGCGGTTCTGCCGTATCTGGACTTTTTGATCCTCAACGAAGTCGAAGCTGAGCAATTGCAGGATGCAACGGGCCTGGCCCCGTCAGACCTGCAGGTCGAGCATGTTATCGTCACCTTTGGCTCAAAAGGTGCGCGGTATTATCAGCGGGGTCATAAACCACAAGCGTTTCGGGCGCATAAGGTCAACGCCGTGGATACCACGGGTGCTGGTGACACTTTTACCGGCTATGTGCTGGCGGGCATGGATCGGGGCATGCCAATGGAGCAGGCAATTGCACAAGCAAACCGTGCCGCGGCCCTGATGGTCACGCGGCACGGGACAGCTGATGTTATTCCTGATCTAAAAGAGGTACGCGAAGCGCAGCTGGATTAGGAGCCGGCAAAGGGTGCTTCGCTTCCCCACAATTGCTTGACGCGCGCATCGCGACCGCAGGCTTTGCGGTATGCTTTGTACGCGTTCTTTTGGCGCTTGGGACCAAACCGGGTCAGGACCAGCTTGTCGCCCTTGTAGTAATCCTGATGATAGGCTTCCGCCGGATAAAACGTGCCGGCCTGCAGGATCGGTGTGACCACCGTTTGACCCAACGCGTTTTGCGCGCTGCTCTTAGCCTGCTGCGCCAACGCCTTTTCCCCTGTGTTAGAGACGAAAATGGCGGTCCGATAGCTCTCACCCCGATCACAGAACTGACCTCCCGCGTCCGTTGGATCGACCGAACGGAAGAACATGTTCAGCAAGGTTTCACGGGAAACGCGGGCGGGATCGAAGGTGATCTGCACCGCCTCGTAATGCCCGCTTCCGCCTTTTGAGACCTGATCATAGGTTGGGTTCTCGGTCGTACCGCCCGTATAACCCGAAACTGCGCCTATTACCCCGGGCACGGATTCGAAATCGGATTCGATACACCAGAAACAGCCCCCGGCTACGGTCAGCGTTTCTGTCCCCGCCGCAGGGGCTGGCAAGGCGCGCAGCATTGCGACCAACAGGATCAGCACAAACAGAAGCGAAGGTTTCAGGCAATCAAGGTAAGTGGTCCGGGTCATGGCAGGTCTCCTTCCGAAACCAAGCTGCCCGCTGGATCGCGCTTGCGCAATGCGCTGACATGATTTGTCACGCGCTGGTGAGACGAGTTTATCAGCCCAGCAACTGCCCCAGTTTCATCGCCACACCCATATTGCCTGAGATCTTCAGCTTGCCCAAAGCAACCCCGGTCATCGGGTTCAGCTTACCGGTCAGCAGTTTGTTCAGGTTTTCGCGCGAGATACGAATGGTGCAATCGGTCTCGCGATCTTTGGTTGAGGCAGTGTTGTCGGCCAAGACAATCACGCCATCCTCGCCGCAATCGAATTTCAGTGTTCCGTCAAAGCCCTTGCCATTCAGACCTTTCTGAATTCCGTCGGCGATGTCTTGTAGCATGATCCGTCCTTCTCTGGGTGACGTATGCGTAAAGACAAACGCCTGATCCGGGCAAGCCCGACCCGACGGAAACCCCCTACAAAGAAAAACCCCGGTGCCTGAACGGACACCGGGGTTATTTTCGGATTCTGAATGCTTACTTGCTCAGCCGCTTGTCACGCGTGGCCAAGAGCTTCAAGCGCAGCGCGTTCAGCTGAATGAAGCCCGCCGCGTCTTTTTGATCGTAGGCGCCGGCGTCTTCCTCAAAGGTCACGTGTGCTTCGGAATAGAGCGAGTGATCCGACCAGCGGCCCACGGTTGAGGCAAGACCTTTGTACAGCTTTACGCGAACGGTGCCGGTGACATGTTCTTGCGACTTGTCGATGGCGGCCTGCAGCATCTCACGCTCAGGCGAATACCAGAAGCCGTTATAGATCAGCTCGGCATATTGCGGCATCAGCTGATCCTTCAGGTGCATCGCGCCCCGGTCCATGGTGATGGATTCGATGCCACGGTGCGCTTCCAACAGTATGGTGCCGCCGGGAGTTTCGTAGATGCCGCGCGATTTCATTCCAACGAAGCGGCCTTCGACCAGATCGAGACGGCCAATGCCGTGCTTGCCGCCATATTCGTTCAGCCTGGTCAGGATGGTTGCGGGGCTCATCGCCTCACCATTGATGCTGACCGCGTCACCTTTTTCAAAGCCGATCTCGATAAACTCGGGCTCATTCGGTGCGTCTTCGGGGTGGACGGTGCGCTGGTAGACATAGTCGGGTGCCATGTCGGCGGGGTCTTCCAGAACCTTGCCTTCAGACGAGGTGTGCAGCAGGTTGGCGTCGACCGAGAAGGGTGCCTCACCGCGTTTGTCCTTGGCAATCGGAATTTGGTTCGCTTCGGCAAATTCCAGCAGACGGGTGCGGCTGGTCAGGTCCCACTCGCGCCATGGAGCAATAACCTTGATGTCGGGGTTCAGCGCGTAAGCCGCCAGTTCGAACCGCACCTGATCGTTGCCCTTGCCGGTCGCGCCATGGGCGACGGCATCAGCACCGGTCGCCTCAGCAATCTCAACCAGACGTTTCGAGATCAGAGGTCGCGCGATGGACGTACCGAGCAGGTATAGACCTTCATAAACCGCGTTGGCGCGGAACATGGGGAAGACGAAGTCGCGCACGAACTCTTCTCGGATGTCCTCGATATAGATGTTCTCGGGCTTGATCCCAAGCAACTCTGCCTTTTTGCGGGCGGGCTCAAGCTCCTCGCCCTGACCCAGATCGGCGGTAAAGGTCACGACCTCACAGCCATACTCGGTCTGCAGCCATTTCAGAATGATCGAGGTATCAAGGCCACCGGAATAGGCCAGAACAACTTTCTTGGGCGCGGACATCTGACTTCCCTTTATGCGTAGAACGACTGGCCCCTAGCGGGTTTTGGACGCGGGGGCAAGCTGTGTGGATTGACGCAGGGCGGGAATTGAGGTGAAACGGTCCGTTAGAGAACAAGGAATAGTTGAGAGGGCGGTTTTTATGCTGGGATTAGAGATATTCGTGCATTCGGTGAGAATGGTTCTTAGGAATCTGACACAGGCATTGCAGATTTCTGTGGTACCAGCGTTGATTGGCGGCTTCTTTGCCATTGGCTTGTTCTTTCTGTTCGGCATCCCGTTTGAAGAATTTAACAGTGAAACCACTGGCTTCCCTGACGGTGTAACGGCGGCATCCTTCACCGGATTTCTGCTTTGCTTTATGGCCGTTATCTTTGGGGTCATGCTTTGGATTGTCGTGTCGTGGCACCGCTTTGTTCTTCTTGAGGAATATCCAAGCGGTTTGGTTCCGCCTTTCAGGTTCGACCGTGTGCTCGCCTATTTCGGGCGTCTCCTGATGCTCGGCCTAATCGCTCTTATCATCATGATACCGGGGACGTTGATCATGAGCATGGTGGCGCAAGCCTCTGCAGTGCTAGGAATTCTGGTTTGGCTGGGCTTGATTATCTTTCTCACCATCGGTTTCTATCGGGCCTCCGCGATTTTGCCCGCCGCAGCGATCGGAAAACCGCTAAAGCTGTCTGAAGCTTGGCAGGCGACCTCTGGCGCAAGCGGAGCAATTGCACTTCTGGTCGTCTTGTCCATCCTCTTCCAATTGTTGCTTCAGCTACTCGCGTCACTGCTGCTGTTCGTCCCGATCATCGGTATCTTCGTTGTCTTGTTTGCGAGCATGCTGATCGTCCCATTGATCAATGTCAGCATTCTGACGACGATCTATGGTGTGTTCGTCGAGAAACGCGAGTTGTCCTGAGCCCGTACACATATGTATTCCTTGCCCTTTCAGCGGTGATCGGGCAGGGAAATCGACATGACCAATTTCATGACCCGTGCCCGTGCTGCCGAACAGGCGATGCGCTCTGTTTTTCCAGCAACGCCTCTACAACGGAATGCCCATCTGTCCGACCGTTATGGCGCGGATATCTGGCTCAAGCGCGAAGACCTCAGCCCGGTGCGGTCCTACAAGATCCGCGGCGCATTCAATGCAATGCGCAAGCAGCAGGGGCAGGAGCTATTCGTTTGTGCCAGCGCAGGCAATCACGCGCAGGGCGTGGCCTATATGTGCAAGCATCTGGGCGTGAAGGGCGTGATCTTCATGCCGGTGACAACGCCGCAGCAGAAGATACAGAAAACCCGTATCTTTGGTGGTGACAATATCGAGATACATCTGACCGGTGACTATTTCGACGATACTCTGTCCGCCGCTCAATCCTGGTGTGCAGAGCAGGGTGGGCATTTCTTGTCTCCGTTCGACGATGCTGATGTGATCGAGGGACAGGCCTCTCTGGCGGTTGAGATCGAAGCGCAATTGGGCGGCATGCCTGATCACGTGATCCTGCCTGTTGGCGGTGGCGGAATGTCTTCGGGGGTCGCGACTTGGTTTGGGGGCCGGACGCATTGTTTATTTGTGGAGCCAAAAGGCGGCGCGTGCTTGCATGCGGCAATGGCAGCGGGACATCCGGTGGCGTTGGACCACGTGGACAATTTTGTAGACGGCGCGGCGGTCGGAAAAATTGGTGCGAAACCCTTTGAGCTGCTGAAGGATCGTCACCTGTCAGATGTTTTGGTCCTGTCCGAGGATCGGATTTGTACCACCATGATCGAGATGCTGAATGTCGAAGGCATCGTTTTGGAGCCAGCTGGTGCCTTGGCGATTGAGGCGGTTGCCGATGTCCAGAGCTTTATCCGTGGCAAGACAGTGGTCTGCGTGACTTCTGGAGGCAATTTTGATTTCGAGCGCCTGCCTGAAGTGAAAGAGCGCGCGCAGCGCTATTCAGGCGTGAAGAAATACTTCATCCTACGACTACCGCAGCGCCCAGGTGCGTTGAAAGAGTTCTTGGGTATCCTTGGCCCAGAGGACGATATTGCACGATTTGAATACATGAAAAAATCGGCGCGCAACTTTGGTTCTGTTCTGATCGGAATAGAGACCCGCAAACCCGAGAATTTTATGCGTCTGTTCGCGCATCTGGATGACGCAGGGTTCACGTATACAGATATCACCGAGGACGAGACCCTGGCGCAGTTTGTAATTTAGAGCAGGTTTTCGGCGAGACCCGCCTGAAACAAGGCTTCCGAAGCGTCATAAGCCGTACAGATTTCACCCAGATCGACTGCAACTCCGTCGCCCGCAGCGGCCCGGCGCTCGCCGTCCTGACATAGCTTCGAGAAGCTGTCGAACCCAAGACTTAATGCGCTGCCTTTCAGGAAATGCAGGTTCTGCTCGATCTCAATCCGGGCCGTATCATCGCGCAGCTTTTTGATGACCTTCTGAACCTCGTCCAGAAAGATATCGACAACCTCATCGAACTCTTCTGCGCCGACCTCATCACGTAACTGTCTGACTCTGGACCACTGAATCATGCCACCCACTTGCGGTTGCATATTGGTATCCTGCTGCGGGTAAATGTGGAGTTAAACTTTGGCTGCTCGATCTTTCATCGGATGTTAAGCTGACGCCTTTAGCGTTGCGATAACTGGAGAGTTGAGCAAGTACAGGGACTTCATGGTGCCGGATGCCAGTCATGTTGAGACCCGAGTCGAGCTGGATTTTGGCGCGATCCGTAAGGTTCTTGTTGTAGACGATAACCGTCTGCAGCGGCGCATTCTGGTGGCCTCGCTGAAGAAGTGGGGGTTCGAAGTTCTTGAGGCCGATAGCGGCGAGGCTGCGATTGAGCATTGCGCAATCGATACACCCGATCTGGTTCTCAGTGACTGGGTCATGCCGGGTATGGGCGGGCTAGAGTTCTGCAGCGCGTTCCGAAACCTGGATAGTGAGCAATATAGCTATTTCATACTTCTGACCTCAAAAAGCGAAAAGCAGGAGGTCGCGCGAGCGCTGGATGCCGGGGCGGATGATTTCCTGATCAAACCGCTCGAGGCGGATGAGCTGCGGGCGCGCATCTCGGCGGGCGCACGCATTCTCGACATGCAACGGGAATTGTCGCGAAAAAACCAACTGATCGAAACGGAGTTGAATGAACTCAAACTTGCTCACGACGCGATCGACAAAGATCTGATGCAGGCGCGAAAGATTCAGGAATCTCTGGTGCCAGAGTTGAAGGGAACCTTCGGTAGATCTCAGGTCAGCCTGCTTTTGAAACCCTGTGGGCATATCGGCGGCGATCTTGTTGGAATGTTCTCACCCGGTGTTAATCGGCTGGGGTTCTATAGTATTGATGTCTCGGGCCATGGCATCACGTCCGCGATGATGACGGCTCGTCTGGGCGGGTATCTGTCCAGTACGCATTTAGACCAGAACATCGCGATGGAGCGTCGGTTCAACAAATTCTACGCCTTGCTACCGCCCGAAGAGGTCGCGTCGCTGCTTAACTCGCGTCTGATCGCCGATACCGGGATCGAAGAGTATTTCACCATGGTCTATGCCATCATCGACCTGCGCAATGGGCACCTGAAGATGGTGCAGGCCGGGCACCCGCATCCGCTATTACTGCGCCATGATGGCGAAACCGAGTTTCTGGGCGCAGGCGGGTTGCCGATTGGTCTGCTGCCCGAGGTGCAGTTTCAGCAGACGGAAACCTATATGCAACCGGGCGACAAGCTGCTTTTGCATTCGGACGGGTTCACCGAATGCCAACTTGCCGATGGTAGTTTGCTGGATGATGACGGGCTGAAGGCGATGGCTGTTGAATGCGCTGCCGATCACGGTGGACCGGAATTCCTGGACGACATGTTCTGGCGTCTTACTCAGGTGATGTCACCGGACAGCGGTATTGCGGATGACGTCTCAGCAGTGTTTTTTGAGTATAACGGACCTTAAAGCCCATGCAGGTGGCGCTGCGCGAAATGGGCGTCGCCCTCGTTGCCCAACAGATGCACCGCATTTGCAGTCTCCATCCAAATGGCCTCGTGAATGTCTTCGGTCGGAGGGCCCAGGCGACGGACGGGGTGGGCGCGGTAGATCAGGCAGACTTTCTCGGCCCACAGGTCGTATTCCGGCATGTAGGTGTATCGCCGAAACGCACCCACACGCCGGGGTGCGGCGATCAGCCAACCGGTTTCTTCGTAAACCTCACGATGAAGCGCCGTAATGGGTGATTCCCCGGGATCGATGCCACCGCCCGGCAGCTGAAGATCGGGGCCAGGTTCCAGCTGACAGGTTAGCAACAATCGGTTGCCTTGAGGCAGCAGAGCATATACGCCGACACGCCGGGTGTATTTACGATCTGCCCCGGGGCTTTCACCGAACCGTCTGATCATGTAAGGCCCCTTTCAACCAAAACTGTTCAACCTATATGGTGGCGGTATGCCAACCTGTGGCGCTTAAGGAAACCCCATGTCCATTGGAACCAAAATCGCGTGGGACGACACGGTCCTGCCCTTTCAACTCGATATACCCGACATGCGTGGCCGTGTGGCGCGGCTGGACGGTGTGTTGGACGGCATCCTGAAACAGCACGACTACCCTGAGGTGGTCGAGGCGCTGGTGGCCGAGATGGCCCTGCTGACCGCATTGATCGGGCAGACAGTATCGCTGCGCTGGAAGCTGTCCCTACAGGTGCAGTCCAAGGGTGCTGTGCGGATGATCGCAACAGATTACTACGCGCCGCAGGTCGAAGGTGAGCCCGCGCAGATCCGTGCCTATGCCAGCTTTGACCGTGACCGGCTGACTGATGCCGCTCCCTTCGACCAGGTGGGCGAGGGCTATTTCGCCATCATGATCGATCAGGGCGAGGGCACTCAACCCTATCAAGGCATCACGCCATTGGCCGGCGGATCGCTGAGCGCCTGTGCCGAGGCTTACTTTGCACAGTCTGAACAGTTGCCAACCAGGTTTTCACTGAGCTTCGGCAAATCGACCGAGCCCGGTGTCGGGGAACACTGGCGCGCAGGCGGGATTATGTTGCAGCACATGCCCAAGGCCTCGCCCTTTGCCGCGTCGGGGGAGGGCAACGGAGAGATCCTGACCGCCTCGGACCTTGTGGATGGCGAAGAAGGTGAAAACTGGGGTCGCGTCAACATCTTGCTCGACACCGTGGATGATCTGGAATTGATAGGTCCAGTGATCGCTCCGACCGACCTGCTGGTGCGTCTGTTTCACGAGGAACAGCCCCGTGTATACGATGCGCAGCAAGTGCAGTTCGGCTGCACCTGTTCCGAAGATCGCGTACGGCAAAGTCTGTCGATCTATTCGGCGCAGGATATCGAGAAGATGACGACCGATCAGGGCACTGTAACGGCCGACTGCCAGTTCTGCGGTGCACATTACGTGCTGGATCCAACAACCGTTGGGTTCGAGGCCGAAGGTCCGGATGGCGCGTGATCTGATCTCGGAACTGACAGCGGCTCTGGGTCGTGATGGCGATGGGTCCAGTGACTTTGATCTGAACCCGGAGACGGTGCTGCCTGCGGGGCGCAAATTGCGCCCTGCGGGTGTGTTAGTGCCTGTTTCTCTGGCTTATGGCACGCCCCAATTGATCCTGACCAAGCGTTCTTCGGCGCTGAAGCACCACCCGGGCCAGATTGCCTTTCCGGGTGGAAAACAGGATGAAGGTGACGCGGATGTCACGGCCACCGCCTTACGCGAAGCCCGAGAAGAAATCGGTCTGCCACCCGAATTGCCGCGCATACTGGGCCATCTGCCAACCCATGAAACCGTAACCTCCTTTTCGGTTACGCCTGTTGTTGCGATCCTTGAAGCCAGCTTCGAAACCATCGCCGAACCGGGCGAAGTGGATGAGGTCTTTTCAGTTCCGCTTGCGCATGTCTTGAACCCAGAGAATTATGTCGTCGAGTCGCGCCGATGGCGCGGCCAAAGACGGTATTACTATGCTGTGCCATATGGCCCCTATTACATCTGGGGCGCAACGGCGCGGATGCTGCGGGGACTGGCAGCGCGGATGAGTGAATGAAGCGGATCACAGAAGATTGGTTAACCGAACAAGCCACACAGGATGTGTGCGCTGCATTGACTAACGGCGGGGCGCAGGCGCTTTTCGTCGGTGGTTGTGTGCGCAATGCTCTGCTGTGCGCACCGGTTTCAGACATCGATATTGCCACGGATGCAAAGCCCGAGCGGGTTATGGAACTGGCGCAGAAGGCTGGACTGAAACCAATCCCGACTGGGATCGAACATGGCACGGTAACCGTCGTCAGCAAGGGTATTCCTCATGAGGTCACGACGTTCCGCCGTGATGTCGAAACGGATGGCCGACGTGCGGTTGTGGCCTTTTCCGACAAGGTCGAAGAAGACGCCGCGCGTCGTGATTTCACTATGAACGCGCTTTACGCTCGACCTGACGGCACGCTCCTTGATCCGCTGAACGGTTTGCCGGATCTACAGGCGCGTCGCGTGCGGTTCATCGGGGAGGCCAGTGATCGCATCCGCGAAGACTACCTGCGATCGCTCAGATACTTCCGCTTTCACGCTTGGTATGGTGATGCAGACCAGGGCTTCGACCCCGATGCGCTGGATGCGATTGCTGCGAATTTGGACGGATTAGAGACACTTTCCCGCGAAAGGGTTGGGGCCGAGATGCTGAAACTTCTCGCTGCGCCTGACCCCGCTCCGTCGGTTGCCGCCATGCGCAGCACAGGTGTTCTGGCGCAGCTTCTACCCGGTGCGGATGACCGGGCTTTGGCGATCCTTATCAAGTTGGAACAAGACGCCCACGCCGCATCCGAAGCGATTCGCCGTTTGGCTGCAATTGCACCGCCTGAAGTCGCAAAAACCCTGCGCCTCAGCCGTGCGCAACTGCAAAGACTGACCCGGATGCGCGACGAAGCGATGGCGATGACCAGCGTCGCGGAATTGGGTTACCGCTATGGCTCGGAAGGCGGTTTGCACGAGACGCTTTTGCGCCACGCATTTCTTGAACAGCCATGGTCAGAAGACCTGAGCCAAGCATTGCAACGTGGGGCCGCAGCCAGTTTCCCGATTAAGGCGTCGGATTTGATCCCAGCCTTCTCGGGTCCCGCGCTGGGCAAAAAACTGGCCGAGCTTGAGGCGCGGTGGATCGCGTCGGATTTTACGCTCAGCCGCGTAGAATTGCTGGCGGAATAAATTGAAGTCTCAAAAGGGGATGACAAACCCGATTTGATTTGGCAGGGTGCGCCTGACTCATATGGAGGGAGGAATGCGAATGTATTACGGGATCTGGTTCGGCTAAAGCCCGGAACACTTTGACCCGTAGGGGTGGTGTTCTGGCGCCATCTTTCTTCGCATGACCTATTTTCTGCTCAATCGGAGCACTCTCCATGTTTCGCTACTTCGAAAACCTTGTTGACCCTTTTATCGCCTATGAACAGGTAGATACCCCACCTACGCGGCTGTGGCCCTTCATGCAGGGCTATTCGCAGCCGTTCATGCGCATCTTTGTCTGGGCTGCGCTGATGTCAGTGATCGTTGCTGCGGTCGAGGTCGGGCTGATCTTCTACATGGGCCGCGTCGTGGACCTGCTGGGAAGTTCACCCGCCGAATTCTGGCAGGCCCACGGGACCGAGCTGATCGTGGTCGCAGCGCTGATCCTGTTCATTCGCCCAATTTTGCAGCTTGTTGATGTGCTTTTGCTCAACAACACGATCCTGCCAAACTTCGGCACGCTGATCCGCTGGCGAGCGCATAAACATGTGTTGCGTCAATCGGTTGGCTGGTTCGAGAATGACTTTGCAGGGCGTATCGCAAACCGGGTTGTTCAAACCCCTCCCGCTGCAGGCGAGGTGGTGTTTCAGGTCTTTGACGCGATCTCTTTCTCGATTGCCTACATGATCGGCGCGGCCATTCTGCTGATGGCAGCTGATCCGCGCCTGTTGCTGCCGTTATTGATTTGGTTGGTGTTTTATGGAGCATTGGTGCGGTGGACCGTCAAGCGGGTTGGCCCCGCGTCGCAGGCGGCGTCGGATGCAAGATCGACCGTGACGGGGCGCGTGGTGGACAGCTATACCAACATTCACTCCATCAAGATGTTTGCCCATGACGCGCAGGAACAGGATTATGCGCGCGAGGCGATTGCAGAAACCCGCCGCACTTTCCAGATCGAGATGCGGATTTTCACCATTATGGATGCCGCACTGGTTGCGTTGAACGGTGTGCTGATCGTGGGTGTCGTTGGCTGGGCGATCCTGCTTTGGGCGCAAGGTAGCGCTACAGTCGGTGTGGTGGCAGCCGCCACCGCGTTGACGCTGCGGCTGAATGCCATGACCGGATGGATCATGTGGGCGCTGACTAGCTTCTTCCGGGAACTGGGCATCGTTGCCGAAGGGATGCAGACCATCGCACAGCCCATCGACTTGTTGGATGAGCCTGATGCGAAACCCTTGCGGCTGGGCAATGGTCAGATCGAAATCCGCGACCTGTCGCATCATTATGGGCGGGAAACTGGTGGTTTGGATCACGTCAACCTGACCATCCGGCCAGGCGAAAAGATTGGCCTGATCGGGCGGTCGGGGGCCGGAAAATCGACTCTAGTAAAGCTACTTTTGCGGTTTTACGACGTCGAGAAAGGCGCGATCCTGATCGATGGCCAAGACATCTCGAAGGTTACGCAGGACAGTTTGCGCAGCCATATCGGGATGGTCCAACAGGACAGCGCTCTGTTGCACCGCTCGGTGAGCGCCAACATCTTGTATGGCCGACCTGATGCGACTGAGGAACAGATGATTGCCGCCGCCAAACAGGCTGAGGCGCATGAGTTCATCCTTGACCTGCAGGACCCGGAAGGCCGCACCGGCTATGATGCGCATGTTGGAGAGCGCGGTGTGAAACTGTCTGGCGGTCAGAGGCAACGGGTGACGCTGGCGCGTGTGATCCTTAAAGATGCACCGATTTTGCTGTTGGATGAGGCGACATCCGCCCTAGATTCCGAAGTCGAAGCTTCGATACAGGAAACACTCTACGGCATGATGCAAGGCAAGACCGTGATCGCCATTGCGCACCGGCTCAGCACGATTGCGCAGATGGACCGCATTCTGGTGATGGATGGTGGTCGCATCGTCGAACAGGGCGGCCATTCCGAATTGCTGGCGCAAGGAGGGCTTTACGCCCAGTTCTGGGCGCGGCAATCTGGGGGCTTCCTGAACCCGGAGGCCGCTGAATGAGGATTGCCGACCTCATCCAACCGTTCAAAGACATCGAAACGCCCCCGCCGCAAACGCTGGGGGCGTTCATTCGCTGGAGCCTGTCCGGCGCCTGGCCGATGCTATTCGTCGCTGCTGCGTTCTCGGCAATCGCAGGCGCTATGGAGGCCGGCACCGCCTGGGTCTTGGGGCGGGTTATCGATCTGACTACAATCAGCGGGCCCGACGCGTTTTTGACCGGCGGCAATCTTGCGATCATTTTGGGTGCTGTCGCATTCTTCATGCTGTTGCGTCCCGCGCTGTTTGGGCTGTCATCGATCGCGAATAACTACATCGTCATGCCCAACATCACACCACTGGTATTAGCCAAGCTGAACCGCTGGACGCTGGGTCAATCGGTGACCTATTTCGACGATGATTTCGCCGGGCGGATTGCCCAAAAACAGATGCAAACCTCAAATGCGATGACGCAGGTGGTGTCCGAAACCATCAGCGCGATTGTGTTCGCCTTGGCCTCGCTTGCGGGGTCATTGCTTTTGTTAGGGTCTATTCATCCGCTTGTGATGGTCCCGTTCGCCGCTTGGTTGGTTGTCTACTTCCTGCTGGTGCGCTGGTATCTTCCACGCATTCGTGTGCGCTCTGCCGCGCGTGCTGGAGCACGGGCGATGGTGTCGGGGCAAGTGGTCGACACGATTACAAATATCAAGACGGTGAAACTGTTCGCTCATTCGGAATTCGAAGACCACGCTGCGCGCAACTCTATGGTCGACCTGCGAGAACGGTCGCTGGAATTCGGCAAGTTGTCGGCCAGTTTCCGGTTCATCCTGATGACGCTAGCCGGGGTTCTGCCAGTCCTGCTGATCGGTGCGACGCTGTGGCTTTGGCGGGTGGGCGGCGCGTCTGCCGGGGATATTGTAGCGGCTGGTGCCGTGGCGATCCGTATCTCACAAATGACCGGCTGGGTCAGTTTCACGTTGATGGGTCTATACGCCAATGTTGGCGAGATCGAGAACGGGATGCATACCCTGACCAAGCGCGACCGGGTCGAAGATGCCCTGAATGCGACTCCGCTTGCGGTCTCGAAAGGTGAGATCGCCTTTGAGCATGTCAGTTTTGCCTATGGCCGCGATGTGGGCGGCGTGTCTGACCTGCATTTCACCGCAACTCCGGGTGAGAAGCTGGGCATTGTCGGGGCCTCAGGTGCGGGGAAATCCACTTTGGTTTCACTGCTACTTAGGCTCTATGACGGGGAAAATGGCGTCATTTTAATTGACGGGCAGGATGTCTCTCAGGTGACACAGGACAGTCTGCGCCAACAGATCGGGATGGTCACGCAGGAAACTGCGATGTTCAACCGCTCGGCGCGCGAGAACATCCTCTATGGCCGTCCTGACGCGCCCGAGGCTGAAATGATTGAGGCCGCGACCAAGGCCGAGTCGCATGAATTCATCCTGGGGCTTGAGGATGCGCAGGGGCGTAAGGGCTATGATGCGCATCTGGGTGAGCGGGGTGTGAAACTCAGCGGCGGACAACGGCAGAGGATCGCTTTGGCCCGTGCCATCCTGAAAGACGCGCCGATATTGGTTCTGGACGAGGCGACCTCGGCGCTGGATTCCGAGGTCGAGGCCTCGATTCAGGCCGCGCTGCACCGGGTGATGCAGGGTAAAACGGTTCTGGCGATCGCGCACCGTCTCTCCACGCTCAGCGAGATGGACCGGATCATTGTTCTGGATCATGGGCATATCGTCGAAAGCGGTACACATGAGGCACTGTTGGAACGTGGCGGGCTTTATGCCCGGTTCTGGCACCGCCAGTCGGGCGGGTTCATTCAGGCGGAGGCGGCAGAATAAGGGTTTTGTTGGTCGCAAACCCCCGGTATCAGGCCCCCATGACGAAGCACTACACCATTAACCGCCTCGGACATCAGGGCGACGGGATTGCCGATGGTCCGATCTATGCGCCACGCACCCTGCCGGGTGAGGCGGTCAGCGGCACGCTGCTGGGGCAGTTCCTGAGTGACATCCGTGTAGAAACGCCTTCGGATCAGCGGGTCAAAGCACCCTGCCGTCATTACAAGACCTGTGGGGGTTGCCAGCTGCAGCACGCAGCTGACGACTTTGTCGCCAACTGGAAGGTCGACGTGGTGCGCAACGCGCTGGCCGCGCAGGGGCTCGATGCCCCGATGCGGCCCATTCACACCTCACCCAAGCGATCGCGCCGTCGGGCCACCATCGCCGTGCGGCGCACCAAGAAGGGTACGCTGGCCGGGTTCCACGGACGCGCTTCGGACGCGATCACCGAAATTCCGGATTGTCACCTGCTACACCCGGCCCTGATTGCCGCCATCCCGGTGGCCGAAGCCTTGGCGTTGTTGGGCGGCAGCCGCAAAGGCGTGCTGGCCGTAACGCTGACCCTGTCCGAAGGCGGTCTGGATGTGGCGGTTAAGGGCGGCAAACCGCTGGATGGTCCGCTGGAACTGGCACTCGCGCAAGCGACCGAGCACCATGGTCTCGCCCGGCTCAGCTGGGATGACGAGGTTATCGCCATGCGTGAGCCTCCGATCCAACGCTTTGGAAACGCTGGCGTCACCCCACCGCCCGGAGCGTTTTTGCAAGCCACAAAGGACGGAGAACAGGCTCTATTACAGGCCGTTTCCGATGCCACGCAGGGGGCCAAGCGGGTTGTCGATTTATTCGCGGGCTGCGGAACCTTCTCACTGCCGCTGGCACAGACAGCCGAGGTGCATGCGATCGAGGGCGAGGGCGAAATGACGAAGGCCTTGGATCAGGGATGGCGCAAGGCGCAAGGCCTGAAACAGGTCACGACAGAGGCCCGAGATCTGTTTCGCCGCCCGCTCATGCCCGATGAGCTCAAGAAATTCGATGCTGTCGTGCTAGACCCGCCGCGCGCAGGGGCCGAGGCGCAGGTGGCCGAGTTAGCGCAGGCCCAGCGTCCAGTGCTCGCATATGTCTCATGCAATCCAGTGACCTTTGCCCGCGATGCAAAAATATTGGTTAACGCCGGATATACCCTTGAATGGGTGCAGGTGGTTGACCAATTTCGATGGTCGTCACACACCGAACTTGCCGCTCGGTTCATTTTGAACAATTAACCCTGAGATAAGGACCACCCGCATGGTGATCGCCCAACGACTGCTGCCCATCATCGAAGCGCCGACTTTCGGGAAGTTCATAACCGGCGTGATCCTGTTCAATGCGGTCCTGTTGGGGATGGAAACATCACCCACGCTGATGGAGGCGGCAGGCCCGCTGATCGTGACGCTTGATAAACTGTGCCTCACTATCTTCGTCATCGAAATCGTGGTGAAACTGATCGCGACCGGGCGTCGGTTCTTCACAAGCGGCTGGAACATCTTTGACTTTGTGATTGTGGGTGTCGCCCTTATCCCCAGCGCTGGGGCGCTTTCTGTTCTTCGGGCACTGCGTATATTGCGGGTATTGCGCGTCATCTCCGTTGCGCCGCGCCTGCGCCGAGTAGTCGAAGGCTTCATCTCGGCGCTGCCGGGCATGGCCAGCGTGTTCCTGCTGATGGCGATCTTGTTTTATATCGGCGCGGTGATCTCGACCAAACTGTTCTCATACAGCTTTCCGGATTGGTTCGGTGATCTGGGCATGTCTGCCTATACGCTGTTCCAGATCATGACGCTGGAAAGCTGGTCCATGGGGATCGTGCGCCCGGTGATGGAGGTCTATCCCTACGCCTGGCTATTCTTTGTTCCATTCATCATGGTGACCACCTTTGCGGTGGTTAACCTTCTGGTTGGTCTGATCGTGAACTCGATGCAGGATGCCCACCATGCCGAGGATGAGGTCAAAACAGACGCCTATCGTGACGAGGTTCTTGAAAGGCTCGAGTCTATTGAACGCCGCCTGACGGAACAGTCGTACATCAAAAAGTGATTTAAGTTTCGCGCAAATCTGGCATAATAATTGGCAAAAAAGAGCATCAGGCAGTGAAAACTATGGATCGTCGAGCATTTGGAATGGGCGCGATGGCAACGCTGAGCCTTTCAGCGTGCGCCTCAGCGAAACCCAGATTTCTTTCTTATCGCGGGCCCGAGGTGACCTCATTGGTCATCAACAAGGGCGCACGCAAGATGTATCTTCTTCATAACGAGCAGATTTTACGGGAATATGATGTCGATCTGGGATTTGCACCCAGAGGCACAAAAACCAAAAAAGGCGACGGCCGCACGCCTGAGGGCACTTATCTGATTGACCGCCGCAACCCACGTAGTCGGTATCACCTGTCGCTGGGCATCTCGTATCCGAACTCGGAAGATCGGGCGAAGGCCAAGGCCGCTGGCGTTGATCCGGGTGGTGATATCTTCATTCACGGACAGCCGAACCTAAGGTCCGAGTTCAAGCGTGCGAGGAAGACGCCTGATTGGACAGCGGGCTGCATCGCTGTGAAAAACGATGAGATCGAAGAGATTTACGCGATGGTGAACGAGGGAACGGTCATCACTCTGCGTCCCTGACTCAAAGCGGTTTCCAAGCACCAAACCCGAACTGCACATAGTCGCGCTGGTAGGCTTCGGCTGCCAGCGCTTCAAGCCGTGCATCGTAAATTTGATCCAACATGAAGGGTACATCAGGCTTTGCTTTCATCGGAGTTGGCGGTGCTTCGTGTCCCACTTGACGGGCAAGCTCGGGCAATTTGATTGCCATCTCATCCTCACGCAGAATCAGATCGGGTAGAGTGAATCCAGCCATGCCTTCCAGTGTTTGCACCTGCCCGCACCATTCTCCATCGACGCGGATCGGGGTCTGACCGGCAAGAATACTGCGCAACATGCCCAGATATGCCGAGAAAGCTTCGTAGTGTTGGTCAAGTGAATAAGCACCTAAATCACCTTTGGCAGGTAGCGGCACATTGTACCGCCGGCTCAGCATATTGCGGATACTGACATAGGCGCCGGGGCCGGTGTGCAGGATACGGTCACAGAATACCGCATGCGCGCGCGCCAACGGATGCCGCAGCACTGTGAATTTGCGGTGACCGGGATGGCTTTGCATCCATTGACGCGTCTGTTTCTGATTGCGGCCAGTGATCAGGTCATCGGTTGTGACTCCATCGAGATCAGCAAACCATTGCGCCACTTCCGCCTCGGGGCCACCGCGCACGGGTAGATACATCAGGGGCGTGTTTGCCGCGCCCACATAGCGCGACACGGCAGGACCGCGGCGCGGCTCGAAATTTGGGATTTGGTGCAACTTGAACCGGTCATACTGTGACAGTGCCTGCTCCATGTCGTCTGGATTGGTCACTTTCGACAAGGCAGGTGCGGGGTTCTGGCGCTTGAGATGTTGGTTCAGCTCGGCAAGCCGTGCGCTGACGCCCAGCCAGGCAGCAAGCCCGTTCAAAACGTCCAGATCATTCAGATCGTCATAGTCTATATAAAACGGCGTCTGCCCTGTGGTTTGCAAGTGCTTGAGAACGGTCTGCTGGAACGCCTGCCGTTGTTGAAGTTGGTCAAAGAACTCTTCGGTGTCGAAAGTGACCTGCGCGTCGCGGCGCTGCTTGATGTTTACCAATCTCCACTGCTTGGTCTTCAACGCGATTTTCCAAGAGATGTAGCTGTCCAGAGGATTGCGGATCAGGATGATCTTGGCACAGCGTGGATCATCAAGCGCAGGCCCAAGAGCACGCGCATCGTGATCACTGAAGAATCGAAAACCGTTCATCTCACCCGGTGCGTTTCGGATCGCATTGATCAGAGCCAGAGGATCGTTCTCGCGATCTTCTAGAGTAAACCCAAGAACGCTATCCAGTTTTGGCAGGCCGACGAAGTAGGGGTTGAACGCCTCACCGTGACAGGTCACTCCGTCGAGCGTATTTAACTGCAATTCCAACAGGTTCGAGCCAGTACGCATATCGGCCAGTACGATGAAGTAATCGAAGCGGCGGGTCATTTTTAATTACTGCACCAGATAGGGCTTTTTGAATGATTTGGCTTGTCCGCCGAATACATCGTTAACAGGAAAATCACCCATCAAATAGGGATGCATGCCCTGGTTCTTGAGATTCTGCAGAAATTTACCAAACCCCGTCAGATCCACCATCGTGGGTGCCTCGGTCAAGTGGGTGGCCTGGGGCGCACCCATATCTTCAAGCACGGTCTGCAGGTGTTCCATGGGGGATTCCACGAACTCAGCCATGGTCCAGACCCGTATTCTAGAGTTTGCGCGGGCTGTATCCAGCAACTCAAGCTGCTTTGTTTCCCGCTGCTGCAAACGGGCAGCTTCACACCGAATATCGGCAAAGTTCATGTTGGACCTGAACAAGGGAACCGCCCAGGCCCCGGTGATCATTGCAATACTAGCGTTCAGATCGCGCAACAGGAACTCGTTGATCTGTTGGGCATCATTCGGTCCGAATTGAAAACATTGGCGCTCGCCCCGTGTGTTCCAGATGACGTTCGACAGGAATGCAGTCGGATTATAGTCGCGGAGAGACGCGCAATCGGGAAGCGCGCCGTTCATCATTGTGCCACCGTTTGCAAATTGCGCCTTCTCCGGGTGAAACAGATGTCCGTGCACCCGTGCACTCGTCACATTTGCAAGCCAGGGCTCGAAATCTTCAAACAGCTCTGAAAAGCCTTGAAGCACGGAATAAGGAAAAGCGGTTAGGCCGCGTTCGCTTGTCGCGCGCGGAAAACAGCTCTGCATATACAATCCGTCCCGGCCGCGAATGCGCCGCTCGACAGCCTTAGAAAACACTCGGTCGATCTTTCCCGGATTGGGCTCAGCCGGTGTCATCGCGCTGTTTTCATCCGACAAAAAAGATTGATAAAGCCTGTCTGCTCCGTGCCAGATTTTTCGCGCCACAAAGCAATCCGAGCGGCGTAGCAATTGTAGGTGGTCATCGTAGAACATATGAGGTCGGCCCTGATAGTCGAACTTTGACAGTGTCAGCGACCGGCTTTCGATATGCGTGGAATACAGGCGCGCAAGTGTTTGGAAATAGCTTTCGTCCGGGATCCAGACCCTCCGAAAATACCGGTCATAGTCCGGTCGCTTGGGGTCCTGCAAAATGGCTGACAGGGTTTGCCGTGTCAGGCACCACCATTGGCTGCCCATATGGGGCACCAGACCTTCAGGGATGGCCCTGCGCAGACCTGCTGCGCGTTGAAGCCGCACGTAGGCGTCAAACAATCTCCGTTGTTTGCGCCATGAGAACGGAAAACGCAGCGTGAAGCGTTCAAGATCCAACCCCCCCATGGTCCAGCTGACATCGCGTGTTGTGGCGCTTTCGATGAAATCAACGCGGGGGCGATCAGCCAGATAATCTATCAGCTCGCCCACAGGGCGAAGCGGCAAACAAGCACCTGAGGCAAGATAAACGTGACGCACCTTCGGGAAACTGTCCAACATCTGGTTTGCAGCGGATTGTGAGGCCGCAACGATGCCCCAACCACCCCATTCACAGACATGTCGATCCGAGAACTGGATTAGCGGGTTGTCTGAGCACGCGGTGACCAGAGTGGAATAGGCCGAGTTGGCCACTTTGCGATCTACATGGATCACGACCGGGCAGCCCGATGCGGTCCAATGCCGAGCCACCTGCTCTACTCGGTCGAGTGCGGTGTGCACCAACATGACGATGCCCAGGCCGCTCATGCCCAGTTCCCTTTTGACATCATGCCGAGGATCTCAAGCTGTCGCCAGTTGATGTATTTCTCGGACCAGTTGTTCCAGAAAATAGGTTTATTCTGCAACTGTTCGGCATAGGCTTTGTATTCTTCCGAACCGCTGTAATGCTGGCTGCGGCTTAGCTCCTCGTACGCTTTGTCGCCCAGAGTTTCGATCAGCTTGGCATGCAGCAGTGCGCCGCTGGTCTTCTCACCCCCGCGCTCCTCATAAACTTGATTGAGGCCACGGGGCAGCAGCGCATGGGTAGAGCTGACATAGGCGTAGCGGCGATGCCATTTCACCAAAGGGATTTTGTTCAGTGCAGGGGCTTTTTCGGGCGTATCATGAAAGAAAACCCGTGCTCGGGCACCACCTTGGATCCACAGGTTTCCATAGGTGGGATTCCGAGTGATCATGTAGTTGCCCGAGTCAAACCACGGGGCGATCTCTAACGGATCCTGACCGGCGCGATAGGGCGTGTCTTCGATTGGCCCTTCGGGATACATGTCGATCAGCATCGTGCCGAAACTACGCACGCTGGTGTCGTCCAACCAGTCGGTCAACGCCTTTATCGGGCGTGTATCACAAAACGGGTAAACAAAGAACTCGTCCGGATCGACTGTCAAAACCCAGTGTTTGTGGGCATAGGTTCGCAGCAGATAATTTGACCAATCCAGCCCATACGTCGACCGTTTGTAGCTGCCATCCGTCCACCAAAGTGACACGTCTGGCTGGCCGGTTAAATATTCACGCGTTCCGTCATTGCTATTGTTGTCGACGAATAGGAAATGGTTAATGCCAAGCTTGCGGTAGTAATCGAGAAAATAGGGCAGGCGGATACATTCGTTTCGCACGACGCTCATCAACAAGATGTCCTGCGGGCGAATATGTGGCGTGTTATTCTGTATCGCCTTCAATTCGCGTCTTTTGCGCAGGCAACGCAAAAGGCGACGCTTGCGTCGCAATCTCATGCGATAGGAATCCAAAAGGCTCACGCGGCTGCCCAACCTTTTTTGATATACGCGAGTCTGCCCGGGGCCGCCTGAGGCCTGAGTGGTGCCGAGCCGTCATCGTTTTATGACATCTAGCTACCTTGCGAAGCAATGGGTTTATATCCCGTTTACTTCCCCGTAGTGGCTGGAAAGCTGCCACCGTTCAGCAGCCCCAAAGTCTCCAATTGTTGCCAATCGCGCAGCTTTACAGAATCAGACCCCCAAAGATCGGGTTTATTAATAATCCCATCATAATATGTGCTGAATTTTTCAGGGTCGTGGAAATGCTGGCGCCTGTGTTTTTCGATCTGCGATTTTTCTACAACCCCCGGCAGGAATTTCGTGTGCAGCAAAACGCCCGAAGGAGCCTGCCCCTCTGGCCCGTCATATTCAAAATTCAGGGCTCGCGGCAGGACGGAGTGGCAGGAATTCACATAAGCCATATGTCGCGACCAGTGGACCAAAGGGATTTTGTTCAGAGTCGGGGATCTTTCAGGGCGGTCCGAAAAGAAAGCTCGCTCGCGCGTCCCGCCTTGAACCCACAAGTTGCCCAATGGAAATTGACGTTGGGATCTGTAGGGGCCGGGGTCGAACCCGTTCAGAACATCCGTAGGATCGGATTGCGGGTCATAGTACTGTGTGCCCACTGGGCCTTTGGGAAACAGATCCAGCATCAATGCGCCAAAGGCGGACTGCCCACGCGCGTCCAGCCAGCCCGTCAAATCGTTTAACGAATGCGTGTCGTGATGGGCATAGACAAGCAATTCATCGGCATCGACCATAAGCGTCCAATGCCCGTGGCCAAATTTCCACTGCAGATATGTCAGCCAATCCAATCCGAACCGGGACGCACGATAGCTAGCAGTTGTCTGCCACAGCGATACATCCGGCTGATCAAGCAGGTACTGGGTCGATCCGTCGTCGCTGCCGTTATCCACAATCAGAAAATGATCTACGCCCAGCGTCCGGTAGTGGTGAAAAAACCACGGCAATCGGCTGATCTCGTTCCGTAGAGTGGTAAAGGCAAGGATAGCTCCCGGTGCGATTTGTTGCGTTTTGTCGGCACGCGAAGTTAGCTGATGGCGGCTACGAAAAGACCGCCATAAAAGCCGCTTACGCTTTAGGCGCAGCTTGTATCGCTGCCCCCAGCTTAGCGGCTGATCCTTTGTGCTCACTTTTCGTAGCTGCCATTCTGATGCCAGCGCCACGCATCGGTGATCATCGTCTCTAACGTTGATCTTTTTGGCATCCAGCCCAGCTCTTGTTCTGCGCGGGTTGAACCTGATACCAGACGTGTACAGTCCCCTGCCCGGCGTGGGCCGATGCTGTAGGGCACCGCTCGATTGGTGACGGCCTTCGAATGCTCGATCACTTCCATAACCGAAAATCCTGATCCGGTACCCAGATTGAACACACGGCTCTCTTTGCCTTGCTCCAGCCACTTCAGACCAAGAACATGCGCATCGACCAGATCGCAGACGTGCACATAATCGCGAATACAGGTGCCATCGGGCGTGTCATAATCGGTGCCGAACACTGTAAGACCATCGCGCTTACCGGCGACAGCGTCCAGCATTAGCGGCACCAGATGGGTCTCGGGTTGATGGAATTCACCAATTTCGGCATCCGGATCGGCCCCGGCGACGTTGAAATATCGGAAGATCACATGGTTTAGCCCGTAGGCGAATTCGAAATTACGCAGGATATCTTCGATCGCGCGTTTTGAGGCGCCATAGGCGTTCAGCGGTTGTTGAGGTGAGGTTTCATCGAGCACCACATTGTCGTGTTCGCCATAAGTGGCGCAGGTCGATGAAAAGACGAAATTCAAACAGCCCGCGTCGACTGCCGCTTGGATTAACGTCAAAGAGCCGGTCACATTGTTCGACCAGTACCTGCCAGGCTCGGACATTGCCTCACCCACTTGGCTGAGGGCTGCGAAATGCATCACGGCGGCTGGCTGGTACTTGGCAAAGACGGCGTCCAGATGCGCGCGATCCAGTAGGTCGCCCCGCTCGAACGGACCAAATTTCACCGCATCCTGCCAACCGGTGACCAGATTGTCATAGGTCACCGGAATATAGCCCGCCTTTGCAAGCGCCTTGCAGGCATGCGAACCAATATAGCCCGCGCCGCCGGTGACCAGAATATGGGTCATTCCAGTCCCATCGCGGCCATCATTTCTTCGATCTTGGCGACATCTTGCGGGTTGTTCAGTTCCCAAAATTGACGACCCTTGGCTTCCACCTCGACGCACAGAACCTTGCGACCGTTTTCCATGAAACGCAGTTGTTCAAGGCCCTCCAAAGTTTCCAGCGGGCCGGTCCGCCAGGAGGGATAGTCTGCCAGTGCATCTGGCCGATAAGCGTAGACTCCGACATGATGAAAGACCGGAGTTGGATCATCGTTGGCATAGGTCTCAGAGGTGAAGGGAATTACCTCTTTCGAGAAATAGAGCGCACTGTGATCATTGCCAAACACTGCTGTCGTACCCCCAACGCGGTCGTGTTTGCGGTCATTCAACAATCCATTCAGAGCGTCGCCATCGCAGCGCAGAACCGGGGTGGCCACGCCGGCCTTAGGGGCATCGCGCAAGCCTGAAATCAGGTCTTCGACAAACCAGTGCGGCGTCAATGGTGCATCGCCCTGCAGGTTCACTACGATCTCATAACCGCTGCCCAGCGCCGTATGCGCCTCGGCGCACCGTTCGGTGCCATTGCGACAGGTATCCGAGGTCATGATCACTTCGGCCCCGAACCCCTCGGATACTTCGCGAATACGGTCATCGTCTGTCGCCACGACGACGCGATCGACACCCGCGACCGAAATGGCGGCGCGCCAGGACCGTTCGATCAGTGTCATGGCTGTACCATTGACCCCGGTCAGCGGCACCAGAGGTTTGCCCGGATAGCGGGTCGACGCGTAGCGGGCGGGAATGACGATCAGAACAGACATCAGGCTTCCTTCAGGTCGACGCCCGGAGCATAGGCGATGAAAAACGGGTTGGCATAGCCGTCTTTGCCGTAGGTCAGCGGGGTGTGGTCATCAAAGCGCACGACATTTCCACCAGCACCGGCTAGTACTGCATGGCCCGCTGCGGTGTCCCATTCCATTGTGCGGCCCACGCGGGGGTAAAGGTCAGCCTCACCCGTTGCGACCAGACAGAACTTCAGCGATGACCCGGCGCTTTTGCTGTCGCGCACCTGATATTTGTTGATGTAATCCTCAGTCGCCTGATCGCGGTGCGATTTCGAGGCAACGATCATCAGAGCTGAATTGTCTGGTTTAGAGACTGCTATTGGCGTTAACGCACCCGGCTGATCCTTGTCCAGCGCGCCGGTTTCCTCAACCGCTTGCCCATCGGCCTGCGTATAAAACATCCGTCCCCGTGCGGGCGCATAAACTACGCCGCGCGTCGGTACGCCGTTCTCAACAAATGCGATGTTCACCGTGAAATCGCCTCGACGGTTGATGAATTCCTTGGTGCCGTCCAGCGGATCGACGATCAGAAAGGTCTCACCTTTTTCCGAGTGCGAGTCCGCCTGCTCTTCAGTCACTAGTAAAATTTCGGGAAAAGCTTCGCGCAGCCCGGCCGAGATCAGCGCATCTGCGGCCTCATCCGCCTCGGTCACCGGGCTGGAATCGGTTTTGACTTTGACGTCGAAATCGTCCGCCTCGTAGATCTGCATGATCTTGTCGCCTGCCTGAAGGGCCAGCCGCCGGATGACGGGTATCAGGGCGTCATAGGTCACAAAAAAGCTCCGTTCTTGAGATTTGTTGATCCAAGTTTCTTACGGACTTATGATGCGCTGGATACGGAACAGCAAGAATTTCGTGCCAGATTGCAGGTGACATGAGCAGGAAAGAGTGGTCGCGTGTTTCACTATAAGCGAAATCAGTCGTTGTTGGGCGGGGCCTTCACCACAGCTGAACTGATATTCCATGCGATTGTGCGCAATATCCGATCGCAGCATTCAAATGCGGTGATGGCGATCCTTATAAATATTCTTCAGGTGGTTGTGGTCGCCGGAGCGTTCTACTTGATCCTGTCTTTCATGGGCACCCGGATCGCGAAGATACGCGGTGAGTTCATACTTTTTCTGCTGTCTGGAGTGTTTCTGTTTCTGACACATATCAAATCGGTCGGTGCCATTGCCGGTGTCGGAGATGGCAACAATCCCATGACTTTGCATTCGCCGATGACCATGATGGTGATGCTGGCGGCTTCGGCGCTAGGCACGCTCTATACCCAACTTGTCTCGATCCTGGTGATTTTGTTTGTCTACAGTGTCGCCGTTTCGCCGCTCGAGATTCAGGAGCCAGGCGGAGCTTTTGCCATGCTTGTGCTTGCCTGGTTTACGGGGTGTTCGGTGGGGCTCGTGTTACTGGCGCTGAAGCCGTGGTTTCCCAATACAGTGACCATCCTGAAAAATGTCTATCGGCGGATGAATATGGTTTTTTCCGGCAAGATGTTCGTGGGAAACGCGCTGGGCGGGTTCATGCTGACCATGTTTGCCTGGAACCCGCTGTTTCATGTTATCGACCAATGCCGTGGTTTTGTGTTCCGGAATTATTTTCCTCGCAACACAAGTTGGGAATATGCGCTTTGGGTGGGGATTGTCCTGACCATGATCGGGTTGCTGGCTGAATTCTACACGCGCAAACACGTGTCAAAAAGCTGGGAGGCGCGTCGCTAGGTGGCGACCCGAAGCGTCAGATTAATACGCCCGCCCTTCGGCAGCAGTTTGGATGATCCAAATCGGATGCGGTCAATCCCGTGATATGTCAGCCGGGCAGGTCCGCCCATGATCACCACATCGCCCGAGCTCAGCCAGATTGACTCGGTCTTGCCCCCGCGTGTCGTATTGCCGATGCGGAATAACGCGTCATCGCCCAGTGAAATCGACAGCACTGGCCAAGAAAAATCAGCCTCGTCCTTGTCTTGATGCAGGCCCATCTTGGTGCCTTCGCCGTAGTAGTTGATCAGGCAGCAATCGGGCTGACGTTCCGCACCGGTCACGTCTTGCCAGATCGTCAGAATATCATCCGGGATTGCAGGCCAGGTCATGCCTTTGGGATGTGTATCCTGATACCGATAGCCAGCCCGATCCGTAACCCAGCCCAATGCTCCGGCCGAGGTCATGCGTACCGACATTTCTTTGCCCGATGGGGTGATGGGCCGATAGAGCGGCGCGGCCTTCAGAATCGGGCGCAACAGGTCAACCAGGCGGGTTTGCGACACCGCATCCAGATAGCCTTTGCGGATATCAAATCCGCGCAAAAGAAGCCGCGCCATGGAAGAATCCCCAAACCTTGCCAGAACCTTGCCAAAAAAGGCCACAAAATCCCGAAAACCTGCGTTTCTGACCGCTTGCAGGCCCCAGTCTGCGCCCTTATATACGCCTCGACGCGCGATGGTGTAGTGCTGTCGCGCACATCAGATCGGGGCCGGGATGCCGTAACGGGTTCAGGCCTCGAGACATCGCCTTAAATTGAAAGGGATCAAAATTATGGGAAAAGTAATCGGGATTGACCTCGGAACCACCAACTCGTGCGTGGCCATCATGGATGGCTCGCAGCCGAAGGTCATCGAAAACGCCGAAGGGGCGCGGACCACGCCCTCGATCGTCGCCTTCACTGAAGATGAGCGCCTGGTCGGTCAGCCTGCAAAACGTCAGGCGGTCACCAACCCCGACAACACGATCTTTGGCGTCAAGCGCCTGATCGGTCGTCGCGTGGATGATGCCGAAGTCGAAAAAGATAAGAAAATGGTGCCGTACGCCATCGTTGATGGCGGCAATGGCGACGCGTGGGTTGAAGCCCGCGGTGAAAAGTACTCCCCAAGCCAGATCTCGGCCTTCACTCTGGGTAAAATGAAGGAAACCGCAGAAAGCTATCTGGGTGAGGAAGTCACGCAGGCTGTTATCACCGTTCCGGCATATTTCAACGACGCCCAGCGTCAGGCCACCAAAGACGCCGGTAAAATCGCCGGTCTGGAAGTGCTGCGGATCATCAACGAACCGACAGCGGCTGCGCTGGCCTATGGTCTGGACAAAGAAGAAACCCAAACCATCGCGGTTTATGACCTTGGTGGCGGTACCTTCGACGTGACCATTCTGGAAATCGACGACGGCCTGTTCGAAGTGAAGTCGACCAACGGTGACACCTTCCTGGGTGGTGAAGACTTTGACATGCGCATCGTCAACTACTTGGCAGACGAGTTCAAAAAGGAACACGGTGTCGATCTGTCCGCTGACAAGATGGCCCTGCAGCGTCTGAAAGAAGCCGCTGAAAAAGCCAAGATCGAGCTGTCTTCGACCTCGCAGACCGAAATCAACCAGCCGTTCATCTCGATGGGTTCGAACGGTCAGCCGCTGCACATGGTCATGAAACTGACCCGTGCCAAGCTGGAATCGCTGGTTGCGGACCTGATCAAGAAGTCGATGAAGCCGTGCCAGGCTGCTCTGAAAGACGCCGGTCTGTCGGCTGCTGACGTGGACGAGGTTGTTCTGGTCGGTGGTATGACCCGGATGCCGAAAGTGATCGAAGAGGTCACCAAGTTCTTCGGTAAAGAGCCGCACAAGGGTGTGAACCCGGACGAAGTGGTTGCCATGGGCGCCGCCATTCAGGCCGGTGTTCTGCAGGGCGACGTCAAAGACGTGGTTCTGCTGGACGTGACCCCGCTGTCGCTGGGCATCGAGACGCTGGGTGGCGTGTTCACCCGTCTGATCGACCGCAACACCACGATCCCGACCAAAAAGTCTCAGGTCTTCTCGACCGCCGAAGACAACCAGAACGCCGTAACCATCCGCGTGTTCCAGGGTGAGCGTGAAATGGCTGCTGACAACAAGATCCTGGGTCAGTTCAACCTCGAAGACATCCCGCCCGCACCGCGCGGTATGCCTCAGATCGAGGTGACTTTTGACATCGACGCCAACGGCATTGTCTCGGTTTCGGCCAAAGACAAAGGCACCGGCAAAGAGCAGAAGATCACCATCCAGGCCTCGGGCGGTCTGTCCGATGAGGACATCGAAAAGATGGTCAAGGACGCCGAAGAGAACGCGGAAGCCGACAAGGAACGCCGTGAGCTGGTCGACGCCAAGAACCAGGCGGAAAGCCTCATCCACTCGACCGAAAAGTCGATGGAAGAGCATGCCGACAAGGTTGACCCGACCACCATCGAAGCCATCGAGCTGGCGATTGCCGCGCTGAAGGACGAGCTGGAAACCGAGAATGCCGACAAGATCAAATCCGGCATCCAGAACGTAACCGAAGCCGCCATGAAGCTGGGCGAAGCCATCTATAAGGCGCAAGCCGAAGAGGGTGAGGATGCGCCGGCGGCAGCCGATGAGGCACCGGGTGAAGACGACATTGTCGACGCCGAGTTCGAAGATCTGGACGACGACAAGCGTAACTAACGGGTAACCGGGCCAATATGGGCCGGTCCGGTTGCCGGGCCGGCCCAATTACGTTGAGGCAGAAGGAAGAACTGATGTCCAAACGCGACTATTACGAAGTGCTCGGCGTGTCCAAGGGCGCTTCGGCGGATGAGATCAAGAAAGGTTTTCGCAAGAAAGCCAAAGAACTGCATCCCGATCGCAACAAGGACAATCCTGATGCCGAAGCGCAGTTCAAAGAGGCCAACGAAGCCTATGATGTACTGCGCGATGGCGACAAAAAGGCGGCCTATGACCGCTTTGGCCACGCTGCGTTTGAAAACGGTATGGGTGGCGGAGGTCGTCCCGGTGGCGGTTTTGGCGGCCAGGGCGATTTCTCCAGCGCGTTCTCAGACGTTTTTGACGACTTGTTCGGCGACTTCATGGGCGGCCAACGTGGCGGCGGCGGTGGACGTCGTGCAGCCCGCGGATCGGACCTGCGCTATAACCTTCGGGTTTCGCTGGAAGAGGCTTATGCGGGTCTGCAGAAAACTATAAATGTACCGACCGCCGTGGCCTGCTCTTCATGTGAGGGTACTGGGGCTGAGGGTGGGGTTGAACCCACCACCTGTCCAACCTGTTCCGGTATGGGCAAGGTGCGCGCGCAACAGGGCTTCTTCACCGTTGAACGCACTTGTCCGACCTGCTCCGGTTTGGGTCAGATTATCAAGAATCCCTGTAAATCGTGTGGCGGTGCTGGTCGTGTTGAAAAAGATCGCGCGCTATCGGTGAACATTCCAGCGGGCGTTGAAACCGGTACCCGCATCCGTCTTGCCGGTGAAGGCGAGGCTGGCATGCGCGGTGGCCCTCCGGGCGACCTCTATATCTTTGTCGAGGTTTCGGATCATAAACTGTTCGAGCGTGACAGCGTTAACCTATATTGTCGCGTTCCGGTCAGTATGGGTAAAGCGGCGCTGGGTGGCTCGATCGAAGTTCCTACAATCGATGGTGGTCGCGGCCGCGTTCAGATTCCGGCAGGCAGCCAATCCGGGCGTCAGATGCGTTTGCGCGGCAAAGGCATGCCCGCGTTGCGTGGTGGTGGTATCGGCGACATGTTCATCGAACTGGCCGTGGAAACTCCGGTCAATCTGACCAGCCGCCAGAAAGAGCTACTGCGTGAGTTTGACGATTTGGGTGAAGACAATCACCCGGAATCGAAAAGCTTTTTCTCTTCTGTGAAGTCCTTCTGGGATGGCATGAAGGGTTAAACCGGTTAAGCAGGGGGGCTCTGCCCCCATCGCCCTTTGGGCGACTCCCCCGAGATATTTATGGCCAGATGAAGCGGGGGACCTGTGTGTTGCCGATCCGACGGGCAGGGATAAGGCGCGTTAACTTTTCGGAAACCGATTCTGCGTCAGAGTGGGGTTATGACCCAAGACGCCTTTGCCGAAGCCCCCATGCTGTTCGATACGGATGAAGCACCGGCGCAGCCGCTGCGCGTTGGTCGGTTACCCTCCTACATCAAAGACCATCGCAAGCGGCTGCGCGAAAGGTTCATGTCTGGCGGATCAGCAGCGATGCCGGATTATGAACTGCTGGAGCTGGCTTTGTTCCGATCCATCCCGCGTCAGGACGTGAAACCGCTGGCGCGTGCTCTGATGGATGCGTTTGGCGACTTCAACCGCGTGTTGACGGCGCCTGAGGAACGGCTGCGTCAGATAAAGGGGATCGGGGACACGGTGATTACCGATCTGAAAATTCTTGAGGCCTGCGCTCATCGGATGGCACGAGCGCGGGTGATTCAGCGGCATGTGATTTCGGGCTGGGATGCGCTGCTGGATTATTGCCACACGACGATGGCCCATCGCGAGACCGAGCAGTTTCGGGTGTTTTATCTGGACCGGAAGAATGTACTGATCGCAGATGAAGAGCAGGCGAAGGGCACAGTGGATCACGTACCGGTTTATCCGCGTGAGGTGGCGAAACGCGCGCTGGAGCTGAATGCGTCAGCGTTGATATTGGTGCACAACCATCCCTCAGGTGACCCGACGCCTTCACAATCTGACATCGACATGACCAACCGGATTCAGGATGCTTGCACGGCGCTGGGGCTGACCTTGCACGATCATTTGATTATCGGCAAATCGACAGAATTGAGTTTTCGCGCACAAGGATATCTTTGACCGCTATCGAATCCAGACTTCGACCCGGCGGTTCACCTTGCGGCCCCATTCGGTGTCATCGCAGGCCATTGGCATCGCTTCGCCAAAGCCCTCAACCGCGATCTTGAGACTCGCAGGAATACTCGTTTCGATGGCCGCCAGCACCGCGTTACGAACGGTTTTGGCCCGCTGCAGAGCAATGCGCATGTTGGATGTGGCAGCCCCGTCGCCATCGCTAAACCCTACAAAAGTCACCTGTCGCGCATCCAGCCTACCGCTTTCCAACACCTGCGCCAGGTGCAGGATATTAGAGCGGGATTGCGCATCGGGTCGCGACGAGCCGGGCTCGAAGCGGAAGGACAAAGATAACCGGGACAGAGGGCGGAGGGTTGCGATCATGCGCTGTAGTTCTTCCAGTCCAACTTCGGTTCCGCCGGTGCTGACGGCATTGACCAGCCGCTCGCCTTGTAACGCCATCCCGATGGTCTCGGGTGATTGATCGACAAATCCGACTTGCCGGATCACCATTTGTGCAACGCCACTTTGGGTGTAGGCCAGAAATTGCCGGGCGAGCCGCGGCAATCTTCTTTGCGGCAGGTAGATAAACATCGGTGCGGTGAGCGGGTAGTCCTCGGTCTTTACTGATTGCCTCGTCGCCGAGAGGGTATGACCGCAGCCACCGGTCAGTGGCAGCGCTCGCGCTTCGCCCGTCTCAGCAAGGCTGGCGATACCAATTGCGAAAGGATCGCCTGAGATCGCGCGTACAAGATCGCTGTTGCGAGCATGGAATGTAACGTCGGCTGAGATCAGCGCATCGACCGGCGCCAGCAACAGATCCTCTATGGCCTGTGTCAGGCCAGATCCGGCTTTCGGCAGGTACAGAGAAATGGGTGCATCGGGACCGCCAAGATTGGACCAGTTTGTATTTTGTCCCGTGAAGATTTTGGCTAAGTCTGCGGGGGATATCTGACGTATGGGATTGTCGTCAGATACAATCGGAACAATCGCATCCAGTGCCAAGACCCGCGACCGGCGGGCCTGAGTCAGATCACCCAATCCAGCGTCGCGGTTCAACTTAGCCTCGTCCGGCCGAATCTCGCGTTGGGCAAGAACGATATCCGCCGCGCCCTTTGCAAGATCGGCAAACCCCTGAGAGGTGCCGGTTACGGAGAAGGTAAACCTGGCCAAAGGTGTAAAGCGGTCAGGATGACGCAATGTATACTCACGTTGGGTTACGGCAGTCTCTGAAACAGATACCGACAGACCTTCTTGTACGGCAAAACCCTGCACGAGTGCCGGCATCAAAGTTTCTGCCATAACGGATGAACCTGAAAATCGCACTTCGGCGACAAAATCGGTCAGATTGGGGCAGGCTGGTCCATCGCATGTCACGCCTGAGCCATCGATCGTCAGTTCGCCAAACTGCGTATCGACACGGTAAAACTCACCGTCATACCCAAGCAATGTGCCGACGACTTCAATCTTGCCGTCGTGTGAGGTCAGAGTGATGTCTTGCGCGGAGGCTCCCTGTGCCAAGGACAAGGGCAAAAGCGCGACAAATGCCGCACGAAGGATTTTCATTTTGGACCGTTGAATTGCCTGCTGCCTATTTGGCAGCGATTGTCAGGTCTGTGAACAGATTATTCAACACCAGAAAATCACCAGCCGTTTCGCAACCCGGCATATCCAATGTCAGATCGCGGGATCTCAGGCGTTGATCCGCGCGCCATTCCAGCGATTGCACGTTCAGAGGTTTGCCGCAATTGGCCTCGGTGACTTCAGTTTCGACTGATAGGGTGATCGAGCCCGTCTCGGTCGCGGATTGTATCGGGAAGGAATAGACTTCAATATTGCGTGCAATGTCAGAGCCGCCCTGTCCAAGATGGATCACCGAACCCTCACCGCCGGCCTCAGAGCCAGTCCATACGTGGCCTTTTTCTCCGTAGCCTGCGCCGAATTCCAATGCGTGCAACTGCAGCTCTGTCTTACCCTGCCATTGCAGGGCGATCCGGTTGAAGTCGTTGATCTCTGGCACATGCGTTGTTGCAACTGTACCTTTGCCGTCGGGCAGTGAGATCAGGAATATGGCGTATTCGGACAGCGCCGGAACAGTCAGGTTCAAGCCACCAAGCGCATCGGTTTCGGTGCTGAATACCAGCCCGTTATGATGAACTTCGATGGTTGCATTTGCATGGCACGGGGCCTTGACTCGCAACCGTGCATTCGCACCGGGTACAGCCAAAGCGCGCGCGCTTAGATCACAGTTGGATGGCAAATGGCTTTGTTCGGGAGCTGGAAGCGAGGATTTTGGTTTAATCTCATTGTGCGCTTCGGTGGGGGAGGAAGAAGTCAGAACAACGCTTTGCAACCTGGCAAGGTCCGCGCCCTGCTCAGAGATCGACGCGACACGCGCGCCGCTTGGATCAGCGCTGAGTTGCTGCGCGGATCCGCTTTGCATCAGATACCCGATGGCCAGGGCGCAGGCAACAGTTCCGCCCGTGGTCACATAGTTCTTTATTACAAACAAGACACCCTCCCCAGTTGAAGGAGCGACTCGTAACTTGCCTCTGAATCAAGGCCAATATGTGGCCTTGAGGCGGACTCATTGTGTTTGAAAGTGGATGACGTTAGGTCAATCTACCGTGGCAATGTTTGAACTTTTTGCCTGAACCACAGGGGCAGGGATCATTGCGCGACGGATTTCCCCAGGTTGTAGGGTCATCTTCGACAAAGCCAGGGCGGGCATCGCCCGAAGCTTGCGCCTCGGCCACTGCTTCGGCCTGTCCCGCCGCCTTATCCACTGCCTGCTGGGCCTGGGCCTGCTGCGCGGCCATCTGAGCCAGCATTTCCTTCTGTTCCTCTTCGCTGAGCGGGCGAACGCGCGATAATTGCTGGGTCACTGTTTCACGCAACGAATCGAGCATCCCTTCGAACAACTGGAAGCTTTCGTTCTTGTATTCGTTCAGCGGGTCACGCTGGGCATAGCCTCGGAAAGCCACTACCGAGCGCAAATGTTCCAGCGTCAGAAGATGTTCGCGCCATTTGCCGTCGATGGTTTGCAGCAGAACCTGCTTTTCGATGTTACGCATATTCTCGGGGCCGAAGGCGACGGCTTTCTGTGCCATCATTTCATCGGCTGCCTTGATCAGGCGTTCGCGGATCTGTTCGTCATCCACTCCCTCTTCGGCGGCCCAGTCCTGAACCGGTGCATCAATGGTAAGTTTGTCCTTGACGGCCTCATGCAGCCCCTCGGTATTCCATTGATCAGCATAGGTTTTCGGCGGCATGTATTCGTCGATCATATCGTCGATTACCTGCTCGCGCATATCCGAAACCACATCCGACAGATCGTCCGCTGACATGATCTCGCGTCGCTGGCTAAACACCACCTTACGCTGGTCATTCATCACGTCGTCAAACTTCAGAACGTTCTTGCGCATGTCGAAGTTGCGACCTTCGACCTTGGACTGCGCCCGTTCAAGCGATTTGTTCACCCAAGGGTGAATGATCGCCTCGCCCTCTTTCATGCCCAGCGTGGTCAGGACCTTGTCCAGTCGTTCCGAACCGAAGATGCGCATCAGGTCATCTTCGAGGCTGAGGTAAAACACCGTGCGGCCCGGGTCACCCTGACGTCCCGAACGTCCGCGAAGCTGGTTGTCGATCCGGCGGCTTTCATGGCGTTCGGACGCCATCACGTAAAGACCGCCAGCCTCTAGCACCTTTTCCTTTTCTTCCGCGTGCTTGGCTTCTTCTGCCGCACGCAGCTCGGCCGGGTCAGCCTCGGGGTTTTCGGCGAGCGCCTGAAGCACCTTCATCTCGACATTGCCGCCCAGCTGAATATCGGTGCCGCGGCCCGCCATGTTGGTGGCGATGGTCACCGCGCCCAGACGGCCTGCATCGGCCACAATCTGCGCTTCCTGTTCGTGCTGGCGGGCGTTCAGAACGTTGTGTTCGATTCCCTCTTTGTCCAGCATCTGGCTGATCACTTCGGACTTTTCGATCGACGTGGTGCCGACCAGGACCGGCTGACCTTTTTCACCGGCCTTTTTGACCTGTTCGATGATGGCGCCGTATTTCTCACCCGTGGTGCGATAAACCTGATCGTCCTTGTCCTCACGCGCAATCGGCTTGTTGGTCGGAACCTCAACCACGCCCAGACCATAGATTTCCTGAAATTCCTCGGCCTCGGTTAGCGCGGTGCCGGTCATGCCCGACAGCTTGTCGTAAAGGCGGAAATAGTTCTGGAAGGTCACGCTGGCCAGCGTCACGTTCTCGGGCTGAATCTGCACGCCTTCCTTGGCTTCGATGGCCTGATGCAGGCCTTCAGACAGGCGACGACCCGGCATCATCCGACCGGTGAATTCGTCGATCAGCACGACATTCCCATCCCGGACGATATAGTCCTTGTCGCGTTGGAACAGTTTATGCGCGCGCAGGCCCTGATTGACGTGATGCACCACAGTGGTGCTTTCAGGGTCGTACAGCGAATGCCCTTCGGGCAGCAGACCCGCCGAAAGCAGTTGCTGCTCGAGAAACTCGTTGCCTTCATCGGTGAAGGTCACGTTGCGGCTTTTTTCATCCAGAGAATAATGATCGTCCTGCAATGTCGGGATCACCGCATCGATGGCAGTATACAGATCCGACCGGTCCTGCGCAGGCCCCGAGATGATCAGCGGGGTCCGAGCCTCGTCGATCAGGATCGAATCCACTTCATCCACAATCGCGAAATTGTGGTGCTTCTGATAAACCTGCTCCAGATCGGCCTTCATGTTGTCGCGCAGATAGTCGAAGCCGAGCTCGTTGTTTGTGGCATACGTGATGTCGCAGTTATACGCGGCCATTTTCTCGGCATCGGGCTGACCTGTCCAGATCACGCCTGTGGTCATGCCCACGGACGCGAACACCTTGCCCATCCATTCCGAGTCGCGCTTGGCCAGGTATTCGTTCACTGTAACCACATGCACGCCCTTGCCGCTCAGTGCATTCAGATAAGCGGGGAGAGTGGCGACCAAAGTCTTTCCCTCACCCGTCTTCATTTCCGAGATATTGCCTTGATGCAGGAAGATGCCCCCCATCAACTGCACGTCAAAGGCCCGAAGACCCAGCGCGCGCTTGGCCCCTTCGCGGACATTGGCAAAGGCCTCAGGCAGCAGGTCATCCAGATTTTCACCGTCCAGCGCCCGTTTGCGCAGCTCAGCGGTCTTCTCGATCAGGCCTTCGTCGGTCAGTTTCTCGAACTCGGGCTCCATCGCGTTGATCTTTTCGATCAGGGGGCGGGTCGCCTTGATCTTGCGGTCGTTCGGTGTTCCGAACACCTTTTTGGCGAGCGTTCCGAGTCCCAGCATGTTCACTCCAGCGGATCTGTTCTTATCGTGGTTGCGACAGGCTTGCCCACCTTGCGCGCAACCCATAGATACGGGGGGTGAAAGGCGGCCCTGTCCAAGGCTTCAAAGCGATGTAAGCGGCAGGTTCTAAAGTGTCAACGCTGCGCCCTGTCGCGGCAAAGAAATAGGATGATTCCATGCCCAAAGGCCTCACTTTTCTGCCATCGCTGGCGCTTGCTGCCGTGATGGCCCTGCCGTTGGCCGCCGAAACCAAGCCAGATGCCTCGACCGTCGTGGCGCGCGTGAATGGTGATGAGATCACATTAGGTCACGTCATCGCCACCGCGTCTGCTCTGCCCGCGCAGTATCAGCAATTGGAAGACGACGTTCTTTATGACTTCATCCTTGAACAACTGGTCCAGCAACACCTGTTGGGTCAGCAACAGGATGCTCTGAACCCTCTGAACGCATTGCGCTTGGAAAACGAAACGCGGTCCCTGCGTGCGGTACAGACTGTTGAGGCGATCACCGCTGCCGAGGTTACGGATGAAGCAATCCAGGCCGCCTATGATGCGCAGTTTGCCGAATTCGAGGGCGAGGACGAATTCAACGCCAGCCATATTCTGGTTGAAAGCGAAGACGAAGCCAAAGCCATCAAGGCCCAATTGGACGAGGGCGCGGATTTCGCCGAATTGGCGAAAGAGAAGTCCACCGGCCCCTCGGGACCCAATGGCGGTTCGCTGGGATGGTTCGGTAAAGGTCAGATGGTGCCCGAGTTCGAAAACGCGGTTGTAGCTTTGGAAAAAGGCAGTGTTTCGGAACCCGTCCAGACGCAATTCGGATGGCATTTGGTTGCTCTGAATGACAAACGCAAAACGCAGGCCCCAGAACTGGCCGTCGTGCGTGATGAACTGGCCCAAACCATCCGGCAGGACGCAATTCAGGCCAAGGTCGACGAGTTGACGCAGCAGGCAACGATTGAACGTCCAGCGCTGGAAGGGGTTGGACCCGAGGTCATGCGCCAGATCGAGCTGCTGCAGGAGTAACGCGCGTGGCGACGATCACCAAGGTATCACCATTGGCCCCAGAGGCCTTTCCTGAATTGCCTGCAATCGACGGCGTACGTTTTGCCACGGTTGAGGCGGGCGTCCGCTATCAGGGCCGCACTGACGTAATGATGGCGGTGCTTGATCCGGGCACATCGCTGGCTGGGGTTTTCACCCGTTCAGCCACGCGCGCGGCGCCAGTTCTGGACTGTCAGGACAAGATCGGCGGGCCGTATGATGGGCCTGCGGCAATCCTGGTAAATTCGGGCAATGCCAACGCCTTTACCGGTCATTATGGACAAACCTCGGTGGCCGAGGTGACGCAAGCCGTCGCCAAAGCCACCGGCGTTGCGGTGGAGCGGGTCTTCACCTCTTCCACCGGAGTCATCGGCGAGCCGCTACCCCATGACCGCATCGTCGCCCAGCTTGAGGTCTTGAAATCCGGCCTCAATCGGCACGCCATCGAAGACGCGGCGCGGGCGATCATGACCACGGATACCTTCCCAAAAGGGGCATCCGCGCAGGTTGAGATCGATGGCAAAACAGTCTCTATCGCAGGGATTGCGAAGGGCTCCGGCATGATCGCGCCTGATATGGCGACGATGCTGGTCTATATCTTCACCGACGCCCATGTCGAACAATCCGCTCTGCAAGCGATGTTGGGCGCACAGACAGATCGGACCTTCAACTGTATAACCGTCGACAGCGATACCTCGACCTCTGACAGCCTGCTTCTGTGTGCGACCGGAGCCTCGGGCGTTGATGCCACGGGGAATGACGCGTTTGCGCAGGCACTTGAAGCCGTGATGCTGGACCTCGCGCAGCAAGTGGTGCGCGACGGTGAGGGGGCAACGAAATTCGTAGAAATTCGTGTGACCGGAGCTGCAACGGACGCTGACGCCAAAATCCATGGGCTGGCCATTGCCAACTCGCCTCTGGTCAAAACCGCCATCGCAGGCGAAGACCCGAACTGGGGTCGTATCGTCATGGCTATCGGTAAATCCGGCGCTGCTGCTGACCGCGACCTTCTGAGCATTTCTTTCGGCGACATCCTTGTCGCCGAAAAAGGCTGGGTTAGTCCCGATTACCGCGAGGAAGACGCCGCTGCTTACATGAAAGGCCAAGACCTCGTGATCGCAGTCGATCTGGGATTGGGTGAAGGTAATTCCACCGTTTGGACTTGCGACCTGACCCACGGTTATATCGAGATCAACGCGGATTACCGTTCATGAAAACAATCTTAGTGTCTGCGGTGGCTCTGATCGACATCGAGGGCCGCGTCCTGCTGGCCCAACGCCCCGAAGGCAAATCTATGGCTGGTCTTTGGGAATTCCCAGGGGGCAAAATCGAACCCGGCGAAATCCCTGAGGCTGCGCTGATCCGCGAATTGCACGAGGAGCTGGGCATCGACACCTGGGCGTCGTGCCTCGCGCCCCTGACTTTCGCCAGCCACAGCTATGACGATTTCCACCTGCTGATGCCGCTGTTTGCCTGCCGCAAATGGGAAGGCATCCCGCAATCGAAGGAAGGGCAGGCGCTAAAGTGGGTACGCGCGAATGATCTGAGAAATTACTCGATGCCTGCGGCGGATGTTCCGTTGATCCCGATTTTGCGGGATTGGCTGTAGGCACAGGGTGAGAGCCACTGTTCCAGAGGGCTACAGGGGCTCACCTCTCAAGTTTGTTCAACTGCGTTGAAAAATCCGAGCTGCTTTCATCAGTGGCTCGACATACACGCCGTATAGGGTCCGATAGTCTTCAGTTTCCGGTCCGATGCCAAACTGTAAATTTTCCCGGCCTTTGGGGACATAGAGCGTACCGCCCATCCGGTCCCAAACCGCCAATCCACCGCCCATGTTTTTGTCCCAATGTTTGGGGTCGCTCGAATGATGGATCTGGTGCATGGCGGGTGATATCAGCCATTTCTCAATACGCGGGCCATAGCTGACCCAGATGGGACTGTGGCGCAAAACACCACCGATGAGGTTGGACCCGAAGAATATGACATTTGCGCCACCGATCTGATAGGCGGTCAGATGATCACCAAACAGACCTATGAAGACACCATTCACGATAGCGGCCGCACCTACTGCTCCGAAACCGAAAAATACCGCGTCGAATGGATGGTGCCGTTCGGCGGTTGCAAAGTTCAGATGCTCTGCCGAGTGATGTATCTTGTGGAATTCCCAAAGAAACGGAACCTTGTGCTGCAGATAGTGCATCCACCAGCGCATAAAATCATTCACGACATACAGCGTGACGGTCAGCGCGACGGCGACCCAGACCGAGCCACCCTCGCTTTGAAGGTCTGCGCCCAAAGACCGGATTCCATCAGCGACCACAGGGGTCAGCTTCCAGAGTGTGTTGACGATCCAATCGAGGGCAAAGACAAAGACGATCGGATTGACCAGGAGGATTATGTAGTCAATGAAGGCCGAGCGAGAACCCCATACCTCTTTCCTGAAGAACACGGAATGGAACCTGCGGTCATCACCGCCCAATCGATGGGCGACGATAGCGATTGTCATACCGCATAGGACATACACCCAATAGTGCCGCAGGTTTGCGTTATCCGCAAAACCCGAGATTTTGGATATCGCAATCTGAGATATCTCGGAAATATCCATTTATGCCTGCCGAATTGAACCACTCGTTGAGTTTCACTTCTCATATAAAATCGGCGGAAGTATGGCGCAGCATCTGATGACAAGATCGAAATCCGACAGATCTCCGAATTCATACTGATCCTGATCGCAAGAGATTTGGTGATCAGCCAGAGCGATTGCGCGGCTGTTCCGGTTTAGAAAGGGCAAACTTCCAATGCTTAAGAGAATCACGATCGTAACGGGTATCCTGATCGTCGCATTATTCGGCTACTTACCCTTCGAGCTTGCGGAATGCGACGCGATGATGCGCGAACATGGGCCTGCTTTTTTCTGCCTGCCGATAGCCTTTGCTGCGATCCCAGTCTTGGCTACTGTCTTTGTGGTGCAGTTGATATTCCTGTGGTTAAAAAGGGTAAAATGACAGGCCGGTTTGCCATCTCGGACTTGCCTGGGACTTTGCCTACAACTCGAAAGAGCGACCTTTCACCTCTGTTACAATTCGTAAGAATTGAGAAAACATCAGGCAAAACTTGACGCTGATCTTTTCCGCGTCCCTTATCGGGGCATCGGCGCCCGGGGCGTGTTCCCGGCTTGTCGTTTCCGGCCCGAGGAGGGGTCGGATGGGGAGGAGAGAAAGATTGGCTCAGACGCAGTCGGGCGCTGGTGGGATGCAGTCCCTTCCGGCGCTGTTACACCGCAATGTGACCCAGTTCGGGGATGCCCCGGCTTACCGCGAAAAGGAATTCGGGATCTGGCAATGCTGGTCCTGGGCCGAAACCGCCAAAGAAATCCGCGCCATTGCATTGGGTTTTCTGGAGATTGGCGTCGAAAAAGGCGATCATATTGCTGTCATAGGCCGTAATCGACCGGCGCATTATTGGTCGATGGTCGCGGCACAGATGGTGGGCGCGATCCCCGTGCCGCTCTACCAAGACGCGGTTGCCGAAGAGATGACCTATGTGATGGAGCATTGCGGCGCAAAATATGTCGTCTGCGGTGATCAGGAGCAAGTCGACAAGGTCATCGAAATTCAGGAAAAAGTGCATCAGATCAAGCACATTCTGTATACTGATAAACGCGGGATGCGGAAATACGACCACAGCCAGATGAACGCGCTTGAAGACATCATGGCCGAGGGCAGTGCCGGCCACGCGCGGTTTGATGCGGAACTCGACAAGCGCATCGCCGAGATCACCTATGACGACACCTGCGTGATGCTCTACACCAGCGGAACGACGGGCAAGCCCAAGGGAGTGGTGCTGTCGAACCGGAATGTGATCGAAAGCGCCAAGAACTCGGCGGACTTCGATCATCTGACCCGGAATGAGGACATCCTGTCTTATCTGCCGATGGCCTGGGTGGGCGATTTCATCTTCTCCATCGGTCAGGCCTATTGGTGCGGCTTCTGTGTGAACTGCCCCGAAAGCGCCGACACGATGATGACCGACCTTCGCGAGATCGGGCCGACCTATTTCTTTGCACCGCCGCGCGTATTCGAAACTCAGCTGACCAATGTGATGATCCGGATGGAGGATGCAGGCAAGCTGAAGCAGCGCATGTTCCATCATTTCATGGCCCATGCCAAAAAGGTTGGCGGGTTGCTGTTGGACGGCAAGCCTGTGGGCTTTGGCGACAAATTGAAATACGCGCTGGGCAACCTGCTGGTTTATGGCCCGCTCAAGGATACGTTGGGTTATGGCCGCTTTCGGGTGGGCTATACAGCGGGTGAGGCAATTGGGCCGGAAATCTTTGATTTCTATCGCTCTTTGGGCATCAACTTGAAGCAGCTCTATGGCCAGACCGAAGCGACCGTATTTATCACCGTGCAACCGGACGGCGAAGTGCGCGCCGATACGGTTGGTGTGCCCGCACCGGATGTCGAGCTGAAAATCGATGACAGCGGCGAGATCCACTATCGCTCGCCCGGTGTGTTTGTTGAGTACTACAACAATCCGGATTCCACGGCTTCAACCAAAGATGCCGAGGGCTGGGTTGCGACCGGTGATGCCGGGTTCATCGAAGAAAGCTCGGGCCATTTGCGGATCATCGATCGCGCCAAGGATGTTGGCAAAATGGCCGACGGAGCAATGTTCGCGCCGAAATATGTTGAGAACAAGCTGAAGTTCTACCCTGATATTCTCGAAGTCGTGCTGTTTGGCAATGGCAAGGATCGTTGTGTCGCCTTCATCAATATCGATCTGACCGCGGTTGGAAACTGGGCCGAACGCAACAACGTGGCATATGCGTCCTATCAGGAATTGGCAGGCCACCCCCGTGTGTTAGAGACGATTCGCAGCCATGTGGAAGCGGTGAATAAGTCGGTTGCGGCTGATGAAATGCTGTCGGGCTGTCAGGTGCATCGCTTTGTGGTTCTGCACAAGGAACTGGATGCCGACGATGGAGAAATGACCCGGACTCGGAAGGTGCGCCGTGGCTTTGTCGAGGAGAAGTTCCACGACATCATCGCTGCGCTTTATGACGGGTCTGGCCAAGTTTCGACCACCACCGAGGTGACCTATGAAGATGGTCGCAAGGGTTCGATTTCTGCGACGTTGGAGATTGTGGATGCACCGGTTGTGCCGGTCGTGCAGCACAAGGTGGCGGCGGAATGAGGGGGCTGACGTGCGCCGCTCGACCTGCGGTCATCGCCCCGCCCGCCGTCCCGTTTTTGTGTCAGGGAGGTTCTGATGCTGGATAACTCCGAAGGATATGTCACCGAAGACGGCCGCAAGATCGGTGGTGTGGTGATGGAGATGAAGAACATCACCCTGCGCTTTGGCGGTGTGGTGGCGATCAAGGATATCTCGTTCGACATTCGCGAAGGCGAAATTCGCGCGATCATTGGACCGAACGGAGCGGGTAAGTCCTCGATGCTGAATGTGATCTCGGGCTTCTATGTCCCGCAAGAGGGCGAGGTCTGGTTCCACGGGTCCAAGCGCCCGCCGATGCGGCCCTTCGAGGTGGCGCAGCAAGGCATTGCGCGGACGTTTCAAAACATTGCCCTATTCGAAGGTATGAGCGTTCTCGACAACGTGATGACCGGACGCCTTGGCTTTATGAAGACGAACATCCTGCAGCAGGCCTTGTGGAAGGGTAAGGCCGAGGCGGAAGAGACCGAGAACCGGGAGGCGGTCGAGAAGATCATCGATTTCCTAGAAATTCAGCACATCCGCAAAACGCCTGTGTCTCGCTTGCCCTACGGCTTGAAGAAGCGCGTCGAATTAGCGCGAGCGCTGGCGGCGGAGCCTAAGCTGCTGCTGCTGGATGAACCGATGGCCGGGATGAATGTCGAAGAGAAAGAGGACATGAGCCGCTTTATCCTCGACGTGAATGACGAGTTCGGCACCACCATCGCCCTGATCGAGCATGACATGGGCGTGGTGATGGACCTGAGCGACCGAGTGGTCGTGATGGATTATGGCAAGAAGATCGGTGACGGCACGCCGGATGAGGTGCGCAACAATCAGGAAGTCATCGACGCCTATCTGGGGGTCAGTCATGACTGATGCTCGGGCAGAATTGGGGAGGGGCTGGCATGCCTGAACAACTCGTATTTGCGATGGAGGTCATCCTTAACGGTCTGATGGCCGGGGTGCTGTATGCGCTGGTCGCGTTGGGATTTGTGCTGATCTACAAGGCGTCGGGGATTTTTAATTACGCGCAGGGTGTTATGGCCTTGTTCGCGGCGATGACGCTAGTCGGGATCATGAATGGGCAGGTACCTTTTGCGCATCTGATCAACGCCATCTTTGGCACGCATGTTCATTACTTTGGTTGGAACGTCCCCGCGCTGCTGGCGATCATTTTGACCATGGCGGTGATGGTGCTGCTGGCTTGGGCCGTGCAGCGGTTCGTGATGCGCCATCTGGTTGGGCAAGAACCGATCATCCTGTTCATGGCCACCATCGGCCTGGCCTATTTCCTTGAAGGCGTGGCAGACTTGATGTGGGGGTCCGAGATCAAGACGCTGGATGTGGGTCTGCCGCAGGGCATCAACCTGTGGATTGACGAGACGACCTTCAACATTTTCGATTATGGCTTCTTCATCGACAATCTGGACATCGTGGCGACGATCATCGCGGCGCTGCTGGTGGCGGCCTTGGTCGCGTTCAGCCAGTACACTAAACAGGGCCGGGCGATGCGTGCGGTGGCGGATGACCATCAGGCGGCGCTGTCGGTCGGGATTTCGCTGAACTTCATCTGGGTGATGGTCTGGTCGGTTGCCGGGTTCGTGGCGCTAGTTGCAGGGATCATGTGGGGTACCAAGTCGGGCGTTCAGTTCTCACTGTCACTCATCGCACTCAAGGCGCTGCCGGTGCTGATGCTGGGCGGGTTCACCTCGATCCCCGGAGCAATCGTCGGTGGGTTGATCATCGGTGTTGGCGAAAAACTGTTCGAGTTTGCCATCGGCCCCTTAGTTGGTGGCGCGACCGAGAATTGGTTTGCCTATGTACTGGCGCTGATCTTTCTGGTGTTCCGGCCGCAAGGTCTGTTCGGCGAGAAGATCATTGAGAGAGTGTAGGGGATGACCAAGCTGATCGCCATCGTCAACGTGATTGCATGGGCCGGTTTCTGGGCCTTTGGCTACATCGCTCTGACGTCCAGTGATCTAAGTGAAGGCCAGCTTGTGATCGCTGTGCTTCTGGCTTTTGCCGGGCTTGTTATGGGCGTTCTCGCCTACATGAAACTGGTGCGCGCCTCTGAGGCGACCGGATACGCCAAGGGCTCCAATCAACTGGATGCCGCAGCCCGCAATCGGGCGCAGGAAGAATGGGGAAAGTAAGATATGTTCTATCGTGAGGCCGGAGACTTCAAAACCTCCTACATAGCGGACAGCCAGACTTTCCCGATCAAGTTTGACCGGTATCGGTACTACGTCGTGTTGGCAGTGGCGTTCGGGATCATTCCATTCATCATCAACGACTATTGGGCCAACGCACTGCTGCTGCCCTTCCTAATCTACGCCATCGCAGCGATTGGGCTGAACATCTTAGTGGGGTATTGCGGGCAGGTCTCGCTGGGAACAGGTGGTTTCATGGCTGTGGGGGCCTATGCTTGCTACAAGCTGATGACGGCGTTTCCAGATGTCAGCATGTTCCTCCATGTTCTGTTGGCTGGCGGCGTCACTGCGCTGGTGGGCGTGCTGTTTGGTCTGCCCTCTTTGCGGATCAAAGGGTTCTACCTTGCGGTGGCCACGCTGGCTGCACAGTTCTTCCTTGTATGGCTATTCAACCGGGTGCCGTGGTTCTACAACTACTCGGCCTCTGGCCAGATCAACTCGCCCGAACGGGACGTGTTTGGCATCATCATCACCGGTCCGAACGCGCCTGCCTGGGCGACCTATCTGTTTTGCCTGATCTTTTTGACCTTCAGTGCGATCATCGCGCGTAACCTTACGCGCGGTACTACGGGTCGGACATGGATGGCGATCCGCGACATGGATATCGCAGCCGAGATCATCGGGGTGAACCCGCTCAAGGCAAAGCTTACCGCCTTTGCCGTCAGCTCGTTTTTCGTAGGCATTGCAGGCGCACTGTTCTTTGCTGTCTATCTGGGCGCGGTCGAAGTGGGTGAAGTGTTCGGTATTCAGAAATCATTCCTGGTGCTGTTCATGGTAATTATCGGCGGATTAGGGTCTATATTTGGGTCCTTCGCGGGGGCGGCATTTCTGGTTTTGCTGCCAGTTGTCCTAAAGCTGCTGGGTGTCGATCTGCTGGGTTGGCCAACGGATATCGTTGCGCACCTGAATCTCGTGATCGTGGGCGCTCTCATCATCATATTCCTTGTTCTTGAACCCCACGGACTGGCGCAGCTTTGGCGCGTCGCGAAAGAGAAACTCAGACTCTGGCCGTTCCCGCACTAGTGGGCAGGCCCAATGAAAAGACGGGCGGCTGAAGCCCGAAACCCAACATCGGATCAACTAAGGGAGGAGACACCCGATGAAAAAGAAAATGGCTACCCTGGCGCTGGGCGCGCTGATGGCGGCAGGACCTGCGCTCGCAGATCTTGTGATCCCATCGCTCAGCTATCGTACGGGCCCATACGCTGCAGGCGGTATTCCGTTTGCTGATGGCTATGCTGACTATTTCACCCTGCTCAACGAACGAGACGGTGGTATTGGCGGTGTTCCTGTCAACGTGATCGAATGTGAGACCGGCTATAACACCGAAAAAGGTGTGGAGTGCTATGAATCAACCAAAGGCGAAGGCGCGTTGATTTATCAACCCTTGTCGACCGGTATTACATATCAGTTGATCCCCAAAGTAACGGCGGATGACATCCCGCTGCATACAATGGGTTATGGCCGGACTTCGGCCCGCAACGGCAAGGTGTTCAGCCACGTCTTCAACTATCCCGCGAACTACTGGGACGGTGCCTCGGGCGCGATCAACTATCTGCTAGACGAAAATGGAGGCGATCTGAACGGCAAGAAAATCGCTCTGGTCTATCACAACTCAGCCTATGGCAAGGAACCGATCAGAACGTTGGAAGAGCTGTCGAAAAAACACGGCTTTGAGCTGTCGTTGTTGCCGGTCGACCATCCAGGGCAAGAGCAAAAATCCCAGTGGCTGCAGATCCGTCGTGAAAAGCCAGACTTTGTCCTGATGTGGGGCTGGGGCGTAATGAACCAGGTCGCCATTCAGGAGGCTGCCAATATCCGCTTCCCGATGGAAAACTTCATCGGCGTTTGGTGGTCGGGCGCGCAGCATGACGTACTGCCTGCTGGCGACAAGGCGAACGGTTACAAGGCCGTAACCTTCCATGCCGTTGGTGATGACTTCCCTGTATTTGACGACATCAAGACGCATGTCGTGGATGCCGGAAAGGCCGCAGGCGCGGGCGATCAGGTTGGTACCGTTCTGTACAACCGTGGCCTCTACTCAGCCATGCTCGCCGCCGAAGCGATCAAGGACGCGCAGGAAGCAAATGGAACCGGGGATGTCACACCGGGTATGGTTCGGGACGCAATGGAGCAGCTGAACATCACCGAAGAGCGCATGGCCTCTCTAGGCATGCCGAACTTTGGTCCGACCTTCCAGGTATCGTGCGATAACCATGGCGGCCCAGGCTTGATTGGCGTCTCTCAGTGGGATGCAGGTACACAAACATGGAACCTGATCTCGGACTTCAAGCCAACCGATGGTGAGGTGATCGGTGCGCTGGTTGAAGAAGACTCGAGCGCATATGCAGCCGAAAACAACGTCGAAACACGCTGCAACTAAGGCCTGCTTCGACCATAAACTTAGGGGCGGCGGTAAGCTGCCGCCCCGATTAAACGGTCCCACGGGGCAGGCATGAGGATATGCGCTGATGCTGGATGCTGCACAAACCACTGATGTACAAGCCGAAACATTGCTTGAGGTCAACAATATCGAGGTGATCTATAATCATGTGATCCTCGTGCTGAAAGGCGTTAGCCTGACTGTGCCGAAAGGCGGTATTACTGCCCTATTGGGCGGAAACGGCGCGGGTAAGACCACGACACTTAAGGCGGTGTCGAACCTTCTGCATTCCGAACGGGGCGAGGTTACCAAAGGCTCGATCAAATATCGCGGGACCAGCGTGCATGAAAGTGATCCGGCTGTTCTGGTTGAAAAGGGCGTGATCCAGGTAATGGAAGGCCGCCATTGTTTTGAACATCTGACTGTCGAAGAAAACCTTCTGACCGGCGCCTATACACGCAAAGACGGCTCGGCTGCCATCCAGCAGGATCTGGAACTGGTTTACAATTACTTCCCACGATTGAAGGAACGCCGCCGGTCGCAGGCCGGATATACTTCGGGCGGCGAACAGCAAATGGTGGCGATGGGCCGGGCGCTGATGTCACGCCCCGAGACGATCCTGTTGGATGAACCCTCGATGGGTTTGGCCCCGCAGTTGGTCGAAGAGATTTTCGGCATTGTAAAAGACCTGAACGAGAAGGAAGGCGTGTCCTTTCTGTTGGCCGAACAGAACACAAATGTGGCTCTAAGGTTTGCCCATTACGGCTATATTCTGGAGTCGGGTCGCGTTGTGATGGACGGCCCAGCTGCCGAATTGCGCGAGAATCCTGACGTTAAGGAGTTTTATCTCGGCATGTCAGACGAGGGCCGAAAGAGCTTTCGCGACGTGCGCTCATACCGCCGTCGCAAGAGATGGCTGTAAGCGGGCAGAGGATAATTCGATGACCTATTTCGATAAGCTTGAAACCCGATCAACCGATGAACGCGCAGCGGATCATGCGCGCGCCTTGCCTGAACAAATAAGTCGCGCGCAGGCAGCACCCGGATACAAGGATTTCCTTTCTGATGTGCAGTCATACGCAGTAACCGATATGCAGGCGCTGGCGCAATTGCCGGTGCTGCGGAAATCTGACCTGACCAAGGCACAGGCTGGGCGGCCACCATTTGGTGGGTTTACAGTGAAACCTGCGCGGAACTTTCAGCATGTGTTCCAGTCACCGGGCCCAATTTATGAGCCGGGCAGCACCGATCACGACTGGTGGCGCATGGGCCGCTTTCTGAATGCCGCAGGCGTGGGCCCGGGCGATATCGTTCAGAATTGTTTCGGATACCACCTGACCCCTGCAGGTATGATTTTCGAAAGCGGAGCCCAGGCGGTGGGCGCGTCGGTTCTGCCAGCTGGCACCGGACAGACTGAACTGCAGGTAACCGCTGCGCGCGATGTGGGGTGCACGGCATATGCCGGAACCCCGGATTATCTCAAGATCATCCTCGAAAAGGCTGACGCGATGGGTGTTGCTCTGCAGTTTTCGAAGGCGGTCGTAGGCGGGGGTGCGTTATTTCCTTCCTTGCGTCAAGAGTACGCGGATCGGGGCATAGCTTGCCTGCAATGTTATGCTACAGCGGATCTGGGCAATATCGCCTATGAAAGCCCGGCCATGGAAGGAATGATCATCGACGAACACGTCATCGTCGAGATTGTCACGCCGGGCACTGGCACACCCGTCGCCCCAGGTGAGGTTGGTGAAGTCGTCGTAACAACTCTCAACCCCGACTATCCTCTGATCCGGTTCGCCACAGGCGATCTGTCGGCTATCATGCCCGGAACCTCTCCGTGTGGGCGCACCAATATGCGCATCAAAGGCTGGATGGGGCGCGCTGATCAAACCACCAAAATCAAGGGTATGTTTGTGCGTCCCGAACAGGTGGCCGCACTGGTGGATAAGCATGACGAGATCGTCAAAGCCCGCGTTATCGCGGCTCGTCAGGGCGAGATGGACACGATGACCGTACAGATTGAAAGCCCATGTGAGAATGACGGTGCCTATGCCAAATCGGTTGCCGAGGTGCTGAAACTCAAAGGCGCGATTGAGGTCGTGGCCCCCGGCTCATTGCCCAAGGATGGGTTGGTGATCGAGGACCAGCGCGTCTACGAATAAGGGTCTGCGGCAGTATGTGCCGCAGATTTGTTTCCCGTCACACTGGTGTTTCTTAGCAATTTGGTCGATTAAAGACGGAACCTTCGGGATTCTCAGTCAGGCATCATGGCCGAAATCGAATATTCAGAACACGGAACACGTAATCGCGGCGCGTTGGGCACGCGTTTCGTGGGAGCTATCGCCTGTATTGTAGCAGCAGCTTGTCTGTTGCCGATGGTGGCCGTGGTTCTAGCAGCGGTGACCGGCGGAACGGACACCGTTTCTCACTTGTTAGAGACTGTACTACCCAGTTACGCTCTGACAACGATCATCCTTGTCGCGCTGGTTGCAGCGGGAACATTTTCAATCGGGGTTGGCGCGGCCTGGTTGGTGACCATGACCCGTTTCCCTGGGGTGAGATTTCTCGAAATTGCATTGGTGCTGCCGTTGGCCTTTCCGGCCTACGTTCTGGCCTATGCCTATACCTTCATCCTTGACCACCCCGGTATCGTGCAATCCACACTGCGCGATGTGACGGGCTGGGGGCCGCGCGACTATTGGTTCCCCGAAATTCGTTCGACCGAGGGCGCGGCGGTGATGTTGATCCTTGTGCTCTATCCTTATGTCTATCTGCTGGCACGAGCCGCGTTTCTGCAGCAAAGTGCCACCGCCTTTTTGGCCGCCCGCGCCTTGGGGAACGGACCCTGGCCCGCCTTCTGGCGTGTTTCTCTACCTATGGCACGTCCCGCCATTGCGGGGGGAGTGCTGTTGGCTGTGATGGAGACCATCGCCGATTTTGGAACCGTCGCCTATTTCGGTGTCCAGACATTTGCCACCGGGATCTACACAAGCTGGTTTTCCATGGCCGACCGTGCCGCTGCAGCTCAGCTTGCTTTGTGCCTTTTGGGATTTGCACTTGTGATGGCTATGGCTGAACGGACACAGCGTGGTAAGGCCAAATACTACCAAACCGGCAAACAACATGCTGCCCAACCTGCCGCGAATCTGAAGGGCACAAGGGCGTTTGCCGCTTTTTTGCTCTGCGCAATTCCGGTTCTGTTCGGATTTCTTCTGCCTGTTGTGATCCTCGTGCAGATGGGTCTTGAATCCGAACAAAACCTTCTGTCACGCAGATATGTTGGGTTCATTCAAAATTCGCTAACGCTGGCCGGAACTGCAGCCGTAATCACTGTTTGCGCCGCCATCTCGGTCGGGTTCTATCAGCGCCTCAGACCCGGGCGTGGTTCTGCCACGGCGGCTTATCTGGCGCGGCTGGGTTATGCGGTGCCCGGTGGAGTGATCGCTGTCGGGCTGATCGTACCCTTTGCCGGGCTAGACAATGCGCTGGATGCCTGGATGCGTAAAACCTTTGATGTTTCAACGGGACTGCTGGTTACAGGTTCGATCTGGTTGCTGGTCGCGGCCTATATGGTGCGCTTCCTTGCCGCTGCGCTCAGCGCATATGAAGGTGGCCAAAGTACAGTGCACTCGAATATGGACGCTGCCGCGCGATCGCTGGGGCAGACACCGCTGGGCACATTGCGCCGGGTGCATTTGCCGATCCTGACCCCTTCGCTATTAACGGCGTTGCTGATCGTCTTTGTCGATGTCATGAAAGAATTGCCCGCAACTCTTATCATGCGGCCCTTTAACTTCGACACATTGGCGGTACAGGCTTACCGGCTGGCGTCGGACGAGCGGTTGGAAGGTGCAGCGGTGCCGTCACTGGTTATCCTCGCAGTGGGGCTGTTGCCAGTGATCCTGATTTGTCGTCAGGTTGGACGCAGGTAGCACACGGTCGGTTCTAAAAATTCGTGTCGCGATTGCACTGGGCTTGATTCAATGACGATTTCCGGCAAGGCTTGTTTTATGAACATGCAGCCTCCCAGCCGGTTCGGGTCCGGCTCTGCCCAGATGCCGGTCGCGTTTGACCGGCGTGAGATGTCTCAAATCCTGTCTGTCTATGGCCGAATGGTCGCCGCCGGTGAATGGCGTGACTACGGAATTTCCAATTTACGCGAGACAGCCGTGTTTTCAATTTTCAGGCGAACTGCCGAACATCCGATTTACCGGGTGGAAAAACACCCCCGCCTGCGAATGCGGCAAGGTATGTATTCGGTGGTGGGTATGGATGGGCGCATTCTGAAACGTGGGCACGATCTGCGCTCTGTTTTGAGAGTTCTGGAACGCAAATTGATCCGGGCGGTTGACTCTGATTAGAGCCTTTTATGCGCCGTAACTGGCCCATCGCCTTGCGCTGCAATTCGGGCAATCGCCTGATCCATAGGCTCAAGCGCGACAGCCATGTGATAGGCATTGGCGTGGAGCAGCAAATTCCCGGCCGCCACCCAGGCCACATGGCCCTTCCAGAATAGCAGATCACCGCGTCGCGCAGATTCCCCTGCAGGCACAAGTTCTCCGACTTCACGTTCCTGATCGCCGCTGTCTCCGGGACAGGGGATGCCGCAGGCCAGCAGGGCAGCCTGTACCAAACCCGAGCAATCCAGTCCGAACCGGCTATTGCCTCCCCATAGATATGGTGTACCAAGAAACAGTTCTGCAGCGGCAACAGGATCGGCGAGCTGAGAGTAGGCAGGGACAGCGTGGACCGCTGGAATAAAGCCCAGTGCGGTCTCCATAAATCTGTCTTCCTCCGACAAAACGCGAATTCTGCTGCCGAAACTTAATGAGGTTAGGTCGCGGCTTTTAATGTCAGGCTTCTCGTATGCGTGGGTCGAGCCCGCAACGATCCAGTGAGTCTGGGGCTCAATTGGGCCCAACCGATCGGTGGGCAGCCATCCCTTATAACCATCCTTGCTAGCTTTGATCTTGCTCCAGCCATCAAGCTCTTCTTCGATGGTCACAGAGTCACCGAACAGCAATTGCCGGTCGCGCGAGCCATCAGGTTGACGTAGCAAATCGACGACGGGACGGATAATACGCGCTTGGGTCATAGGCCAAGAAGCACCGGAAGGGCCGCCAGAAGGGCACGTGGCCCTTGACCCAACCCGCCCTTGCTGCGGCCGGGTTCCTTGCTACGTTGCCAGGAATAGATGTCAAAATGCATGTAGCGGCTGCGGTTAGCAAACCGGCGCAGGAATAGCGCTGCGGTGATCGACCCCGCAAACCCACCGGACGGCGCGTTGTCGAGGTCGGCGATGCCAGGCTCAATCATCGCTTCGTAGGGCTCATGGAATGGCATGCGCCACACCGGATCTGCGACAGTTTCTGCTGCCCGTGCCAGCGTTTCTGCTGCCTTGTTGTCATCGGTATAATACGGTGCCAAATCGGGCCCCAACGCTACCCTTGCTGCACCGGTTAACGTGGCCATCGATATCAGCAGATTGGGCGCGTCCTCATGTGCCAGCGCCAGCGCATCGGCCAGAACCAACCGTCCTTCGGCATCGGTGTTGTTGATTTCTACGGTCATTCCATTTCGCGCGGTTAATATATCACCGGGACGGAATGCGTTGCCCGCAACCGAGTTCTCGACAGCTGGGATCAACACCCTCAGCTGCAATTCCAACCCGAGCGCCATGATCATACGGGCCAAACCCAGCACATTGGCTGCGCCACCCATATCTTTCTTCATCAACCCCATCGAGGCACCTGGTTTCAGGTTCAGCCCTCCGGTATCGAAACAAACCCCTTTGCCAACCAATGTCAGTTTCGGGCCGCTGTCACCCCAATTCATCTCCAGTAGCCGAGGCGCCTGTTCCGCTGCGCGTCCGACCGCGTGGATCATTGGAAGGTTCTGGTCCAACAGCGCCTCGCCACTGATGACCGATACATCTGCACCGAACTCCTGCGCAAGGTCCTCAATGGCTTGTTGCAATTGCGTGGGGCCCATATCCGCAGCGGGAGTGTTGACCAAATTCCGTATTAAGGCCTCGGCATTTGCCATGATCTCGATCCGTTTGGCATCCAAACCTTCGGGTGCAACCAACGCGGCATTTGCAGCGATTTGCGCGGCGTAGCGATCAAACGCGTACCCGGTCATCAGCCAGCCAAAGCATTCAGCTTCAAGCACGTTCGCCGGGATGCCCGAGGCTATGCGATAGGTTCCTTTTGGTAACGATTCCGCCGCTGCGGCCAAGGGAAACCGTTTGCGCGCTCGTTTTGCCGCGCTGCCATAACCCGCAAGGGCAAATTCAGGCTTACCATCTGGGCCGGGTACCAAAACTGTTTGACCAAGTGCGGCAGAAAAACCATCCGCCGAAACCCATGAGTGCACGTGTTCCGGCTGATTTTCCAGCCAGCCCGCCAATTCGGATTGCTGCAGAACATATAGCGGCAGAGACGGGTCAGTAGCGGGGGCAAAGGACAGGGTCATACGGGCCTCGGCTGGTTGAAGTTCCGCACAGACTATCTGTCTGCGGCGTCCCCGCAACCCCTCTCAGACCGATAGATCCTGCTGATCCCAGATGGCGGTCAGCGAACGCTCGCCAACCCGGATCAGACGGCATAGCGTGGCGCCGGTAGCTACAGCATCGCCGGCATCAACCGAATGCACGACGTCACCCGCGACACGGGCCAACGCTGTCATGCCGATCTGTTCGGATATGGCCACCAATGATTTGGCGCATTTGCGCAGCCCAGTCCAATCGCGTTTCCGCCAGAACCTTTCGCAATTGGACAGGCGCAGAGCGAGTTCTTCAACTGTTCTGCACAGCACATCCATTGCATTGTTGTCACCAAGTTGATGATACAGGCTGTTCAGGCGGTCCGGGTCCAGACGCACGGATTCTTTCTGTTCAAGCGTGATAATCTTGTCCACCACATTCACCCCAGTTGATATGCCCCCACGGCACGCTACAATTCTGCTTTGAAATACCTTTGCAATTCCTTGCGGAGCAGCGGGATAATGTCTCGAATTTTGTGAGAATTCAGGGTACAGAGCGATCCAGTCAAAACAACAGGGGCATCAGAATGAAATTTGCCAAACCTTTGCCAACCTATCTGGTGAAACGGTATCACGGCTGGAAGGCGACCACCTATTCCGAGAATCAGGTCTGGTATCGGCGATTGGCGACGGAGGGACAGCGCCCGCGCGCGATGGTCATTTCGTGCTGCGACAGCCGGGTGCATGTGACCTCGATCTTCGGTGCCGATCAGGGTGAGTTTTTCATTCACCGTAACATCGCCAACCTGGTGCCACCTTACGCACCGGACGGGGATCACCACGGCACCAGCGCGGCCATTGAATATGCGGTAACGGCGCTGAAGGTCGCGCATCTAATAGTTCTGGGTCATTCTCAATGTGGCGGCGTGCAGGGCTGTATCGACATGTGCAAGGGGCAGGCTCCGCAGCTTGAGGCGAAAGACAGCTTCGTCGGACGTTGGATGGATATCCTCAAGCCTAAATACGAGCTGGTTGCCGATGTCGAAGACAGCACCGAACAAGCCCGGCAATTCGAGCGTCAGGCCGTGGTCGCCTCTCTGGAAAACCTGATGACCTTCCCTTTTGTATCTTCCGCCGTCGAAGAAGGCTCACTCAGCCTGCATGGGCTCTGGACCGATATCGGAGAAGGCGGGTTGCAGAGTTATGATCCGCAGGAAAAGAAATTCGTCGTGGTATAGGCACATCATTCATTGCTTGACGCTAAACAGCGCAGATCAGTCCTCTGATTCTGCGCTGTTTTTTGATATAGTCCATCCAGTTCAATTGGATTCGGACCATTTCTATGAGATTGATTAAACGTATCCTCGTCGCCTTTCTTCTTATCATTCTGGCACTGATTGGGGTGTCCTACCTGCTGCCAGGTAAAGCCGAGGTGTCGCGCAGCATCACGATCGACGCCCCGGCCGCCAAAATATTCCCCTATGTTAATTCGATGCAGGAGACCGAGAAATGGTCGCCGTGGCTGTCGCGTGATCCCGAAACCAAGCTCAGCTACAGTGGCCCGGATGCTGGGGTTGGCAATACGTTGAACTGGAGCTCAGATAATCCGCAGGTGGGCACTGGATCACAGGAAATCATCGAAAGCACCCCCGATCAGTCCGTCAGAACCGCCCTCGACTTTGGCCCGATGGGGACTGCAACGGCTACATTCGCATTGCAATCCGAAGGTGCAGGCACGCAGGTGACCTGGGGTTTCGTGTCTGAGCTGGGAATGAATCCTATGTCCCGCTGGATGGGCCTTATGATGGATAACTGGGTCGGTGGCGATTATGAGCGCGGGCTTGAGAACCTTAAGGCGCTGGTCGAGGGATAGCGCCAAATCGAGACGTTGATTTGGGCTCGCGAATGTCTCGTGAGTTCAGGGCATTGAGGCAAAAATTATTTTGGATTCATTGTGTTATCAGTAACCAGAATTTCGGCGATGACCAAACGTCTTTGAAAAAGGTTGAGATGACAACCAGCCGCTCAATCAATTCGTTCACAATGCGGGCTCGTTTCAAATCTGGGAGCGCGTATTTGTACAGATGCGATCCGGGGTTGGTTACCGAAACGTGGAATCGCAACGCTCTTTGGACCGCCGGGGTCCGGCAAAACATGGTTGGCGTTGGACATGGCCGCACATCTTGCTGCGAACCAGCCCTGGTATTCCCATCGCACGCAAGGCGGGCCAGTTGTCTATGTTGCATTTGAAGGCGTTGGCGGGATGCGAAACCGCCTTGTGCCTCTTCTGAGAAAGGTTGGCTCCGTACCAATGTACGTTCTCAATGGTGAGCTTGATCTTTGCGACGAGGAGGCTGTTTCTATTTTGATAAAGCAAATCCGAACGCTCGGTCGGGAAGCTGGCCAGGCCGTACAATCCGTCTTCATAGACACATTGGCACGCGCAATCGGCGGACGCGACGAAAACTCGCCAGAGGGCATGGGGGCCGCTCTGAGGGGCGCCAGCGCGATCGAGAAAGCAATCGATGGCCTTGTCCTGCTTGTTCATCATACTGGAAAAGACACGTCACGCGGAGCGCGCGGTCATTCTTCGCTCAAAGGCGCTGTCGATGCAGAAATCTCAATCACCCGAGACGGCGATACAATCACGGCAGTCGCCAAGAAAGTGCGGGATGGAGAAGACGGGGCTAAACTCTGCTACCAACTCAAGCAAGTGGCGCTGGGCCTCGACCGCGACGGGGAGCATATCACGTCGTGCTTTATTGAGCCAATGTCCAACTCACCTCATGAAATTGCTGATGCGGCGGGGCAGCTGCCCGACAAACAGCAGAAGCTCATTGAGATTATTTCGTTTTACATCGATGAGCACGGCGTATGGAATCCGGGAGGCGAAGAGTGGCCAGAACCGGAAATGCACCGGATTGTTAAACGGGAGGAACTCATTTCCTACGCCTCGAAGTCGGATATCTCCAAAGCATCGCGCGGTCGCGACCAAAAGCGGGAAATTAACCGGATGATAGATGCACTGCATACTGCGGGGCGCGTAGGAACACACCGAGATTGGATTTGGCTTGTTTCAGCGTGAGCGAGATGCGCGAGAAACGCGCGAGATCGCGGTAACTCGCGGGCGCGAGATTTGGCGCGAGATCACTATAGATAAACTCGCATCTCGCGCGTTGCTTGAACCATCGCAACAGTGCGAGAGCGCGAGCCCGGGCAAAGCACTCGGGCTCGCGCTCTCGCTGTCAGAAGTTGTGCGAAATGGCGGGCGAACGGCGGGTTTGAGCAGAGAAACGGACATTCGCAAAAATAGGTTCAATGACCGCTTCGAGCCCATATTGTCCGATGCCGGTCGGCGCATGAATGTCCGGTGTTGGCTATCTACTCCATGGTCAGGCGACAAGGCCCAGCTCTTTGTCGGTGGCTGTAACCGCATACTTTTCCCTCGGGGGCATGGGTCTCGATTGCCAAGGCGGTTCGAAGGTGAAACTTGAAACGCTGCGACCGTCAGGTAGGGCGCCGTTTCCAGCCCCGAGCGCGTAGTCGTAGTAGAGTTTGACGATCTCTTCTTCAGTCACCTGCGATGTTTCTGGATGCGCCATGCATGCATCACGCCACGCTCGTACCCGGTCATATTCTTTGCCAACGGGTAGTTTGAACCTTTCGTAGTAGTCAAGGAACCAAAAGCGCTTGAACATCGGGGTAAAAACAGCCTCTGCCAGCCCGAAGTCCTCGAACAAGAAGGGGCCAGTCGGGTTGTAATGACTTAGGAAATCATCAAGGTCTCGATAGAGCGCGAGAAGCTTATTCAGATGCTCATCTCGGCGCGCCTGATCCTGATTCATGACAAAGAGATAGCCCGCCATTGTGAACGGTCCTTCGCGGGCGATCAGCATCGACTCAATGGCATGTTCGGTAGGATCACTGCGGCGCAGCGGTGCCCCCGGCAGAGCCTCATCAAGATAGCGCAGGATCACGAGGCTTTCCTTCAATATACGGCCGTCGCTGGTTTCCAGCGCGGGCAAGGCTGTCGTACCTCGGGTCTTGGCTAGCAATTCAGGGTCGCGCGGCTTGGTGATGTCTACTACACGAAATTCCACGGCATCCGTCAGTCCGCGCAGCGCCAGTAGGATTTCCAGTCGCTGCGAGAAGGGACAGACGGGGATATGATAGACGATGTGTTTCCCAGTCATGGTATCAATCCAATGGTGGGCCAGTGAAGGCCATGTTGTGCCGCTTGGCGCTCTCTTCGATAGCAGGCATGTCCTCGGGAATACGGCACTGACCGGCTGCCATGTCGGCAAAGAAGCCTTCGAATCCGCCGGGCGTCAGAATCACGAGATGGCGGCAAGGTTCGTCGTTTGTCACCTTGAAGGTATGTTCCTTGCCTCGTGGGATGAACACGCTTTCACCGGCCCCTGCGGTGAACTCCTCGCCTTCTAGCCAGAACCTGCATGTTCCGGTGAGGATTACGAAGGTTTCGTCTTCGTTTTGATGCACGTGGCGTGGAGGGCCGCTACCTGCAGGAGACCAACTGTCCACTATAGACATAGTGCCGCCTGTCTGTTCTGGGCCGAGGATGTTTTTGTATTTTACGCCGAGCCATTCGATGGCTCCGTCGATTTGGGCCAGGTCCTTCATCGCTTCTCTCCATTTGCATTGGATTGAAACGAAAGCGCTTCCGTTGACAGAAACTTATCCGAAGGCCAACCTATCAGGCAAACCGCAATATCTAATATAGGATATCGGCCAGGTGAATTTCGCTACACTGGACCTCAACCTTTTGCGCGTGCTGGACGCCCTCTTTAGTGAAGGCTCAACCGTCAAGGCGGCCGACAAGCTCGCCATGTCGCAATCCGCAGTCTCCGGTGCATTGTCACGTCTTCGTCATGCCTTGGACGACCCCCTTTTTGTCCGGCAGGGAAACCGTTTGGTCGCTACCGATTATGCATCCAAGATTGAATCCGGTTTGCGCGAAGAACTTGAACGTCTGGAAGCTTTGCTAGCCCCACCGGCTACCTTTGACCCGCAAACCGCTGAAGGCACTTTCCGGATCGCCGCCAGCGATTTTTTCGCGGAACTCCTGATGCCGCCTTTGGGTGATTTCCTGCAAAAGTCGGCGCCCAATCTACGAGCGCAGCTGGTTGATCTGGTTCCGAATGACTATGTGGCCAGTCTTGAGCGACGCAACGCTGACATTGCGCTGATCCCGGATTTGCTCCTACCGGACTGGGTCAATCGGGAGCCGCTTTTCCATTCGCCGTTCCACGTGATAGCTCGCAAGGGAAATCCAAAGCTTGAGGGGCTTCAGGAAGGGACACAAATGCAAATGAATACGTTCTGTGCGCTCCACCATGTCTTGTTCTCCCCCGAAGGGAACTTGGCCGCGATGGGCGATGCTGCCCTAAACCGCGTCGGAAAACAGCGACAGGTTGCTATGACAGTGCCCGTCTTCAGTGGCGTTTGCCGCGCGGTTAGCGAAAGCGACCTCATCGCGCTTGTACCCGCTCAGCTCGCAAGGAAAGTGGCCAAGACATTCGAACTGAAGGTGTTCGAACCTCCGATGCATATCGAACCAGCGTTGATCATCGGCATCTGGCACAAGCGTTCCGACAACGCCCCGATGGCGGCTTGGATGCGTAGCCAAGTCTTCGAATTGATGAAGGCGTTGGACTTAGGCAGTTAGTCAAACTGTCCTAAGCAGCGCCTTTCGGACTGAAACAAGTTGATGTTTCGAATAACAGAATCGAAATAGGTTCAATCAGCCAATGCAGACATTCGAGCAGCCGCAGCGAACAACCGCTTTGTCCGCAGAGCAGACGATCAGTCAAATTTGTCGAGCGTCCGCTTTGAGCTGCCGATTCGGACGCACTATTATTCAAATCCTCGCAATCACAACATTTGACATATCGCTTTATTAGCATGAGGCTGTCGTCTTGGCGCACCTTCATCGAAGTCAGCTAACTTTGCGCTTCCCAACGAGCGTAGGTCACTCAAGAAGATGTCGCCAGGCGATCAATCAATTGATTTGCGGGCGCAGTTGAGTCAATCAACCGGTCTTTTTGCTGCGCCCCCAGGATCGGGAGGTCCTCGCCAATCAGGCCAAGTTGACGAAGAACGGTGGCTTGATCCCAGTAAATGTGTTCGGACGCGATTAAACCGTCCTCAAAATGAATGATGCCTACGTGCGGCACGGCAAGACGCAGGCCTGTGGCTTCGACACCGGGGACAAACCAATCCATGCGCAATGAATGTGTCAGATGGAGGATGAATTCATCCACAATACGGTTTTGTCCGACCGTTCTCGTGATGACCTCTAGTTCCGCATCTTCCGGAAGCTGCGGTATGAATACTTCGGCATAGAATTTCCTCAAAGCTTCGCGGCCAGTTGCTCCCGTGTTCACTGGAACATGTATTAGAACAGGATTGTCAGTCATGGTTGCGATTGCTTTGTCGGCGTCCTTGTGGGCGAATTCGCTTGCGGTATGGGCTTCCCAAACATCAATCAGCGCTTGGTCGTCTTTGGTGAACATCTCAATCTCCATTTGCGGCGCCAATCGCGCTAAATCATTAAACTACTAAAAACAGTTTGGTTTACATCTGCAACGTCGATACTGCAGTAAATTATCCAAACCTATTTCAGCGGCCAATACACTCAGGTCGTCTCACTGAAATGCAGCGCGATTGTAGACGCAATTGATGAAGCCTTGGCGTGTTTGAAAGTAAGCAACTAACCTTTGGTCAGTCATGTTGCCAATCCGAGTGATTTGCCTCAATTCGGCTAAAACTATCTAATTCAATAAATGACTTAAACGGCAGCTTAGTCCGCAGTGCCGTCATTCAGGCTTGGTGCAGCTAATGTCCGCTTTGAGCCCAAATGGGACGTTCGTTCGAATTGTTTTATCTGGGCTAATTTCGAGACAACAGAGGCAAAATGCTTATGGAAAAGACTGCT
>NZ_JBQFVT010000012.1:0-138579 GCF_056539905.1 Ruegeria sp. AP7 | reverse complement strand
CGATCAGATTGTCTTGCTTGCGCACGCCATAGTGGACTGCATTGAACCATTTGCCCGATTGGTTTGGGGCTGCACCGTGGGTCAGGTGACCGCCGGCATCCAGGCTCATACCCAGAATCGTGTCGCCAGGTTTGATCAGCGCCTGGAACACCCCTTGGTTTGCCTGCGAGCCCGAGTTTGGCTGGACATTGGCGAACTCACAGCCGAACAGCTGCTTGGCCCGGTCGATAGCCAGATTTTCGGCGACATCGACGAATTGGCATCCGCCATAGTAACGGCGACCTGGATAACCTTCGGCATATTTATTGGTCATCACCGAGCCCTGCGCTTCCATGACAGCGGCAGAGACGATGTTTTCCGATGCGATCAGCTCGATTTCATCGCGCTGGCGGCCCACTTCGGATGTGATCGAGCCAAATAGCTCGGGGTCACGATCGGCAAGGGATTGGGTGAAGAAACCTTGGGTGCGTTGCGGGGCGTTCACGTTGAAACCTCCTGAAAAGGGTTAGCCAGTCCAGCCAAGGCCAGCGGAAATGGCGTTCATGGATTGCAGCAAAGGCACAGGTACCGATCCTGCCTGCAGCTCGCTTCGCGCTTGTCGCAGCAGTTCGACTTGCAGTGCGTGAATGCGATCCAGTTCCGCCCGTTTGCGATCGAACCGCTCGCACAGGCGAGGAAAACGGTGACCGATGGTCTGATCGCCGGTCAGAAACTGTACTGCTCTGCAGGCCCTTTCGTATTCCGCTTCGATTGCCCGCGATATGTTCTGGCGGATTTCCTCGTCGCACACCAACTCGCCGTATTGCGCAGCGATGCTCATATCTGCCTGATAAAGCGATTTCTCCATCTCATCGACGGCGAGACGGAACAGACGGGAGTGCTTAAACATATCCTGCAACACTTCATCACCGTGCTGGCCCCGGAATTTACGTAAGCTAGCCATAGCGGCCCCAAACCCGTACCAACCGGTGATCAGGTGGCGGTTCTGCGACCACGCGAAAACCCACGGAATGGCCCGCAGATCATCCAGTCTGGCCGCGCCGAACCGACGGGCCGGGCGGGATCCGATCTTAAGGCGGGCAAGCTCTTCGACCGGGCTTGCCTGCTGGAAATAATCCAGAAAACCCGGCATCTGAAGAAGCGAGACATAGGCTGTCTGCGACAGTTCAGACAAGGCATCCAGCGCATCGTCGAACTCGGGCCGGGCAGGGGTTTCGCCTGGGTTGGCTGTATGGCGCAGCGTGCTTGAAAGCAGCAATTCCAGATGCGCCACAGCCGTCCCGCGGTTGGCATACTTGGTTGAAACAACCTCACCCTGTTCGGTCACGCGCAACCGTCCGACAATCGTTCCACTGGGTTGCGCAGCTATGGCGCGTCCGGTAGGTGCGCCGCCCCGGCTGACCGAGCCGCCGCGACCATGGAAAAATGTGGCCTTGAAGCCTTGCGAAGCCAGTGCCGACACAATCCGGCGTTGGGCGCGCTCCAACTCCCATGTTGAGCAGAAATAGCCGCCATCCTTGCCGCTGTCCGAATATCCCAGCATCACCTCGATTACGTTACCGCCGGTTTTGAGGCTGCGGCGGGCAAGTGGAACGCCCAGTACATCCAGAAGGATCGCTGGAGCGTTGCGCAGGTCTGCAATCGTCTCAAACAGTGGGACCACTGATATATCCAGAGTTTCGGATCCAAACCCGGCGTAGCGGGCCAGTAGGTAGACGCCGAGAATATCATCGGCAGAACGGGTCATGGACAGGATGAACGGACCGATTGCCTTGGGATCTGGCTCTGATCGCACGCTGTAGACCAACGCCAGAAGGGCGAGCAATTCCTGTGCCCGATCGCTCAGCGCGTCGCGGTTTTGATAAGGCAGGTTCTGATCCGACAATTCGGTTCGCAAACGGGCAGACCATTCGGCCGTGCCATAGTCCGGAGCCTTGCCGGATTGTGACCAGATTTCGGCCAGAACATCGGTTGTGACGGTCGAATTCTGGCGGATGTCCAATGTTGTGGTTCGGAACCCAAAAACCGTTGCGGCTCGGCGCAAAGGGCGGACATGCCGTCGTGCCAGAATATCGGCGTTGACCGCGCACAATGCGTTATCAAGCGCATCAAGATCACTCACAAATTGTGAGATGTGATGATAGCCGCCATCTGTCAGCCGATGGCGAATGGCATTAAGAGCTTGCCGAAACGGTTCGTTACGATTGCGGCCAGCTTCTGGAAACCGGTTGATTATTTCTTGTATACGCGCCCTATTGAGATCGGGCAGCGGCAATATGAGGGCACTGATACTCAGCCTGCTTGCAGCCTGTTCAAGGGCCTGACGGTAGAGGTCCAGAACCGTTTCACGCCCGCGTTGCAAAGCCACTGCGGTCATCTCGGTCGTGACACTCGGATTGCCATCCCGATCGCCGCCGATCCAGCTGTGAAAGCGGATATCGGGTGTTTCGTTCAGGGTCTTTCCCAGCATATGCAAGCAGGCCTGATCGAACCGATCCATGACCTGCGGGACGGCGTCAAAGATTGCATCCCGGAAGAATTGCAAACCCCACTCGATTTCATCGCGCAGGCTGGGGCGCGTCAGGCGAAGTTCACCGGTCAGCCACAGTAGATCGATCTCACCTTCCAGTCCTTTCAGCAATTCGGCGCGCTCGGTTGGGGTCCAGCGTTGCGTTTCAAGACTGACAAGGTTGCGATAAATCCGCCGGTGGATTTCCAGTACAGTGACCCGTTTGGCCTCGGTTGGATGCGCGGTCAGGGTGGGGCCAGCACAAAGATCAGCGGTCAGTTTTTCCATTTGGCTGTCTGTCAGGGACAGGTCGGACAACACCTCGGAAAACCCGCCTTCGACCGCTTCGGGGCCGCTATTGGTCTCGGCCAGGCGACGATCTCTGACTTCGGCGTTTTCGTCGATGATGCGCAACAGTTGGAACCAGATCGACAGGGCCTGCAAATACGGAGTCGCCTCGGGCCCGGCGGGAATAGGCTGCAGCGGCGAAGACTCGGCCCATGTCGCTACATGAGGCGCCCGTTTCAGCAAAATGTTCCGCCACAACACCCGCAATTCCGAACGCAACCCTTCGGCATAGTTCGAAGGTTCTGGGGTGGGCTGAATATTCCGCGCCAGTGCTTGCATCAGATCACCTGATCCCGTGGAGTGCGGCCTGCAAAAAAGTCGCTGAGATTGTCGAGTACACGGAACCCCATGGCTTCGCGGGATTCGCGCGTGGCGCTGCCCAGATGGGGCAACATCACCAGATTGTCGCACTGCAGCAGGTCCGGGCTGATCCGAGGTTCGCCGTCAAAGACATCCAGCGCCGCGCCGCCGATCGTGTCGAACATCAGCGACTGTACCAGAGCGTGCTCGTCCACAACTTCGCCGCGTGCGGTGTTTATAAGGAATGCGTCAGGCTTCATCAGGTCGAGCCTGCGCCCGTTGATCAGGTGCCGGTTCGTCGATCCTCCGGGGCAATGCAGCGAGACGAAATCGCATTGTGGCAGCAATTCATCGACCGTTTCGACCTGTGCTGCATTGAATTGTTTCAGCACCTCGGCCGACACTGCGCTACGGTTCTGGACCAGAATTTTCATGCCAAAGCCGTGATGTGCGCGCCGCGCCATTTCCTGACCGATCCGTCCAAAGCCGATAATGCCAAGCGTCTTGCCGCTGACCTTCGTGCCGACAAGGTGGGTCGGACGCCAACCGGACCAGTTTCCAGCGCGCAATTCGCGCTCGCCTTCACCGGCGCGACGGGCAACCATCAACAGCAATGTCATGGCCAGATCGGCGGTACATTCTGACAGGACATCCGGTGTATTGGTCACGGTCATCCCAAGATTGCGCACCGATGGTTCGCAGATATGGCTGTATCCCACACCGTAATTGGCGAGGATTTTGGTCTGTGCCGTTGGTACGTCCAGCGCCTCGGCGCTGAGCGTGTCCGTAACCGTGGGCAAAACCGCGTCATAGCTTTTCAGCGCATCGCGGAATTCGGCCGGGGACATTGGTTTGTCTCCGGTGTTAAGCACAGCGTTGTAGTTCTCGGTCAACTGCGCTTCGACCGCAGCAGGCCAACGACGGGTGACAAGAACCGAAGGCTTGACCATCACGCAGCCTTTCCCATGACACGGGCGATCGTTTCACCGATGACGGCAGGGTTTTCGGCAACGGTCACACCGGCGGCGGACAGAATCTCGACCTTTTCCGATGCACTTTCACCGAAAGCCGAGATAATCGCACCGGCATGGCCCATAGTCCGCCCTTTTGGCGCGGTCAGACCAGCAACATAGGCGATGACGGGTTTCGAGATGTGATCGCGGATGTATTCAGCCGCTTCAGCCTCCTGCGGCCCGCCGATTTCGCCGATCATGGCGATAACCTCGGTGTCCTCATCCCATTCAAAGCGTTCGAGGATGTCACGGAATGAGGAACCGTTGATCGGATCACCGCCGATGCCGACGCTGGTCGAAACTCCGATACCGCGCTCCTTCAATTGCGCCGCAGCCTCATAGCCAAGTGTCCCCGAGCGGCCAATGATGCCGACATTGCCCGGCAGGTAGATATGCCCGGGCATGATCCCCAACAGAGCTTTGCCGGGGCTGATCGTTCCGGCGCAGTTCGGGCCGGTCAGCACCATGCGCTTATCTTTGGGGTAGCGGTACATGTAGCGCTTAACGCGGATCATGTCCTGCGCCGGGATCCCGTCGGTGATGCAAACGCAATAGCGGATACCCGCATCTGCGGCTTCCATGATCGAATCCGCCGCAAACGGGGGCGGGACAAACACAAGACTTGCATCCGCGTCGGTGGCTTCGACAGCCTGTTTGACGGTGTCAAATACGGGCACACCCTCTACGGTTTCGCCACCTTTTCCGGGAACGACGCCGCCGACTACATTGGTGCCATATTCCAGCATATCCTTGGTATGTAAGCGCGCCATGCGTCCAGTGATACCTTGCACGATAACGCGCGTGTCGCGGTCGAGGAGAATGCTCATTACACGGCCCTCATCTTGGTGTTTTGGGTCAGATCGTTCTGCCATGCGCCCACGGCCCGTTCGGCGGCTTCCATTAGCGTTGTGGCGCGGATGATCGGCAGGCCGGACTTGGCGAGGATCTTCTGGCCTTCTTCGACATTTGTCCCGGCTAGCCGCACAATAACGGGGATGTCGATTTCCAATTCGCGAAGTGCCTGCACGACACCTTCGGCAACCCAGTCGCAGCGATTGATACCGGCAAAGATATTGACCAAAACCGCCTGGACATTTTTGTCGGACAGAACCAGGCGAAAGGCCTTTGCTACACGCTCCGGCGACGCCCCGCCTCCGATGTCCAGGAAATTTGCAGGCTCGCCACCCGCCAGTTTGATTGTGTCCATCGTGGCCATGGCCAGACCAGCACCATTCACGATACAGCCAATATTGCCTTCGAGACCCACGTATGAAAGCCCCCGATCCGCCGCGCGGCTTTCGCGCGGGTCTTCTTGGCTTTTGTCGCGCAGTTCGGCGATCTGCGGATGACGAAACAGGGCGTTGTCGTCAAAGCTCATCTTGGCGTCCAACGCCAGTACACGGTCATCCCCTGTGATGACTAGCGGGTTGATTTCGACCATGGTCGCGTCAAGTTCGCTGAACGCGGCGTAACAGCCCTGCAACGTCCGGACCATCTGCTGAACCAGACGGGGTTCCAGCCCGAGATTGAAGGCGATCTCGCGTGCCTGAAACTCCTGCAGCCCGACGGCGGGTTCCACGATTGAACGGACAATGCTGTCAGGGCGTTCAGCCGAGATCTCTTCGATCTCCATTCCACCTTCCGAAGAGGCGACGATCATCACGCGCTGGCTGGAGCGGTCCAGAACAAAGCCCAGATAGATCTCGCGATCGATCGGCACGGCGGATTCGACATAGACACGGTAGATGCCTTTTCCTTCCGGCCCGGTCTGGTGGGTCACCAGCTTGCGCCCGAACATCTCGTCGCAGGCTGCGTGGATCTCGTTTTCGCTGTCGCACAGCTTGACACCGCCGGCTTTTCCTCGGCCGCCTGCATGCACCTGGGCTTTGACAATCCACTTGTCCCCACCCAGTTCACGCGCGCGGTAGGCCGCCTGCTCGGGGCTGTAGGCCAGCGCGCCGGATGGTATGGCAACACCGAAATTCGAAAGAACTTCTTTCGCTTGGTACTCATGAATATCCATCTGCATTCCTCCCGTTCATGCAGTGTGATCAGGCCGCAATCGACGTGCCGTATCGGCTTTCGAGCAGCGCCTCGATCTCTTCGAAATCGACGTTGCCACCAAGTTCTCGCATCGCGTCTGCGAACAAACGGATGATCTGACTGATCGCCTGGCGATTGAGTTGATTGAGGATGCCGATCCGGACCTGTACCGGTGCGCTGAGCGTCGGCCAGATGCCGAACCCACGCGCACGGCAATTCTGCACAAGCTCCATCTCGCGCCCCGCCAGTTCCGGTGGCAGATTAAGGACCAGAAGACTGGGCATGTCCGAAGTCACTTCGCATCCCATTGCGCTTACGGCGTCACGCAGCACCTTTTCGTGCGTACGATACGAGCCCGACCGCTTTGCCAATCCTTCAGTCAGCGTCAGACGAAGGGATTCATGGAAGGCGGCCACAGCGTACCCGGAATGGGTCCGGTGATAGGTGCCTTTCTCGACGTCCTCGCCATCAACGATGCCCCAATGACGGGCTTCGAAAATGGGATTGTGGACATAGCTATAAGCACCCGAAGATTTCAGGCTGTCGATATAAGTGTCCGTAAAGCTGACCGGTGCGTAGGTCAGCGGCAGACAGCACAGGCCCTTTTGCGGGCAAGACGCCCAGCCTGCGATGCCCGGGTAGTCATCAATTTGAAAATCCTCGACACCCAAAGACGAAACAGCGTCGATCAGACCCATAGCGCCATGGCGTTCACAAGCATCGGAGAACCCGCGCAGATCATTTATCCGGCCAGAGCCCGTTTCCCAATGGGCCATGAACGCCCATTTTGGTCTATGCTCGGCCAGTGCAGCCTCGACCATTTCGCCGGTTACCGACTTACCATGCGGTACATCGATGACAGTGACACTTGCAGCCTGTGGGTCCAGAGGGTTGATTGCATGCTCTTCGGGCGTTGCTGCCTTGATGCGTAGGGTCAGTGTATCGATGCCGGAAAAGGTACCGTTTTTGAATGCAACAACCTTGTCGCCGGGCATGACGGCCGAAAACATGGTATCCAGCGCGCTCCAACCGGTGCCCGCGACCGCGAAGGTATAGATGTTCGAGGTGCCCCAGATCTCGCGTAGCATGAATTTGCATTCGACCATGCCGCGCAAAACATCACCCTGCATATGGTCAGCTACCCCTGCGCTCGCGAATGCCTGCAGAACGCGGGCGTCGGTATTGCCCGGTCCCGGGCCGGCAGCCAAGGTCTGTGGGATTTCGAGCGTGGGATAAATCTGGGAATTCATTCGATCCTCCTTGATCGTCGGGGTGTTCAGCCACACCCAAATACCGTGTTGTGGATCAGGAAACCCTTGCTTGCATCGGCACGCAACGTAACTTACTACTGCTTTAGGACTTCTAATAGAGTGGGGAAAAACCTACCCGTTTTGGCAAGGATACTAGAGTATACTAATTTTGAACCTATACGAATGGGTAGTGAATTTGAATTTTGGATGTAAAATCAATGTCAGAGCTTCCACAACAACCGATTGACGTTATGTTGGCCGACAACAATCCGCTGGTGTTGTCGGCAATGTCGGAGATTTTTGAACGTGATCCGCGATTCTCTTTAGTTGCCACATCAGCCACCGCCGAAGGGTTTCTGGGCGCGGTCATGAGGGTACCAGTCAAGGTTTGCGTAATTGCATGGAATTTGCCGGTTCTCGGTGCGGCCAAATTGATCGAAGTTCTGCGGGAACAGGAAAACGTACCCCGATTTGTCATCTATGGCGATGAGGTCGGAGATGTTCCGCGCCTCGCCATGCAGGCAGGCGCGGCAGGGTTCGCATCCCGGTCGGGTGAGGTTGAAGTATTGCTGGAAACTTGCGCGGACGTGGCGGCTGGTAAAATGGTGTTTCCATTCATCGATGTACGGAAGATGCAGCAGGACCCAATTCACAGCCTTTCCCGCAAAGAGCGCGTCATCCTTGAAGCGCTGGCCAAGGGCCTATCCAACCGCGAACTTTCGAAAGACCTGCAAATCTCGACAAATACCGTCAAATTTCACCTGAGCAACATCTATGAAAAGCTCTCGGTTAAAAACAGGACGCAAGCGATTGCTTTCTACTATTCTTCTGGCGCAGCCTCAGATTAACCAAATTACGGCTATGGCCGAGCATGTACTAGCGATCGCGCAATACCGGTGGGTAAGTTAAACTATGTTAAAAGTGGAAGCATGATCTGCTGATCATACCGCATGAAAGGCAGCCGCCCGACGTCGACCGCCATCGCAAGACGCATCTGATTTTGGCGAAATTGACCGTCATCTACGGCTTTCTGGGCGCTTAGCACATCATAGAGCGGGGTCATGCGGAATCCGCCTGGACGCAAAGCAACGCTGAAATTCTTGGCGTGCCCGTCTGTCGCTTCTAAGAGCCAAAACAGCACCTGTGTGCGCAAGAAGGCGCGCTGATCTGCCTCGGGACCATCATCACTGCCCGCTAGCAACCCGACGCTTTCTTTGATCCTCGGCCCACTGTCTAGTTGGTATTTCTGGCTAGGCGGGAATGTGAGAGCTTGGCAAAAGTCTTCCTGCGGGAGGCGGATCAATCGACCATCCTTGGCCCAACGCCGATCAAACCGTGTCACAACAAGGCTCCGCACGTCCTCGAAGTCGGCAATCGCGATCTCCGCCACTTCCATTCCCATGACGCGACAAAAGCTCATGCAGAAATACTCGTTCTCGACGCTGTCGGATAAATCGATCCCTGCGGGCAGAACACCGAGCTGGGTTTTGAGGATATGGGTTGTAGGGTTGAACCCAGACGGGCGGATCCACGCGCCATCGTAGCGCAGCAGCGCCGTTTTCTCCTGCGCCTCTGCCATGGAAATGCGGAAGTCGTCGCCTGCGTCCAAGCCAAGGGGCGCGCTCGCAAGGTTGCGCAGGGATCTGTTGCAATCTTTTGGGAACGATGAACTGTTTAAGCGATTGCAGGGGAGCTAAGCGGCCAGTGCTGCGAATTGACGAAACGGACAGATTCCGGGCGTGAACTGACCTTTGCGGATCATGTTCGCGACTTCGATTCCGTCCAGCGTTACGGACGCGGATGCGAAGGCTTTGAACCCCAGTATCGGGCGTGTTCGCCCCTTGATGAAACGTTGGTCCTGCTCAACTATATTGTTCAAGTATTTCCGTCTGACCATCTCAATGGGGATCGGAGAGCCAAAGCTCTTAAGCATCTTGTTGATGTTTTTAATGCCTGCGGTGTTGGTGCCGCTTTTGTTGATGACGATCTTTCGAGGTAGGCCATTGGCTTCCAGCATACGGGCGAAGAACTTGGAGGCAGGTTATTTGTTGCGACGCCGGGATAACATGAAATCTAGTGTCTTGCCGTGTTGGTCGACGGCTCGGTAGAGATAGACCCACGCGCTTTTCACTTTGATGTAGGTCTCGTCCATTCTCCAGAAACGGTCGCACGGCCTTTTTCCTCGACGCGCTGCTTCTGCGATTGCAGCGGGATACTGTGTGACCCAACGGTTCAGTGTGGTGTGATCAACCGATACGCCCCGTTCGCGCATGATCTCTTCAAGATCTCGGTAAGACACGCCGTGTCGAACATAGAAGAACACAGCAAAGAGGATCACATCCTTCGGATATTGTGCGCCTTTAAAGGAGATTATGAATAGACTTTCGACTTGATAATTCTGAAGGTCATTCACCTGTTGGTGGCGCGAGCGTCAATGGCTAAAAGTTTGCAACAGATCCCCGAGATGGGCTCGGTGCGGTCGTTCGTCGAATTGTGGTGAGTAACCGCACTGCCGACAAAGTCGCCTTCAAAGGCAAAATATAGAGCGCGTGCCGCTAATCAACCAGTCGCGTAAATCTAGAATGCGAAGGCAAAAGTCGGAATTGTAGAGTGACCCGAAGACAGATGACAGCGGATGCCATTCATTGAATAATCAGTTCATTTTGAAAGCCTATTCTTGATTAGTATCGCGTATCTCAGCATGATCCAAAGATGTCGGCTGGAATAGACAAGTGGTTAAACGATCTCGATCTGAGTCAGTACGCGGATGTATTTGCGGAAAACGATATTGATGCGCGCGTTCTGCCATTACTATCTGGCGACGACTTAAAAGAGCTTGGAGTTAGCCTTGGTCACCGCAAAATCATCCTTGCTGCAATTCACGAGCAAGACGGCCAAAGACCCGCAACCTCACCGTTACCAGCAACTGGTGTTCAAGCGCCTGAAGACGAACAAGCGCTGACCTTAGACGATTCACAAAGTGATGATCTGCGCAAACAGAAGTATGTTGAACCGCCTACTGCAGAAAGGCGTCACGTAACAGTTTTGTTTGCCGATCTTGTCGGCTCGACTGAACTCACCAATCGCTTTGATCCCGAAGACATGCGGGACTTGCTACAGAACTATCAAGATGCCGTTGCTGGAGCCGTAAGCCGATACGGTGGCTACGTTGCAAAGTACTTGGGTGATGGTCTTCTCGTGTTTTTCGGATGGCCGCGGGCTTATGAAGATCACGCAATTCGGGCGGTAAAAGCCAGCCTTGAGTCTGTTCGCCGTGTCAAAAAACTCAAGACGCCTGACGGAGAGTCTTTGTCCGTCAGACTGGGAGTTGCGAGCGGTGATGTTGTGGTCGGCGATACCATTGGTGAAAACACATATGAGGAAGGGGCCATGACTGGTCCGGTCGTCAACCTTGCGGCACGGCTTCAAGAACATGCAGAGCCAAACTCAGTCATTTTGTCAGTTGAGGAAACCGAGACAACTTTGCATCGGATATTCGAGTTCAAATCTCTTGGGCAGGCAGAGCTAAAAGGGTTTGCTGAACCACGTAGTCTGCAGAAAGTGGTGTCGGAACGCAGTGCGGAAAGCCGGTTCCGCGCCTCACATCGAGACGAAGTCGACAGCGTCATGGTTGGCCGGGACTACGAAAAGGGTATCCTACTGCAATCATGGCAACGTTCTCAGAACGGTCACGGAGACGTTGTTCTACTCTCCGGTGAAGCCGGAATTGGAAAGTCACGGCTTACAGAGGAATTCCTTGCAGAAATCACTGAAAACGACCAAGCCGATGTCATAAGGCTGAATTGTTCCCCCTATCTCAGCAGCAGCCCATTTCATCCGGTAGCCCAACGAATATCCCAGGATGCGGGTGTTGAACCGGACTTTGATGACAATCTGATCCTTGATCATGTCAGAAAGATGCTTGAAGGACGGCCAGGGTTGGATTGGGAACAAGTTCTGCCTGTCTTTGCAGCATTGGTCGCACCTCGTAGTGCGCTCGCCCAAAAGGTGCTCGAGATGTCGCCTCAGGAGCAGCGCGACACGACAATCCAAACATTGATCCACACAGTGCAGGTGCGGTCGAGCGTACGCCCGGTTATTCTTTGCGTAGAAGATGCTCATTGGATTGACCCATCCACACAGGCCTTGTTGGAGCGGTTTAAGTCGATATGCACCGATCTTCGTCTGATGATCTTGATAACCCACAGACCCGGGTGGGAATTCGCCCGTGTTGATGGGGACACACACGTACAGTCTCTGGTTTTGCGCCGATTTGATTCTGCGCATGTCTCAAACCTTGTCGAAAACATTACAGGCAAGAGACCGGACAAAGCTTTGATCACCACAATAATTGAAAAAACAGATGGTGTTCCACTATTCGTGGAAGAAGTGACCCGAGCCATTGTCGAATCCGGCGAGCAGGGGCAAGGCTACATACCATCGTCATTGAAGGGCGCGTTGATGGCGCGGCTCGATGCAGTATCGCCAGAAGCAAAACAGGTCGCCCTTACTGGATCGGTGATTGGCCGGGAGTTTGAGCCGAGCATATTATGTGCAGCGAAGGGCCTTGAAGAATCCGATATCAATAAATGTCTCGAAGAGCTTTCTCGAACAGGCTTGATCTTTGAAAGCGGACACAATCGCGGGCACTTCGTTTTCCGCCATGCCCTTATTCGCGATACCGCTTATCAATCCATGTTGAGTTCAACCCGGAGACTGCAGCACGCAGACGTGGCGCGTGCTCTGATGTGGATAAGGTCATCTGAGATCGAGCGTCGCCCTGAACTGGTCGCGCGCCACCTTTCAGAGGCTGAGGACTGGAGTGCCGCGTTTGAAAAATGGCAGATTGCGACAGAAATGGCATTGGTGCGATCTGCCAGCCAAGAAGCGATGACGAACGCCAAGGAAACTTTAAGAGCCGCCGAAAAACTTGGCTCAGACTCCAATACAGAATTGATCAAAGGCAAGATCTTGGTCGGCCGCAGCTATGACAGTCTGGGCCAATTGCCTGAAGGTATAGCAGTTCTGAAAGACGCTTCCAACGCGGCCCGGGCGGTGCACAACGTGGAGCTAGCCGCTGACGCGGCCAACCACTTCGCTGACTCATGCATGATGTCCAGCGAAAGGCACAGCGAGGCGATCGAACTCTGCGATAATGCACTGAAAGATTTGCCCGATGATGATGAAGTCCGTCGGTGCAGATTGATGAGCCAACTTGCGCGCGCCCATATGTTCGTAGGTCAGTTTTCCGAAGGTGCGCGTTTCGGGCAGCAGTCCATGGAGTTGGCCGCAAAACTGGGAGATTATAAATCCCAGTTCTCGGTAATGATGATGCATTTTGGAGCCCCATTCGTTGCGCGTAAGGGAAGAGAAACCCGCCATTGGCGCGAAAACCTGGAGGCTATGCATGGTGTGGCCGAGCATCTTGGCAGTATCGATCAAGGACGAAACCGGACTCTCAGCTTGTTTTTAGGTGCCGAGATGGCCGACCGCGAGTTGATGGACCAATCTCTGGGCTTGCTCACCGAGATTTCGGAAAAGGACAATCATCTGCAACTCTATTGGGTTCAGAAACACGCACGCGCCATGGTTGCAATTATGGACGGCGATTTTGAGCAAGCGGAAAAACACGCCACCGAGGCAGTGAAGATCGGTCGAAAGACCCATGGGGAACATGTTGAGGGCGTCTTCGGGGTCCAGATGTTCACCATCCGCCGCGAGCAAAACCGACTGCACGAGGTCGCGCCTGTGATCAAGAAATTGATGACGGACAGTCCCGAAGACATCTCGTGGAGACCAGGATTTGGCCTTATCGCGGCCGAGCTCGGGTACAAGGAACCTGCTGAACGTATACTGAACGAAATGGCCGACAATGGCTTTGATCTTCCATTCGACGCTATGTATTCAACGACCTTATCTTATCTGGCTGACATATGCGTCGCCATTGAACATCAGGGACATGCCAAGACGCTCTATGAATTACTGGCTCCGTACGAAGAACTGACGATCACTGCAGGGGCAACGACGGTGTGCGCAGGTGCGGCAGCGCGACGTCTCGGCGGTCTGGGCACGGTGTTAAAAGACTGGGATGCCGTAGACACAATGTTCCAGAAGGCTATTGAAATTGACACGCGCATGAAATGCCCACCTTGGATTGCGCACAGCAAAGCGGCTTATGCATCCGCATTGAGGCGAAGGGGACGCCCCAAGGATGTGGAACAGGCGTTTCAACTGGAAGGGGAAGCGTTGGCAATTTCGCAAAAATTGGGTATGGTTTCCCTAAGGTCAAAGCTCGAAGGAGTAGCGAGTTAAGGTACTTAAACTGTTTGGGGGACTTAATGCCTAGATACATAATTGAAAGAAATTTTGCCGAGCAGCTAAACGTCAGTGAAGATGACAAAATTCACATCAAAGAAATCAATGACGAAGTCGGCGTCGAATGGATTTTTTCGTTCCTCAGCGCAGATAAGCGCAAAACATACTGCTTGTACGAAGCCCCTGATGAGGAGAGCCTCAGAAAGGCGGCTGAGCGACTGAATATTCCTGCCGATGTCATAACACCTGTGGATCGGATTGATCCGGCAATATTTGCCTGATCAGCAGTCATTTTTACCCACCTCAATGAAACGACTTCGCGAGACAACGCGACGTAAATAGCAATTAGCTGAGGCAGCCTTGCAAGAAGCCCGACCTGACTATTGGGAGGCTTACGCATGTTTGATCTGAAAACACTCGACGGTGGTACGGCAACAGTGGACCAAGACGCGTTGGGCGCTCTTGATGCATCGCTTCGTGGCGGGGTCTACCAGAAAGGCACCCCGGAATACGAAGACGCAAGAACAACGTGGAACAGCATGTTCGAACGTTACCCAGGTTTCGTGATCCGCGCTCTGGGAGCAAGCGATGTGCAGAAGACAGTGAATTTTGTACGAGACACTGGCCTCGTAATGTCGGTTCGGTCAGGTGGGCATCAGATTGCAGGGCACGCTGTCGCAGATGAAACAGTCATGCTCGACCTGTCCCAAATGCGGTCGGTTCACGTAGATCCTGTCAACAAGACTGCTCGGGTTGAACCGGGTGCATTGCTAGGAGATGTGGATCGTGAAACCCAGGCGCATGGGCTTACCGTTCCTGTTGGCATCAACTCGACCACGGGCATTGCGGGCCTTACCCTTGGCGGCGGTTTTGGATGGACCACCCGGAAATTTGGCATGACGATCGACAACCTGCTCTCAGCGGAAGTCGTGACTGCGGACGGAGCCATTGTAACCGCATCCCCTACAAGCCACCCGGAACTTTTCTGGGCTATCCGCGGTGGGGGTGGAAACTTTGGTGTCGTAACCTCATTTGAGTTCCAACTGCATGGGCTAGGACCCGATGTCCTGTCTGGCCTTATTGTTCATCCGATAGAAAATGCGCCAGAGCTCCTCGCTGAATTTGCTACGATTGCTGACAATTCCCCGGATGAGCTGACCGTATGGAGCGTGATGCGAAAAGCGCCCCCGCTACCGTTCCTGCCAGTTGAGTGGCATGGGCGAGAGGTGTTGATCTTTGCAGCCTGCTATAGCGGGCCCATGGACGAAGGTGAAAAAGCCATGGCGGCACTACGCGCGCTAGGTGAACCAATCGCCGATGTGATATCTCCCCACAAGTTCGTAGACTGGCAGGCCGCTTTTGATCCTTTGTTGACACCAGGCGCCAGGAATTACTGGAAGAGCCATGATTTTGATGCACTTTCTTCGGATGCAATCTCAGGTCTCTTGGAAGCGATTTCCAGCCTTCCTGACCCGGCGTGTGAAGTTTTTATTGCCCATGTGGGCGGAGCAATGGCGCGCGTCGAGGCCGGCTCTACCGCTTATCCCCAAAGGTCTGCTCACTTCATCATGAATGTTCACACGCGTTGGGAGGATCCCAGCAAGGATGCCGAGTGCATTGCTTGGGCGCGAGATCTTTATGACCAGATGCGACCGCACGCGACCGGTAGTGCATATGTCAACTTTATGCCCGAAGACGAAGCGGATCACATGGCAGGAGCATATGGTGACAACGGTGAGAAGCTTTCTAAGATCAAGGGCACATATGACCCCACCAACTTGTTCAGGGTAAACCACAATATCTTGCCTGCGTGATGGAATCCAGAACTGCATAATTTGATCCAGATTGATGCTGATTGGTTTGCTTTGTCGTCACGCCGCATTTCTCGTTCCTGCCGATCATCCAACCGGATCCAGGTTGCGGTGCGCCCGTAATAGCCGCCATCCGTTGTGTTCGCAGTAGTGGGGTCACGTGATCCGCGAAAGCAGCTGAAACACTGGCATCAGTTTGGCGAACTCGGCGACTGTGAGTTCCGTCAGATTCGACTTCAAAACAAAGGCTGGGGTCTCGGTATCCATCCAAACTGCAAAGCCCTTGCGCCGCAACGCTTCCTCATGGGGGTGGTCTTTGTCAAATCCGGGCGGGATGCGCTTCAACTCCGGGTCACCGATCCTGAAACCCCGATTTCGCATCTCTAATGTGATCTGGGTTAACTCTGCGCCCAGAGGACCCGCCATCGCATCGCGGAAAGTGTCCAAAGCCCCTTTGTCGTACTGCAACACCCCACATCCGAGTGACAGCTTTTCTGGGGAAAGGCCAAAGAGCCACATTGGCGGCTGAACCGCCTGTCCTGTCGGTAGGAACGCAAGGTGCAGATGCGCGTTATAGGGTGTCTTGTCTTTGGAAAACCGAACATCGCGATGAATCCGAAAGATTTTGCTGCTATGATCCTGCCCGGTCAAGTCGCGTAGCGCCAACTCCATATCTTCGGCGAACAGCTTGCTGGGTGCTTTAATGTGAGTCTCATACGTCGCCTTGTTCGCTGCAAACCAGTCCTTGGTATTGTTGGCCTTCAGTTCTTGCAGGAAGCCTACTGCCTCGGCAGCAAAACAATCGAATTGGGTCAAAAGATCCTCCGTTCAGTCTTTCTTGGGCAACGCTGCGGCATGTTCGAGACATAGCTGTAGCCACCGTAGCAAGGCTGCGTCATCGCAATCTGATGCGTCAACGCGAACAAAACCGCCCAGCTTGCGGGTTCCGTGAATCACAGCGCGGGCTGTGGGGTCCTGCAATGCCGTGGGCTCGTTCACCTTTCCCACCCTAAACATGAACCGACCCACGCCATCCTGATGTCTACGCGCACCACAAAGCATGTTGCCATTCAAAAAGAAGCACAGGCCGCCCATCATCCGCTTCTCGGAAATGCCCACATGCGCGGCCAGAGGATCTCGCATGCGGGCGCCGAGTGTTTCATCCACTGGCATCAGCTGTAGATCCAAAGCTGCCAGAGGATTGCCAGCGCAAGCACCAACATGGCCAAGGTCGTCAGCGCCGCCCCTACCGCACGCCCCTTGCCATTCAACGAAGTGCTGAGGCTGAAATAGTGGACGAGGCGGGCAAGCAGCAGCACACCACCGCAGGCGGCGACCAGCCAGGATGGGGTTCCTGTGATTTCTGCCCCCGCCAGGGCAAGCAATGCAAGCGGCACGTATTCGATGAAGTTCCCATGCGCCCGCATCAGCCGCAGCAAGTTTTCATCCTCACCGTGAAGCAAAGAAATCCCAGTCTTGGTGCGACGCACACCAACGGCGATCGCCATCGGAATACTCATCAAAACAAAAATAGCAGTGACGACCAGCGCGATCTGTGGAAACTGTTCCATGTTATGCCTCCTCTTTGATTGCGCTTAGGACGCCATGCTCTCATATGTGATTAGCGCAAACCGAGCCCCTTGCGGGTCAGTCAGAGTGGCCATGCGACCGACCCCCGGCATATCCATAGCAGGCTGGACAATCGTGGCACCTTTGGCCTTAGCCTTGGCGACGCTGGCGTCCACATCGGCCACGGTAAAGAAGATCGTCCAGCTACCGTTATCCTCTGGCATTGGGGAAAAGCCACCAATTGCGGTTTCGCCAACAACGGCGGCTGAATAGCTTGATCCGTCCTGCATGGGCATGTCATTGATCGTCCAGCCCAGCACCTCTTGATAAAAGGCTTTGGCTTTGCCTTGATCGGGGCCGGAATGTCCGATCCAGCCGGAGTTTCCGACAGTGGTCATCTCAAGAATACTCATGTGCTTCTCCATTGGTTACGCCCGCCACATACGGGTCTGATCCAAGGACGCGCGATATCCAGCGATCCCTACACGCCGCGTAATTTTTTTTGGCAAATCTCTATTTTTTCCGTGATCGCAACACGTTCGGGCGCGGTTGGGCCAAGATTCATTACCGTTTCAAAGGCGGCAATCGCCGCGTTGTGATCGCCGATTTCCTGCAAAAGCCCTCCGCGCATTGCGTGGAACCAGCGATAGGTGGACAAATCCTGCGCCAGATTCTCCATCGCCGTTAACGCATAATACGGGCCGTGCAGCTTGGCCTGAGCCGCAATCTGATTGAGACGGATGACAGGTGTTGGCTGCAATGCGTAGAGAGCAGCGTAGTGACTTTCGATCGAAGCCCAGTCCGTGTCATCTACCGAATCTGCATGGGCATGTGTTGCGGCGATTGCAGCCTGTACGATGTAAACACCATGATGACCAGTCCGCTGAGCCTTCTGCAAAAGACCCGTCGCCTCGGCGATGCCCGAGCGATCCCAAAGGCTGCGATCCTGATCGTCCAACGCGACAAGCTTTCCGTCCGTATCAATTCGCGCATGACGCCTAGCGTGCTGGAACAGCAACAATGCCAGCAAGGCAGCCTGTTCCCCCATCGCCGGAAACAGTTCCGCAAGCAGACGGGCCAAACGGATAGCCTCTTCACACAAGGTAAGCTTGATTTGATTTTGACCCGCTGAGGTTGACCATCCTTCGTTGAACATCAGGTAGACCATCAAGGAAACTTCACCCAAGCGTGCACCCCGCTCAGCTGGGCTGGGTGTTTCGAAGGCAACCGGATTGCTCGCAATCTTCTTTTTTGCACGGGTGATCCGCTGTTCCATAGTTTTTGGCCTGATCAGAAATCCGCTCGCGATTTCGTCTACGCTCAGCCCCAAAACCACGCGCAAGGCAATGGCAATCTGGTCCTGCCGGTCTAGTTCCGGATGGCAGCAAATGAACAGCAGTCGCAATACGTCATCGCGCATTTCGTCAGGGTCCGGTGTTTCGGCGGGCATCAACTGAAATTCCTCACTGTGACGCGCCAGAATTGCCGCACGACGCTGTGATTTGCGCACATGATCAAGGCCCGAGTTGCGTGCGGTCGTCAGCAACCACGCCAACGGATCACGCGGTGCACCGTCTTTGGGCCAGACCGTCAGCGCCTTCAGGCAAGCTTCGGCAAATGCCTCTTCCGCCGTGTCGATATCCCGGAACAATCGGGTCAGGGCGGCAAGCGCGCGCGGTCGGTGCAGAGCAATTGTAGCCTCAAGCCAGTCCGACATGACTTATTCCGACGAGATCACGCCACCCGCCCAGGCAACCGGGCGCACCTCTAGCCGTGCGACAGGGGATGAGATCATCTTTGCGTATTCCAACGCTTCATCAAGGTTTTTGAAATCAGCGGCATAGAACCCAAGGAAATTCTCTTTTGTCTCTGCAAACGGACCGTCGGTGATCAGGGGAGCCGCGCCTTCGGCCGTAGCTGGCTCGACCATAACAGCAGAGGTTGGCGGCATCAGTTTCATCGACACGAACTCGCCCCGGTCGGTTAATGCCAATTGCAGCGCGCTGTGTCCCGACATCACCTCCTCCTGGCGATCTTTGGGCAGCGCTTCGAACACGCCCGGCTCCCCATAAATCGTGATTGCGTATATCATTTTCGCCTCCATCCTTTATTCATATGGTGCAAGGACGCGCGAGGACATGCGAATCCGACAACCGGTCCAATATGCAAAGTCGCAAGATAGCCACTTGGAACACCAAGACGCTAATCGAATGCTAGGCGGGTTCCCAAAGCTCAATTGGGTTTACTTCTGGATCATTGAGCCACGCGAACTTGCCATTTGGATAAGGCGAATATGGATCGCGACGGACTTCAAAACTCTTAGATTCGAGTTGTGCGATCATTTTCTCAATGTCACGAACACGAAAATTCAGCATAAATACCTTTTCTTGGTTCCCGAAATACTCTGCCACTTTTTCAAACGGGGCGAAACCGGTCTCGCCTGCTTCCTGCGTCCAACACTGTGTTTCATAGTCGTTTGGTACGAGATCAATGCCCAAATTGTCACGATACCTTGCTGCTAAAGTAGCAGGCTCGTCTGCCCTGAAGAAAAACCCGCCAAAGCGCAGTACTTTTTCCATCTTCGATTTCAAACCCGGAGATGCTATCGGAAAAGACTACTCCAATACGTGGAATTTGATAAGCGCGGCCCGTAAGAGACATTCGTCGCCCACCCGCGATGCTGCGGGCGCAGCCCGCTTTGCGGACCTACGCTGCGACTGCGAAAGCGGGCGCCAGTAGGACTGTCACTACAAGCACAGAGCCTCTGATCAATGGATGTGACCATTCAGTTATGGATGGTCTAATACCACACCGGTCGTTATGCAGAGGAAGGGAGGTGAATTTGGAGCGACGGCTTGCAGCAATTCTGGTCGCCGATATGGTCTGCTATACTCGTCGCATGGAGCGAGACGAAGCTGGAACGCTTGATGCGTTGACCGCTCACATAGATGGAACAGTTGCACCACTGATCAATCGTCACCACGGACGGATTGTCAAACTTATGCGTGATGGCCTTTTGGCGAGCTTCGCTAGTGCTGCAGACGCGGTTTCTTGCGCTGTTGAATGGCAACAAGCACCCTTGGATGAGCCAGACCCGTTACTTTTTCGCATTGGCATCAATCTTGGCGACATAATCATGCAAGAGGATGATGTCTTCGGCTCTGGTGTTAACCTTGCCTCGCGTTTAGAGCAACTTGCCCCGCCAGGAGGTGTGCTTGTCTCGGACGCAGTCTATCGCGTGGTTGGCAGCCGCATTTCGGTCGTGTGGGAGGATGCGGGCACACATACCATCAAGAACATCTCTGAGTCTGAGTCTGTTTGGGCCTGGCGCATCGGAGGAGCGGAGCAAGCACAGGCTGACGCGAAGCCAGCAGCTACACCCCGCAAAGCTACCATCGCAGTCTTACCTTTGCACAGTTGAGTGACGACCCGGAGCAGGCATTCTTCAGCGATGGCATCGCAGAAGACATTATCACCGGGTTGTCTCGATTTCGTACTCTTCAGGTTGTCTCCAGAAACGCATCTTTCCGTTTTAGAACACAGGAAGCCGATCCGGCAGAGATCGCAGCAGAAGTGGGAGCCGATTATCTCGTAATAGGCAGCGTTCGAAAGGCCGGTAGTCGGGTAAGGATTTCTGTACAGCTCGCGGAAGCCAGTACTGGCTCGCAGCTATGGTCAGAACGATATGATCGCGAGTTGGAAGACATCCTGACCGTTTAGGACGAGCTGGCCCGCAACATCGTTGCGGTCCTTCCGGGACGTGTTCAACTCAACGTTGCCGACCGATCATCGCAAAAACCAGCAGATGAGATGAAGGCCTATGAGCTGATGCTTCGAAGCAAAGCTCTTCGAGATGGCCTAAATGCCAGGGATATGGCTAAAGCACGAGCTTTGCTGGAACGGGCCATTGAGCTCGATCCGTCCATCGCTCGGTCTTACATGTACCTCTCAGACACCTATGTTATCGATCTTTGGCTGGGATTGGCGGGCTCTGACGCTTCCGATCACATCCTGCATATCGCCCGCAAGGGTGCTGCACTGGACAACCAGGACGTCTACATTCAAGATCAACTGGGTTTGCTTATCTCTGCGCAGGCCTCTGGGACGAAGCAAATGCACAGTTCGAAAAGACGTTATCGCAGATCGAAAACGAAGCAGAGTCCATGGCGTGGTGCGGTTATGCATTTCTGTTGCTGGGGAGGCACGAAAAAGCGAGAGAAGTCGTATCGCAAGCGATGCGGTTAGATCCGTTGCATCCCCCTTCGATCGATTGGATCATGGGGCAGATATGCGAGATCATGAGCTGACATTCGGCCTGACACTTAATTGTATCATGAGCTCACTACATCCATGCCAGACATAGTAGTTCGTGAAATTGGTTGTGTAACCTTTTGGCCGGGTGAGCTTTCCATGGTAAGCAACGAACGTCAGGTCAGAACCAAAACATACCGCTAAAATAAATCGAAACGCACCGGGTTTCTGGCCCAGTACACTCTTGCCGCTAGCAAGAGCCGTTCTTTCGGATCCTCCAGTGCGGCGTAGGGAATGGGCACTCTGTTCAAAGCAGTTGCGTTTTCCAGAGATTTTAGAGTCTGCGCTCCAACCTGGCCGTCTACTTTGATACTTTCACCTAATTCGTTCAGTGCCATCTGGAGAGCACGGTCCAAGGCCTCGCGTGGTACATTGTCCAACTGCGATTGTGCCTGGGCGGCTGCTTCAGTATCTGCCAACAACGCCGCTTTTGCAGCTCTGAGGGCGGCGTCTGCCGGGCCTTTTCCAGAAACCTGACCGTCGAGAATGATATAAGCGCCGTTTGCCCCACCCCAAGCATCGCCCCTTGCAAGTGATACATCATACCACTCCAACGCTTCAGAGCGAGATCGGCCTTCAAGCTGGCCACGCAAGATCATCCGCGCGATGCTGGCCGGGGCAGTTGGGTGACCGCCTTCGGAGGCTGCCATGAAATATTGCAATGCCTTGTCATAGTCGACAGGGTTATCGCCGAGGCCAAGCAGTGCGACATAGGCGAGGTTGTCGTAGCCATAGATGTCTTTTCGCAATTCAGACGCCCGGAGATATCGCATGCCTCTCTCCGGTATGTAATGCGCCGAGTCTTCCCGCAGGAAATACAGTCCAAGCTCGTTCATCGAAAATGTGTGTCCAAGTTCAACTGCACGCTCGAGAAGCTCAAACCCACGGCTCTTTTCCTGTTGGGTATCACCTTCTCGTAGCAGCTTCTTCCCAAGGCGGTGCATGGCGTACGGGTCTTGTTCGGCGGTGCCCTGTTCCAGCAGGCTGAGGGCTTGTTGAGGGTCATACGGAATCTTGGTTACACCACGGTCGATCCGTTCCGAGTCGAGTAGCATGGCCAAGGCAAATTTCGCCCGTATGTGGCCAGCTTGTGCCGCCGCAGATATATTGGCATGTGCATCTACCAGTTGCCCGGCGGCCTGTTGCACCCGCCCAAGCTGATATCGAAAACGGGCATTGCCGGGATATTCGGCGACAGCTTTGCCACACGCCTTCAGACCGGCCGGGATGTCCAGTTCGTTTGGAAGGCGAAATACGCCGACACCATTGAGATCAAGTGCATCACCTGCTTCGATGTCACATGCGTTAATGTCCAACTGCAATGAGACGTCGACGCGTTTGCGTTCCTGATCGGAGGTGACCACTTCAACGCTAAAACTGTCCCGAACGCCATTATTGCTTATCTCGACCGCACGGACATCTGAAATTTCAGGAGAATATGAAATCGAGGCGGTTTGCTGAGTATCTTCCAGTGCGATTACACCCTGTTCAGGGCGTTCGACAATCTGAACATCAGTGATTTCGGTCCCGAGCGCCTGCGACAACGTTTGGATCAGCGGAATGCTTTTGTCGAACTGCTGAACGAGGTCCAGCGACTGGCTGGTTTCGCTCGGAACGGCCTGGGGTTGCTGTTCAACCTGGTGTTGGGCCAGGTAAAAAGGTTTCACCAGCGTAGAGCTTTCCCACGGTATTTGCCGCCCACCCGTCGCCTGGTGGACACGTTCCCGGATGACCGGGAACAATTGTTGGATGTTGTCATATGGAGTTGCCCGTGCAGCTTCTAATACGGCTGAAGTATAGGGGCTGTTCTGGCCGATGTCGCCATCGCTGGCGACGGCACCGGGTGAGGTCGAATATGCGACTAGTGAATTCAAAGGCGTGCTAAAAACATCAAAGCCTGGTCGCGTTTCGAACAGGTTTGCATCAAGATCCGCTGCCAACCTGATATCGCTGAACGGATTGTCCCGGCATGAATCAAGGATCGCCACATGGGCTGAACTTCTGGCGGATAATGTGTCGATAATCCGGTCCAGTGTCATCGTGGCCAAAGGAACGTCGTAGATGCTTTCGAATTTTGCATCGACCGGTAACAGGTAGTTGCGTCGCCCAATCTGAATGCCATGGCCAGCATAATAAAATAGGACGTTGGCTGAATCAGGAATGTTTAGAACCGCAGTTCGAAGAAGCTCCTCGAATTCTCGCTTTTCAAGATTGTATCCGTCGTAAACCTTAAAGTTGAATTCCCGTAACAGAGCAGCAATGTCTTCTGCATCTTTTTGCGCATTAGCAAGGTCGACGACTTCGGAGTAATCCTGATTACCAATCACAATTGCAATCCGAGGCGCTTCAGTAATCTGCGCTGTGCTCTCAGAACTTGATTGCGCCCAAACAGAGTCGCTTGCCGCAGACAAAGCGACTGTGCCCCCGAAGAGCGCGCCTAGCAGACTACGCTTCAACATGTTTTATATCCCTGCGCTAGTTCCAGCTACCGCCGCCGCCGCCGCCGGTTCCACCGCCGCCGCCGGTTCCACCGCCGCCGCCACTACCGCCACCACTGCCGCCATCATTTCCTCCACCGCCATCATTTCCTCCACCGCTATCGCCACCTCCGTCGCCTTGGCGCTCTTCGCCGGAGATCAACGTGCTTTCGGTTGGTGCGGGAGCAGTTTGGACCACTGGGGCCGACACTTGGGTAGGTGTTGGCGAAGCCGCTGAAACAGGTTGTGTTGCGGGGCTTGATGGAACGGTTTGTGTCTCTGCAGTCCACGGCAGTTCGCATCCTGCCAAAATGAACGTACCCGACAATAGTATTGGCAGTGAAACTCGGGCCATAATAGCCTCCCAACTCTCTGAACTAATCAATTTCATCTCCAAGCTTACGCTTGGTAAACTCTCTCTGTCCATTGTTGTTTGCCACACAACCTAGGCCCAGACTGTAATCTGCATCACATCAGAAGTTATGTTGCAATCTTGCCGTGCGAACAGATCCGTGCTTTGCGGTGAAAACGAGTATCCGCGCACCTGCCAAGGCATAGGTTTGTGGCTGATACGAAACGTATCCATCGATGTGTGCCTCAATTAACTCTTATGGAAAAAGACGATGTCTACCGCTCGGTCGTAGTGATGAAGAAGTAAACCCATTCTCCTTTGAAGTTCGGGTTGCTTTTGCGTGCTTCGGTAATTCGTGATTTCAGGAAATTCAGATATCCCTCGGCAGGTTCAACCAACGGTCGATCGTCTTGATACAGCGGTTCCGACGCTGCGAAGGCGACGGCTATTTCCTGCCCATAAGGTGGCCCTATCGTAACAAAGAGGCCCGCGTCACCCGGTTCCGCTGCGCCGATCTGCAAAGCAGCATTTGCAGGCGTCGGCGCCATTGGAGTTGACACGTTTGGTCTGAGGTGGATCACCTGACCTTCGGCATCGAAATAATCGACATAGACGAAAGCGTCGTAATCCGCCCCGGTCAGGTCCAATATCAGCTGCTGTCCTTTAACATAGTGAAATTCGCGCGCATGAATGTCCTTTCCGATGAGAAGCGGATTGGTGATTTGATCTGTAGATTGCGGCAATCCGACATCCGCGATGCCACTGAGCGCGCCACATTGTGGGCGAGGTAGGATGTGAAGCTTGTCGTCAACCCGTATGTTGTTTCCCATTTGTGCCTGAAGGGCTGTCAGTACAGGATTGCGCAATCCGTCTTCGGGGATATGACCGATGACCTGCAATGTGTTGGTGTCGGGTTGAAATTGAACTTGCAACCGCGCACACGGGATTTGCGCCAGCAGCCCATCGATTCCATCCCGCAGATTCTGAGCGCTATTCCCGGCGTCTTCGGGTCGCATGAAACTCTGGAGCGCCGCCAGAGAGACGGGGTCGATCGGTTCATTGCCCGTGGTTGAAAACACCTCGGACGCGTTGGTGGGAGGGATATCAGGGACTGTCTGCTTTAGGGCGACGGGTTGGGGTCTCACAGGCTGGGCCAGTACCTGTTTTGGAGGTTTGGGGGGCAAAGCCTGCTCTTGCGGTGAGCTTGAAAGGATCGGATTCGCCTGCAAAGTAGCTGGGACCAACCGAGATGGTGACACTGCTGCGGCTTGTAAGGGCTGAGGCGCGCCGGTGACTTGCTGTATCGGCTTGGCCAAATTTTCAAGCGGTGCCAGAGCATCCGGTTTCGCCTGGGTTGCCGCAAGCGTCTGCTGTGGGAGTTGCTTCGAAGCTGCGGTCGATTGATGTATCGCGCTTTGATCCAGCTGCGCCCCAATTGCATCCGTTGTCGGCGCAGCCTCGACTTCCGGTCGTGCTTCGATAGCCTCGCTTTGTTTGACCTGATGGGCGGACAATTGCATCCGGGTCTCGGGCACGGGCTGCTTCGTCACCGGGTCTGGCTCAACACTCCAAATCAGGGCCAGAGCGCCGCCGACATGAAGGGCAAGCGAGCAGACTAAGCCAACCCCCCATATGAACGGCCCCTTGATCACCGTGCAGGCCCCGGAGGTGTCACCACCAGAACTACGTCGCGTGCACCCATCGCCTCGAATTGGGCGATCCGGGGCAGGATGTCGCGTAATGCAGCGTCGCGATGCGCGTTGATCCGGATCAGAATGTCTGGATCGGCCTCCAGTTGGGACTGAATGCGCTGATTAATGTCTTGCAGAAATACCTCTTCGCCGTCTAGCGCCATCGTCCCATCGGCCGCTACGGATAACGTGATGCCTCCCGCTGGCATGTCCGCCCCGGTCAGGGCCGTTGGTGGGGTTACATCAAACGGCGCAGTGGCGTCCATGCGGCCGATCAACATAAAAAAGACCAGCAGGAAGAACACCACATCGATCAGGGCGATGATCGTCTCGGGGTGATGGCGACGAGCAGGGCGAGATATCCTCACTGGCGGGCCTCCAGTCGGACCACGCGCATGTTCACGGCCCCAGCGCTTGTGACAATATCCATGACAGTTACAAGCGACTGTAGTCGAGCACCTCCGGTCGGCAGGATGATGACCTGAAGCGCAGGGTTCCGATTAAGGCGGACTGTCAGCAAGCTGATTAGTTCGTCCCGGGTGAAATCCTTACCTTGATGAAAGGGGGAACCGTCTGTTCCGATGCGAATAAGCAGTGTTTCGGATACAGTTTCGGTTTTGGCTGCCTGCGAGGGGACCGGGCGGTTGGACTGTGCCAGCGCCGGAATCATGTCTAGGTTCAGATAAGTCGACGTGACCATGAAGAACACCAGCAGGATCAACATTACGTCGATCATCGGAACCAGAGAGATCAATGGCCGGGTCGGCTTGCGTCTGTTCAGGCTGATATCGCTGTACATCGAAGCTTCCTTAATGCGCGCCGCGCTCCTCAAGCACCATCAGATTGCCAACAGCGTTCTCTATGGACTGCGCCCCTGCTTCGGCACGTCCGGACAGCAAAGAGGCTCCGATGGCAGCTGGAATGGCGACCAACAACCCGGCAGCGGTCGTCAACAGCGCCTGCCAGATACCACCCGCCAGAACCGAGGCGTTAGCCGCACCCTGCGCCAGCTCCAATTCCTGAAACGACTGAATCATTCCGGTCACTGTGCCTAAAAGCCCCAGCAAAGGTGAGATCATGGCGATTAATTCTAAAACGCGAAGCCAGCTGTTCATTACGGCGAATTCTTGATTGCCGCGACGCGTCAGCTCGGCCATCAGCGCAGGCCCTTTGAAGCCATCGATAAGCGCTTGCATGGCATAGGCACAAACACGGTCCGCCGGTGATTTACCTGCGGCGACGGCCTGTTGCGCAGATTTTTTGTCTCCGACTGACCATTGGACAAATGCCGCGTCCCGAGCGGGCCCTCCAGCGCGTACCGGCGCGAGCCTGATAACCTTGACCACGATCACTGTCAGCGACAGCAAGGACAGTAGGCCAAGAAGGACGATGATTGGGCCTCCGGTGCCCAGATTTTCCAACCCCGGCATGGCTTATTGCGCCAGATTCGCTGTTGTCTTGCTGTCCAACGCTAATAGCGGGAAGCAATCCACAGGGTTTTCGTTCTGATGTTTGCACGCGGGCAGGTCGTGTAAAAGCACCTCGGAAATATCTGAGCAATCAATATCGGGAATCTCAAAGAGCTTTAGAACGGTCCGTTGTACCGGTAGGGGGGCTGCGTCGATGGACAGCAAGCGATCGATCACTCCGTCGCCGTCGAGGATCGCCAGTGACATTTCAAATTCTTCAAAGCTGTTACCGGTCTGGTTGCTAAACAAAAAGAAAGCGCGGCAGCCCCCAGCTTCGCCAGTTTCAAACTTGTTCAACTCAATGGACAGTTTACCTTCGTCAGCCTGCGCCATCATGGCTGCAAGTGTCAGTGCAATGACTGCAAATATCCCTGTTTTCATTTTATTCCCGTTCTCGATTGCCGGTTTCTCCTAGTCGTCCGCAGGCGTCGTCTGTGAAGACGGTGTGCCAGGGTCCGCTCGATCGGGTTCGGACCTTTCATGATCATTGCAGCATCGGACTGCATGCGAGAAGAGGAAATTTTAGTCCTCGGCATCTAACTTCGTCTGCCAAACGAAAAAAGCGTGCCTTATCGGCGTAGCGGCCAAACCATGTCGTAAAAAAAACGTATTTATTAGGTTTGACTTTGGGCCTGGTATGGGGCTGATTCATAACAATGACTGCGCATAAAACGCGAAATGTTTGCAAGCTTTGTCATCGTGTGAAGTAGTTCATATCGGTTGTCGGGAATATCACGTTAAGCGGTGCCAACAAACGGACAAGCGGCAGACAACCGCCACGTTATTGGGGAGAGTATGGAACTATCATCTTATCTGGAGCCTAGAAGCGAAGATCAGCCAAGCGGTGAAAACCTGGAATATGATCCGGCATTTACTGATCTTGAGATCGCGGCTCAGCCAGGGGAAGAACGTCAGATGGGCGACGAGGTCGTCGCCGCTGAAGAACAAGATTGGGCTGATGTCGAGGCCAAAGCGCTAGCGGTTATGGAACAGAGCCATGATTTGCGCGCCGCGATCTACCTGGCCGAAGCGGTTTTGCATACAAAGGGTCTTACTGAATTTTCAGCTTCGATAAATTACGTCAGATCTCTGCTGGATGAATTCTGGGATACTTGTCACCCTGAGTTGGACGAAGATGATGGCGACGCGACGATGCGGATCAACGCGGTGCGTGGTCTGGCCTCGACTGAACGTATGGTACGAGCGCTACGTCGCACTGGCTTGACGGAAAGCCGAACTTTCGGACGCATCACCCTACGTCATCTGGATGTTGTCGATGGCCGCATAAACATGCCGGCCGATCTGGACGACATCCCGGACGAAAACAGCGTTGCCGCCGCTTTCAAGGATACTGATGAAGAAACACTTTCCGCCAACGCGGAAGCGGTTGCATCAGCGCTTGAGAATGTAAACTCTATCGATGCTGTCTTTGCTGACAAGACCCCGGGAGAAGGCCCGAATCTGGACCCTTTGATTGACGCATTGAAGAGCATCAAGCAGGCGATGTCCCGTTACGCTGATGTCGGTGACACCGCAGATGACGACGTGGACGAAATGGATGCACCCGCGGCTAAATCAGGATCAGGACCAGCTGCTGCGCCTGCAGGCGGTGGTGCGGTCAACTCGCCCGAAGACGTTACCCGAATGTTGGAACGCATTATGGATTATTATGCGCGCTGCGAACCTTCCAGCCCGCTACCGATTTTGTTGGAACGGGCAAAGCGGCTTGTGAATGCAGATTTTATGACGATTATCGAAGATATGGCCAAAGAGGGTCTGGACGAAGTGCGCCAGATCGGCGGATTGAAAGATGATGATGACGATGGATTTTGATACGTTTCCGGCGATAGCGCTGGAACGTGGATCGAAACAAAAAGCTGACGGATGAGTCGAGGAGCAACAGATGGCTGACAGTTCACAAAAATTCATAGCCCGGAACAGGGCTCCGAGAGTTCAGATCGAATATGATGTCGAGCTTTATGGAGCCGAGAAGAAAGTACAGCTGCCGTTTGTCATGGGCGTCATGAGCGATTTGGCTGGCAAATCCGAGGTCGAACAGCCCGCCGTTGCGGACCGGAAATTCCTGGAAATTGATGTAGACAATTTCGACGACCGGATGAAATCGATGGCGCCGCGCGCTGCGTTCACGGTGCCCAACACCCTGACAGGCGAAGGCAATCTGGCAGTAGATATCACCTTTGAAAGCATGGATGATTTCAGCCCGGCCGCGATCGCGGCCAAGGTCGAACCGCTGAAAGAGCTGCTGGATGCACGCACACAATTGTCCAACCTCATGACCTATATGGATGGCAAAACCGGGGCCGAGGATCTGATTTCAAAAATTATGCAGGATCCCAGCCTGCTAAAGACACTGGCAGCCCAGCCCAAGCCGGGCAACGACGCTGCTGAGGAGGAGTAAAAGATGGCCGATGAAGAAGCCAAGGTAGAAGCCGCCGAAGGCGCAACCGCATTTGGATCATCCGAGTTCGAAGCTCTGCTGACCAAGGAATTTCGCCCGAAATCGGACCAGGCCAAGACTGCCGTTGAAAGCGCAGTGAAAACACTGGCCGAACAGGCCCTGGCCAACACTGGTCTAATTTCGGACGATGCGCTGCGCTCGATCGAAGGCATCATTGCTGAGATCGACAAGAAGCTGACCGAACAGGTTAACCTGATTTTGCACCATGCCGATTTCCAGCAGATGGAGAGCGCGTGGCGTGGTCTGCACTATCTGGTGAACAACACCGAAACCGACGAGATGCTGAAAATCCGCGTGATGAACATCTCGAAAAAGGACATGCACAAAACTTTGCGCAAGTTCAAAGGTACCGCGTGGGATCAGTCGCCGATCTTCAAGAAGCTCTACGAAGAAGAGTTTGGCCAGTTTGGTGGTGAGCCTTATGGCTCATTGGTCGCAGACTATCATTTCGATCACAGCCCGCAGGATATCGAACTGTTGGGTGAAATGTCGAAGATTGCCGCTGCTGCCCATGCGCCGCTTATCACCGGTGCCAAGCCCAGCCTATTCCAGATGGACAGCTGGTCAGAATTGGCTAACCCGCGCGACCTGACCAAGATCTTCCAGACCCCGGAATATGCTGCTTGGCGGTCTCTGCGTGAAAGTGAAGATTCCAAATATGTGGGCCTGGCCATGCCGCGCTTCTTGGGGCGTCTGCCTTATGGTTCCAAAACCGAACCGGTCGAGGAGTTCGCCTTTGAGGAAGACACCACCGGTGCGAATAGCGACAGCTATAGCTGGGTGAATGCGGCCTATGGCATGGCGGTAAACATCAATCGGTCTTTCAAGGAATATGGTTGGTGCTCGCGGATCCGCGGTGTGGAAAGCGGCGGTACCGTTGAGGGCCTGCCAGCGCACACCTTCCCGACCGACGACGGTGGCGTTGACATGAAATGCCCAACCGAGATAGCGATTTCGGACCGGCGCGAAGCGGAACTGGCCAAGAATGGCATGATGCCGTTGATCCACCGCAAAAACAGCGACGCTGCCACCTTCATCGGTGCGCAATCGCTGCATAAACCCGCCGAGTATGACGATGCTGACGCGACTGCGAACGCCAATCTGGCTGCTCGTCTGCCATATCTGTTTGCGACCTGCCGGTTTGCTCACTACCTAAAATGCATGGTGCGGGACAAAGTTGGTTCGTTCAAAAGCCGTCAGGATATGGAATCCTGGTTGCAGGACTGGATCAACCAGTATGTTGACTTCAACGCTGATATTTCTGCTGAGGCTGAGAAGGCGCGCAAACCGCTGGCTTCCGCCGAGGTTGTTGTTGAGGACGTAGAAGGGAACCCCGGATACTACACTTCCAAGTTTTTCTTACGCCCACACTACCAGCTTGAGGGGCTATCGGTGTCTCTGCGCCTAGTTTCGAAACTTCCGTCGGAAAAAGCCGGTTAAACCGAAAAAAAAGTGGCGGCGGGTGAAGTGCTTCACTGCCGCCATTTCAAACCTCGAATATCTCAGTGTCATCATTAGCCCTTGAAGGAAGGTAAAATGGAAAACGTATTCATCAAGATGGACTTCCCCGGTGAGGCCAGGGAAAAACAACATACCGATTGGATCGCTTGTAAAGAGATCAGTTGGGAGGTCGCGCGCACCCTGGATATGGGCGACATGGGCACCACCCAGCGTGGTTATGCGAATGCAAATTTCGGCAAAGTCACGCTGAGCACCGAGCTCAGCAAAGCCTCGGCCAAGCTCATGACCTATGTTGCTTCGGGCAAGTCCAACGGCGAGATGACGATTCATCTGTGCCGGTCGGGTGACGATGAGAAGAAAGGTATGGAGCCATATCTGATCTTCACCCTGCGCGACGCTATCGTCGACAGCTATTCGGTTAGTGGGGGCGAAGAATCGATCCCATCAGAACAGTGGACCGTTGCGTATCGCGGCATCTCGATCAAGTACAAGATCGCCGATTTCAAAACCGGCAAACTCAGCGACTGCAACGAGTTCAAGTGGAATCTGGAAACCGGCGACGTCAGCTGATTTTTGGAGAAAAAATTGGCCTTGACGGTATATTTTCCGCCAAGGCTATTTCCTTTTTTATCATCCTGACGACGCGAGGGCTTCATGACGCCGGAAGAACATCTAAGAACAGGCGATCTGACTGCCACGCTAACTGCGTTGCAAGATAAAATCCGCACAAATCCAGCTGATGCTAAGCTCCGGATTTTCCTGTTTCAATTACTTTGCGTCATGGGAGATTGGAAACGCGCGATCACTCAACTGAAGCTGAGCGCGGAAATGGATGAGGCGGCCACAATGATGGCCAAGACCTACCGCGAGGCCATCATTTGCGAAGTGTATCGCGAAAAGGTCTTTGCGGCCGAGAAAACTCCGATGATCTTTGGCGAGCCCGAAGAATGGCTGGCGCATCTGATTGAAGCCCAGAAGTTGACCGCGGGTGGGAACCTTGAACAAGCTGCCGAGATGCGGGCGAAAGCCTTCGACGCGGCCCCCGCAACGTCAGGTACCGTGAATGGCGAAACGTTCGAATGGATCGCGGATGCTGACATGCGTCTGGGTCCGGTGCTGGAGGTTATTGTGAACGGGCGCTATTTCTGGCTCCCGTTTGCTCAGATTGCTCGACTTGAAATCGAGGCACCCAGCGACCTGCGTGACGCCGTCTGGACGGCCTGCACTTTGACTGTTGCCAGTGGTGGAGAAATTGCGGCGTTGATCCCTACCCGATACCCGGGAACGACAGAATACGGAGACGATGCCGCTCGGTTGGCGCGTGCGACAAGTTGGGTCGATGCGGGATCTGATACCTTTACCGGCCTGGGTCAGCGCATACTGACCACGGACAAATCCGATATTGCTTTGTTGGATGTGCGCGAATTGGTACTGAACGTGGCCGCCGGGACCGGGGAAACGGCGGGAGATGGCTGAGAAGACCCTTGCCGAACGCTTGCAGCCTTCGCTTCTGGATCGGCTGACGGACGACGCGCCGGATCAGAAAAAGGAAGGGCGCGACTCTCGTGTGATCGACGTGGGCCGCCTGAGAGAAATCATTCAGCGTGATCTGTCCTTGTTGCTCAATACCACAGATCAATCCGATCTGATTGACGAAGATACTTATCCCTACGCGTCGAAATCTGTTCTGAATTACGGCATCCGCGAAAGCTCGGGGTCGTTTTCAACACTGCGACAAGCCCAGCGAATCCAACGCTCTATCGCGGATTCGATCGAGGTATTCGAACCTCGTATTATGAAGGGCTCGGTCTCGGTTGATTTGCGGTCCGAAAAAGGATCGGGCGAAATGCACGTAGAATACGATATACGCGCTGTAATGTGGGCTCAGCCGATGCCTCTGGAACTCTACCTGCGCAGTCGCGTTGATATTACGACCGGCGAAGTCGCGATCGAGCGGAGTTAGTGCGATGGATACCCGCCTGCTCAAACACTACGAAACTGAACTGGCCTTTCTTCGCGAAATGGGGGCAGAGTTCGCTGCCGCTTATCCCAAGATCGCGTCCCGTCTGGGGATGGAAGGGATCGAAGTTGTCGATCCCTATGTAGAACGCCTGCTAGAGGGGAGCGCTTTTCTGGCGGCGCGCGTGCAGTTGGAACTGGAAATGCAGTTCCCGACATTCACGTCGAACCTTCTGGAAATTGTCTATCCGCATTATCTGGCGCCGACACCATCCATGATGATTGCGCAGTTTGAACCGGACGTTGGTAATGCAGCCCTCAAAGAGGGCTATACGATTTCACGTGGTGCGACGTTGCGTTCTTACTTGGCAGAAGGGGAGCAGACCGCGTGTGAATTCAGGACCTCGGCCGACATGACGCTGTGGCCGATTGAGATTACCGAAGCCGAATACATTGACGGGCGCGGTGAACTGGTCGCAGCAGGTGTGGCCAAGGAAACTGACGCCCGGGCTGGCATCCGGTTGCGTTTGAGACGCACCGACGGCGAACCTATGGCAGAACTGGGTTTGGACGATCTTGTGCTGCATCTGGACACCCAGAGCGGCAAGGCATGGGCGCTTCATGAATTGCTGGCGACTCAATGCGTGGGCCTGACAGGGCGGTCGACAGATCGGCGTGCGGACTGGACCGTTCGCCTAAACCAGGCAGATGTTATCCCCAAAGGGTTCGAGCCTGACGAAGCTTTGCTGCCGACACCGCGCCAATCCTTTGACGGCTATCGTCTGTTGCAGGAATATTTCGCAATGCCCGAACGTTTCCTGTTCGTCGAATTGACCGGCTTGCAACAGGCTTTGAAACAGTCGGCGGGCAGTGATGTTGATATTTATATCCTGCTGCAGGACGGGATGCGCGATGTCGCTCCGGCGGTTACGCCTGCGGCATTTGCGCTGAACACAGTTCCGGCTGTCAATCTGTTTCACCGCCGATGTGACCGGGTTCATATCACGCAAATGGACACCGAGCACCATGTTGTGCCGAACCGGACAGCTGGTTTGGATTATGAGATATTTTCGATTGATCGCGTGACCGGGATTCAGTCCGATGAAGAAGGGGACATTCCTTTCCGCCCGTTCTACAGCGACACCGATCTGACAGCTGCGGGCGATAACCACTCGGCCTATTACACGGTCAAGCGTCGGATGCGGCAACGGAACGAAAAAGAACGGTTGCGCGGAGTTCGCACATCTTATCTGGGCTCTGAAGTGTATCTGACGCTGGTAGATCGGGCTCAGGCCCCTTACCCCGGATCGCTTGACCAGTTGGCGGTTGAGGCGCTGTGCTCGAACCGGGATCTTCCTATGCTGCTTGCGGCGGGAGGGACAGATGTGTTCCATCTGCCAGAAGGTGGGCCAGTAAAATCGGTACGCACACCCGTAACCCCAACTCGACCTCATGCGACGTTGGCTCAGGGGGATGCAGCCTGGAAATTAATCAGCCATTTGAGTCTGAACTATCTTTCGATCTCTGGTGATGGCGCGGAAGGCGGTGCAGGCGCGCTGCGCGAGTTGTTGGGGATTTATGCTCCTCTGGGAAATCGAGTGACCGAAAAACAGTTGGAAGGCGTGGCGTCTGTTACCAGTCGCCCAATCGTGCGTCGGATGAGCGACGAAGTGCTCAGCACAGCCGTGCGCGGTCTGGAGATCACGTTGGGGTTTGATGAAAGCTTTTACGAAGGCACCAGCGTATATGTTCTGGGTGCCGTGCTTGAACGGTTCTTCCGTAAATATACGACGATCAACAGTTTCACGGAAACCGTTCTGAAAACCGAAAGACGAGGAGAGATTGCCAGATGGCGACCAGCAGCCGGCCTGGGCAGGATCATTTGAGCCTGCTTGCCGCGCTGGCGGCAGACCCTGAAAGGCATCATGTCTTTCAGGCGCTTCGGGTGATCGAGGCGCATTATTCCGATGCACCGAGGTTGGGCGAATCCCGCCGTCCGCGCGAAGACAAAGTGCGGTTGGGGCAGGATGTGTCACTGGCCTTTCCTCCCAATACTCTAACCCGTTTTGAACCGGCGTCAGAAAACGCACCCGGCAAGCTGAACAACCTATTCTTTGGATTCTTCGGCCCGCAAGGCCCTTTGCCGTTGCACTTGACGGAATTCGCCCGCGACCGGCAACGTAATCACCGCGATCCTACTTTTGTCGCTTTTGCCGACATGCTGACGCACCGAATGATGAGCTTGCTGTACCGCGCATGGTCAGCAGCCGAACCGGCACCCAGCTTCGATCGTGGGGATGATCCGTTCGAACAGCGGGTGGCTGCTTTGGCCGGTTTTAAAGGCCAGTCGTTCGTAGATCGCGATGCGATGTCGGACATTCTACGCCGATTTTTCGCCGGGCATCTGGGATCGGGCACCAAGACAGCTGAAGGTCTAATCGCGATACTGTCCGACTATTTCGGCATCGAGGCACACATCCAACAATTTGTAGGATCCTGGTTGGAACTTGAGCCCGATGATACCTGGCAACTGGGTGGGCCCGCTCGTCTGGGACAGTCAACCAGCATCGGAAGCCGGGTTTGGTCTCGGTCGGCCAAATTTCGAATCCGGATAGGGCCGGTTTCACTAGAAGACTACAAACGCCTGCTTCCCGGCGGCCTGTCGCAGCAGCGGTTAGAGGCGATCCTACGCACCTATGTCGGCGACACTCTGGATTGGGAGATCAATCTGGTTCTGGCCGGAGACGAAGTGCCCCGCGCATCGCTGGGCGGCACGACGCAGCTGGGTCACACAAGCTGGATCAAAAGCCGCAATGAAGCGGACACAACCCAGTCGGATGCAGATGATCTGATTCTGTACCCCGGCTACACGACACAAGAATTCGAGGCCAAAGAACTGGCACCCAACGAGAGGTATTGAATATGACGGAAATCAGCCGTGTTTCGCTTTTCGGCAAGCTAAACAAGCTGGGCTATCAAGCGATCGAAGGGGCCACTGTATTTTGCAAGATGCGCGGCAATCCTTATGTCGAGATCCAGCATTGGTTGCATCAAATCCTTAATGGCCAAGACAGCGACATTCACCGGATCATCCAGCACTATGATCTGGATCCGGGCAAGATCGCGTCGGAACTGACCCGCAGTCTGGATATGCTGCCGCGCGGGGCGTCCTCGATCTCGGACCTCTCCGACCATCTAATGGATGCGATGGAACGCGGCTGGGTCTGGGGTTCGCTTTTATACTCCGATAGCAAAGTACGCACGGGTTATCTGATTTTGGGCATGCTCAAGACGCCCGCGCTGCGCAATATTCTGGGCAGTATGTCGCCCGAGCTTGCGAAGATAGGCGCGGATGATCTGGCCGACAGCTTTGCTGAGGCCACAGATGGTTCTCCTGAGGATACGTTGGGCGCACAGGATGGTTCCAATGTTGGGGGCGGGGCCGAACCTGGTGAGGCCAGCAGTGCGATGGCACCCGGCGCGATGGGTAAAGGTGAGGCGTTGGAGCAGTTCTGCACTGACCTGACCGAACAGGCGCGCAACGGCGAGATCGATCCGATTGTGGGTCGCGATGAGGAAATCCGTCAGATCGTCGATGTGTTAATGCGGCGCCGTCAGAACAACCCAATTTTAACTGGTGAGGCTGGCGTCGGTAAAACGGCGGTGGTTGAAGGGTTTGCGCTGCGGATTGCACGTGGTGACGTGCCACCGGCATTGAAGGATGTGCGCTTACTGGTGTTGGATGTGGGCCTCTTACAGGCCGGGGCCTCGATGAAGGGAGAGTTCGAAAACCGCCTGCGTCAGGTGATTGACGAGGTGCAGGCCAGCCCGGCGCCGATCGTAATGTTTGTTGATGAAACGCATACATTGGTTGGTGCTGGTGGTGCCGCAGGGACAGGAGATGCGGCCAACCTTCTGAAACCAGCGCTCGCGCGTGGTACATTGCGTACAATCGGCGCGACTACATGGGCTGAGTACAAGAAATACATTGAGAAAGACCCGGCCCTGACCCGGCGTTTTCAGGTCGTGCATGTTGAAGAGCCAGATATTCCAAAAGCTGTGCTGATGATGCGCGGTATCGCCTCGATGCTGGAGAAACACCATCGTGTGCAAGTTCTGGACGAAGGGATCGAGGCGGCGGTGACGCTATCGGCTCGCTACATCCCCGCACGTCAGTTACCCGACAAATCAGTCAGCCTTCTGGACACCGCCTGTGCCCGCGTTGCGGTATCCCAGCACGCGGTTCCGGCGGAAGTCGACGATAGCCAAAGGCGGATCGAGGCATTGACGACCGAGTTGGAGATCATCGAGCGGGATGAGACAGCAGGGTATGACGTAGCCGAGCGGCGCGAAGCGGTGAATGCCGCGAAAGTGGCTGAGGAAGCGCGACTGGCAGAATTGACTGGACGTTGGGACGCCGAGAAAAAGGTGGTCGAAGAAATTCTCGACCTGCGTGCCAAGCTGCGCGAGGGTGGTCAGGAGGTTGAAGGAACTGGAACAGCCGAGGGTGAAGCCGCGACCGATGAAGCCCCGGATACGCAACCCGTCGACCGGGAGGCACTGCTGGCCGAATTGAAGGCCAAGAATGCAGAACTGGAAAAGTTACAAGGCGATATCCCGCTGATCCTGCCCATCGTCGATCATCAGGCGGTGGCCAGCGTCGTCGGTGACTGGACAGGTATCCCCGTCGGCCGCATGGTCAAAGACGAAATCGAGACCATCCTGAATCTCGAAGAGCGCCTGGCCAAGCGTGTGATCGGTCAGGACCATGCGATGAAGATGATCGCCAAGCGGGTTCAAACCAGCCGTGCGGGACTGGACAATCCGAACAAACCGATCGGTGTGTTCATGCTCGCAGGTACCAGTGGTGTTGGCAAAACGGAAACCGCGCTGGCACTGGCCGAGGTTTTGTATGGTGGCGAACAGAACGTCATTACGATCAACATGTCCGAATATCAGGAAGCTCATACCGTCAGCAGTTTGAAAGGGGCACCTCCGGGTTATGTCGGATACGGCGAAGGCGGTGTGCTGACCGAAGCGGTAAGACGCAAACCGTATTCGGTAGTTCTGTTGGATGAGGTCGAAAAGGCGCATCCTGATGTACACGAAATTTTCTTTCAGGTCTTCGACAAGGGCGTGATGGAAGATGGCGAGGGTCGCGTAATTGATTTCAAGAATACTTTGATTCTGCTGACTTCGAATGTCGGGACCGAGATGATCATGGATATGTGTGCGGACCCCGACTTGATGCCCGACCCCGAGGGGATGGCCAAAGCGCTGCGTGATCCGCTGCTCAAAGTTTTCCCGCCCGCGCTTTTGGGACGTTTGGTCACGATCCCCTACTACCCGCTGAGCCCTGAAATGTTGGGCGAGATCACCAAACTGCAACTGGGCCGGATCAAAAAACGTGTTCAGGACGCTCATGGCGTGCCCTTCGAATACTCTGACTCAGTGGTCGAAGAGATCGTCAATCGTTGCCAGGAATTGGACAGCGGAGGCCGCATGATCGACGCGATTGTGACCAATACGATGCTGCCTGATATCTCGGCTGAGTTCCTTCGTCGTATGATGGAAGGGCACGAAGTTTCAAAAGTGGTGATCGAGGTCACAGACGGCGAATTCACTTATGGGTTTGACTGACAAAGGCCGCCATTCGGACGGATCATAACTCAATAGATTATCGCCAGTGGAGGAGTCCCAAGATGGCAAAGACAACAGTTACCAAGCACAAGTTTTACGTCGTCGATCTGATCCGGTCGAAGCCAAAGCTTGAATACATCGAAATCCCAAAATACCGGGTTGATGTAGAATTCGAGATCACGAAATCGGGTAAGCTGAAAAAGCCCTCACCGGTACCCTCAACCGCGCTGAAACGTCTGGAAGATGCTGGCATGAAGGTGCTGGACGACTACGAAAAGACGATCACTCAAGAGGCTGTCCGGCTCGACAAAAAAGTTGGGGAGTTGATGAAGACGCCTGGGAAAAAATCCCAGGACGAGGCGGAAAAGCTGATCCAGGGCGTCAATCAGTCGATCAAGAATGCCATGGCCTCCGCCGAAGGTGCGGCCAAGGTGGCGATCGAAAAGAAGCTGAAAGACGAAGCGAACAAAGACAAGCTGCTGAAAGAGGCGCGCATAAAAACCACGGTGAAGGTAACCATGGGCGTCATCAAGATCAGTGGCGCAGTCGCGAGGTTGGTGGCATCTTCGGGCGCAGATGCGATGGCCTACAAGACCATTGCCAAGCAAGTGTATTCTCTGGGCAAGGAGCTTCAGCAACAGCTCAAGGGTGAGGAAAAGCTGCGCAAGGACCTGTATAAGGCAATCCAGAATTACATGAAATTGCGTGAATCTGTCATCATGCAGGCGGCCGAGCGACAAGGTATCACGGATACATCCGGTATTTCGCCGAAAAAGCCGTTGGAGGCGATTAAGAAATTCACCGCCAAAGCTATTGCGATGGGTGAGGAAGTTACAAAGGGCAAAGACCCCAAGACTATCGCCAAGAATATGCTGGATTTCGCAGCGAAAGCGGTGAAAGGCAAGGCGGAGGACGCAAAGAAGGCACGCGAGAAATACCGCGAACATACGACGAAGACACGTCATAAAGTGGATGATCTGGGCGCTTCGGCAGACAAATTGATGAAGGCGGCCAGAGGCTCCAAGACCCTCAAAGAGGGGATCAAGTTGGGCGCTGAATGTATGAACGTCAAACGCTCGGCCAGTGAACTTTCAAAGAAGCTGGAAGATCGCGAGAATTTCCTAAATGATATGAACGCGTTGATGGAAGGCAATGGTCTGAAGGTGGATGACACCGCGATCATCGACAAGATCAAGGCGTTGGATAAGAAAACCATCGCGACGGAAGCCAAGAACATGTTCACCAACATCAAGACCGTGAAAGGTATGATCGACAACATCAGCGACGCTGTAGGTTGATCGAACCCTGACACGTTGGGCGCGCCACTTGTGCGCCCAACAGATGCTAGACGACAGGAGGCCATGTTGGATACCGGTATCGAGAAGAGCGAAACGCTCCGCGACACCGTGCGTGCATTTGTTGAACGCAAGGCTGTGACCAACACCATTCTTGGCGTGATCATTTTCAATGCGATCACGCTGGGATTGTCGACTTCGGCGTCCATACAGGCCAGTGTTGGCCATCTCCTGACCACGTTTGACAGCATCGTCCTTGGTATTTTCGTAGCCGAGTTGCTGCTGAAATTTTATGCTTACCGGCTGAGTTTCTTCAGAAATGCATGGAACATCTTTGATCTTGTGGTCGTGACACTAGGCCTGTTGCCCAATCGCGATGGCCTTTCAGCCTTGCGAGGGCTGCGGGTCATTCGCGCTATGCGCCTTTTGTCAGTCATTCCGCAGATGCGCGCTGTGGTACAGGCGTTGCTTGATGCGTTGCCGGGCATGGGCGCAGTGATCATCATGATTTCGATCGTGTTCTATGTCTTTGCTGTCATGGCTACGCTGATGTATGGCCCCGATTTTCCCGAATGGTTCGGCACGCTGGGCCGGTCCTTGTATTCGCTGTTCCAGATCATGACGCTGGAAAGCTGGTCGATGGGCATCGTGCGTCCCGTGATGGAAACACATCCAACTGCGTGGTTATTCTTTGTTCCATTTATCGTCATAACTGCGTTCTCAGTGTTGAACCTGTTCATTGGTTTACTGGTCAATACGATGCAGTCAGCGGTCGAAGACGAGTCAGTCGAAGAGTTTTCGCATCTTCGTGAACTGGTACGCAGCGAAACGGACATAGTTGACGATCGCGTTAAGGAACTGCTTGTCGAAGTGAAAGCATTGCGTCGCGAGGTTGCGGAGTTGAAAGGGCAGGGCGATGGCTGACAGTTCTCAGAAGTTCATTGCACGCAACAGGGCGCCGCGGGTTCAGATCGAATACGATGTCGAATTGTACGGGGCCGAGAAAAAGATTCAGCTACCGTTCGTGATGGGAGTTCTAAGTGATCTGTCCGGGAAGTCCAAGGCCGAAGCCGTCTCGATTTCCGACCGCAAATTTCTCGAGATCGACGTCGACAACTTCGATGACCGCATGAAGGCGATGGCTCCTCGTGTTGCATTTTCGGTGCCCAATACTCTGACAGGTGATGGCAATCTGTCGGTGGACCTGACATTTGAGAAGATGGGTGATTTCAACCCGGCCCAGATCGCGGCCAAGATTGAACCGCTGCAGAAACTACTGGACGCGCGCACTCAGCTAGCCACGCTCATGGCCTATATGGACGGCAAGGCCGGAGCCGAGGCGTTGATCGAAAAGATTCTGGCCGATCCTGGACTGTTGGCGACGCTGGCAAGCGGCCCGGTTGAAGATCCTGACCCAGCGTCGACACTGGATGCATTGCGGGAGTTGGCCCCCGAGGACGCTCCCGAGGATCACTCAGTGGCCGAGGCATTGGCGACGCTGCCCCAAACCGAGGTCGTCGAACATCCGGATGAGACGTCAGACGTCTTATCGAACCTATCTGTCAATGCTCCCGAAGACCCGCCTGAGGATACGTCCCTGGACGATGCTTTGGCTTCATTACCGGAAGCGATTGCAAGCGACGACGAAACCGACATGACCGCTGGCGTGCTGTCTGATCTGGCAGGTGCAACCCCCGAAGAGGCCGTAGAAGATACTTCGGTTGAAGACGCCTTGTCTTCAGTTCCAGACATGGCAGAAGACGAGGCGCAAGATGAGGCAGCAGGCATTTTGTCCGACCTCGCAGATCAGGCCTCAGATGCTGTTGCCGAGGACAATTCCCTAGAAGAGGCGCTATCGTCCCTCCCAGAGACAGAAGAAGCAACCGAAACCGATTATTCCGAAATCCTGTCTGACCTTGCCGAAGCAGAGCCGGAGGTCGAGTCTGAAGACAGTGGTGTTGATGATCTGCTTGGTGAACTTGCCGAAATGGCGCCGGTTGAGGACACCGCCGAGGATAGTTTAGCCAGCGATGCTCTGGCGTCGCTGCCTGATGTTGTCGAAGCCGAGGACATCGACAATAGCAGTGACATCCTGTCCGATCTCGCTGATGTTGCGCCAGATGATGCCCTGGATGACAGCACTGTAGATGGCCTGCTGAGCGACCTCGCGGATTTGGCGCCGGATGACGAAGCGCTGGAGGATACCTCCTCAGCAGACGCGTTGGCCTCGCTACCGGTCATTGAAGAGGCCGATGACGACGACGAGAGAGATGACATACTATCCGACCTTGCCGACGCTGCGCCCGAGGAGGACACTGAACACAGCAGCATCGATGATCTTTTGGGCGATATTGCCGACATGGCACCAGAGGACTTGGATCAGGATGATGAAGCGGATGATATCCTTGCAGCAATTCCGGATCTCGATAGCGCGGATGACGCAGAAGATTTAGATGATGTTCTCGGCGATCTGGCAGAGAACGTTCCCGAGGAAAGTGCGGATGACGGTGACGATCTGGATGCTTTACTAGGCGATTTGTCAGACAGCGCGACCGAGGAGGAGACCTCGGATGAGGTTGAACTGGACGATCTGCTCGGAGACCTGGCCTTGGATGATGAGGGTTCCGAGGCTACTGCGGAGGAAGCAGACGGGGACGATTTGGACCTCGATGAATTTTTCGAAGATGACTCGTCAGACGATAACAGTCCCGTATCAGAAGGCGATACCGACGACCTCGATCTCGACGACCTGCTAGACAGCGACGCGACCGAAGGAGAAGACGCTGGGGATACTTCTGAGGCGGACCTCGACGACTTGGATTTGGACAGCCTGCTTGGCGATGACGACGCGACCGGCGAAGCGGAAGAAGCTGAAGGCACCGAGACCGATCAGGACGATTTGGATTTTGACAGTCTGCTGGACGACACGGATGAAGAAGATCCTGTGCCTGATGAGCTGGATGACCTCGATCTGGACGATCTGCTAAGCAGCGACGCGTCTGAGGATGATGACGCGGCGGAAATATCCGAGGAAGACCTCGACGATTTGGATTTGGACGATCTGTTCAACGAGGATGACTCCTCCGATGACGCATCAGGATCCGAAAGTGCCGAGACTGATTTGGACGATCTTGATTTGGACAGTTTGCTGGAAGACTCGGATGAAGAAGAGACTATGTCCGATGACGCAGATGACTTTGATTTGGACGATCTGCTGTCGGACGATGACGAATCCGAGGGCACCGATAACGAGGTCGCTTCGGAAGGGGCCAAACCGGATGGGGAACCGATGCTCGCTTTTGGTCGGATGAGCGCCGACAGGCCCGATCCTGAACGCTTGAAGCGTAGCCGTTTTCGTATAGCAGTTTTTGGCGATTTCTCGGGCCGTTCTGCGAGGGGCCAGATGGAGACGGGGGACGCTTTGGCCGCGCGCAAACCGATCCTGCTGGATCCGGATACGATTGAGGATGTGATCGCCGGCTTCGCCACCACACTTGTGCTGCCCATCGGGAAGGAGGGCGCAGGGATTGAGGTGAAACTGAATGAGCTCGACGACCTGCATCCCGATGAGCTGTACGAAAATGTTGAGCTTTTTGAGGGTCTGGCGGGCCTGAAAGGCCAATTGAGTTCCGGAGCAACGGCGGATCACGCGGCAAAACAGCTGACCGCATGGGGAGAGGAATTTGGCAAGGCTGTGGTTCCACCGCGCAAGTCTTCGGGTGGCAACACCGTACGAGCTGATCTGAAACTGAGCGATTTTCAGAAGCTGATCGGTGATACCGGCGGTGAATTGGCGCAACCCTCTCCGGTGGACGATCTGTTGAAGCGTGTGGTTGGGCCGCATATCCACAAACTACCCAGTCCCGACGTCGCAGCTATGCAGACTGCGGTAGATGACGCGCTGAGTACGGCGATGCGGCTGGTTCTGCATCATCCCGAATTTCAGTCAGTCGAGGCGCAATGGCGCAGTCTGGATTTGATCGCCCGCAGCGTCGAAGATGACGATACGCTGGATGTGATCCTCTACGATGTATCCGCTGAAGAAATCGCCGCCGATCTGGCCGCCGAAGAGGATCTGGCCCAAACCGGGCTTGTGCGTTTGCTGACCGAAGAACCCCTGGACGAGGAGAACGGACGCGGGGGATATTCTGCGCTGATCGGTCTTTATACTTTCGAGGAAACACCGCCTCATGCAGAACTTCTCGGGCGCGTGGGCCGGGTTGCTGCACATGTGGATGCGCCCTTTATCAGCGCTATTACACCCGCCTATCTGGACATCAAGAAAGACGACCGCCACCCATTAGTGGTCAAGGCTTGGGACACGTTCCGCATGATGCCTGAAGCCGGGCATGTCGGGCTTGCATCGCCACGCTTTCTGCTACGTCGGCCATACGGGGCCAAGTCCGAACCAATCTATGAGTTTGAATTCGAGGAATTCACCGAGGCTGAAGGATTGCGCGGAATGCTCTGGGCCAACCCAGCGGTGCTGGTGACGATCTTACTTGCACGGTCTTTCAAGCAGAATGGCAAGGCGATGAATTTGGGTTCAGTCATGAGCCTTGGTGGAATGCCTTATCATTTCGTAAACGACCGCTATGGCGATCAGGTGGCTCTGCCCTGCACCGAGCGCAATATCAGTTTGGACAAGCACGAACATTCGGTTCAGCGCGGTTATATGCCCCTGCTGTCTGTCAAAGGGCGGGATGAGATCAGGCTGGGATCGTTCAATTCGGTCGCGGGTCAGGAGCTGCTAGGGCCGTGGTCAGGCGTCCCGGCTCCGGCGCCATCACCGGATGTGCCGGATGAGCCCGAGGCGGAAGAGGCGGCCTCGGACGATGAGTTTGATATCGATGATCTGGGTCTGGACGATGATGCCGATCTTGGTCTGGACCTTGACGATGACGACGCATCGGATCTGGATGATGATGATTTTGACCTGGATCTTGAGGACGATGACTCTGGCGGTCTGGATGATTTTCTCTCGGCATTTGATGATGATGCCGGGGATGACGGGGATGAAGATGAAATGGACCCGGAACTGGCGGCTCTGCTGGCCGATCTGTGACGGCGTGTCGAACGAGATTTGGAAGGAATGGTAAATGGCGGAAAGTCTTCAAAGTAAAGAGTGGCCCCTTCGGATCACCGGTTCATATCCATACAAGGGTAGTGACGATAAAGACGATCTGGTTCTCAGGCGCGCCATCGTGACCGAAGAGCTTGGAACACTAACCGAGATTCAGGTCGAATTCATGTCAGAGAAGACGACGATTGAACTGGACAAGCTGTTGGGAAAGGTGATGACGATTCACCTGGCCGCAGAGGACGGGGCAAAACGCAAATTCACCGGTACCATCGTCCGGGTAGAGCGTCTGGCCCTGCGAGACGGGTTGGTGCAGTTCTTGGCCGAGCTGCGCCCGTGGTTCTGGTTGCTGACACAGAGAACCAATAGTCGAATTTTTCAGGATATGACGGTCGTCGAGATTTTTGAGAAGATATTCAAAGAAGATCACAATATCTCGGATTACAAAAAGAGCCTGACCAACACACACCCCAAGCGCGAATACTGCGTTCAATACCGAGAAACCGATTTTGATTTCATTTCGCGTTTGATGCAGGAAGAAGGGATTTATTATTACTTCGATTGTTCGGACGCCGACGGTAAAAACGAAAAGCTGGTTCTGTGTGATAGCCCTTCTGCGCATACGCCAATAACAGGAGAGCCCAAGGTAGAGTTTCGTGGCGGTGACGATTATGAACAGCGTCTGGGGGACTTTATTACAGAATGGGCTGCATCTGAATCGATCAGATCGGGTGTTGTGTCGCTCGGGGATTTTGATTTTGAAAAGCCCTCGGCATCTTTGGACGCCCGTTCGAAAACGGGCACAAAGCCGGGCCATTCCTTCAAAGAGGACTTGGAGTTGTACGACACGCCCGGGCATTACAAGGAAACTGGGCTGGGTAATACCAGAGCAAAAGTGCGTATGACCGCACAGGATGCATTGTTTTCTCGACGCCGGGCACGGGCTTCGGTTCGATCGCTGGAAACAGGCCGGAAATTCACGCTCAAAGACCATCCGGACAAAGAGCAGAACGGGGAGTATTTGATAACAAGTGCCAAGTATTTCCTCCAGACCACCGAAGGATACGGATTTGAGAAGAAGGATAAAGATCTGGACACTGGCGCGCTGGAGTTTCCAGAAGACAACAGCGAAATGTTCATGGTCGAGTTCGAGGCTCAGCCCGCCAAGACCGAATTCAAATCCCTTTGTACCATTCCCTGGCCCGAGATATCGGGTCTGCATACTGCCATTGTGACCGGCAAATCCGGAGAAGAGATCTGGACTGATAAATACGGTCGCATCAAAGTTCAGTTTCACTGGGACCGCGAGGGTAAAAAGGACGAAAAAACTACCTGCTGGGTTCGTGTGGTGACCCCGTGGTCAGGTAAGAACTGGGGCATGGTCCATATACCGCGGATCGGACAGGAGGTTGTCATTCAGTTCGAAGAAGGCGATCCGGACCGTCCGATTTGTACCGGTATGCTGTATAACGCGGAAACCATGCCGCCGTACAAGCTGCCGGATAATCAAACTCAATCTGGGATAAAAACGCGGTCAACCAAAGGTGGCGCCACCAATACGTTCAACGAACTGATGTTCGAGGACAAAAAGGACGCGGAACTGGTGCGCTTTCAGGCGCAGAAGGATCATGAAAAGCTGGTCAAGAACAAGTCCACAATCACCATTGGCTACGATGAGTTGGACACGGGCGGGAATGGCGGTGATGGTTGTCTGAGCCAGGTGGTTAAGCAAAACGTTGACGAAACGATCAAGAAAGGGGATCACACCTTTACGATCGAAACGGGCAGCCAGACCATCGGGATCAAGACTGACCAGACCGAGACTATTGAGGGTAAATCCACCCGGACGGTCACAGGGAATGTCGCTGAAACCGTAAAGACGGGTAACAAGACAACCACCGTGAATACCGGCAACATTCAGGTCGATGCGAAATCCGGTAAGATCACGATGACCGCGATGCAGTCGATTGAACTGAAAGTGGGCGGGTCATCGATCAAACTGGATCCGACAAGCATTACAATCAAGAGTACGATGATCAAGGTTCAGGCGAATGCCAAACTGGATGCAAAGAGCCCGATGACGACTGTAAACGGCGATGCCATGCTGACCCTCAAGGGCGGCCTGACGATGATCAACTAGGGGGCTGACCGATGAGTGAACGATTTGCAGATATGGTCAAGGTCCCGCAGGTGCCCGCCGCCCGGATGTTGGCCGACGCCAACGCGCGGCTCAGTGTTGAACTTGATGCCCCGGCCAGCGCTGCATTGGATGTTGTTCTGGCTGAATTGGATAAAAAGGAAGCCTACATTGATGTACTGCGTCTGTTGGGTGTTGCGCTGCCGCCACGTGAGCGCGTGTGGTGGTCTTGCCTGGCCGCGCGCGACTACATCGGCAAAGCGCCGGACAACAATACCCGCGCTTTAGCTGCATCCGAGGAATGGGTGTTTCGCCCAACGCCCGAAAACCGGCAAAAAGCGGGGGAAACCATTGATCTGGCCGACCCGGATGACGAAACCGTGAATTGTGCCATTGGCGTGCTCTATTCAGATGGTACGCTGGGAACCGGCGATTTAGCGACTATGCCAGCCCCGCTCGGGGCGGCGGAAATCGTGGCGTTTGCAATGAATGTTGTTGCGATGGACAATCACGAAGGCGATTTTGATGCCTACCTACAGTTGCTGATTGATCGCGGCGTCGATATTGCTCGGGGTGGGAATGGTAATCTGGACCGCGACGGTGCCGGTCCAGGGACGGAGGAATAAACATGGGATTTCCACAGGCCCGTGTAACTGATCTGCACGCATGCACGCTGCCGGCACCGCCGCCAGCGCCGCCGCCTCCTGCGCCGGTACCGATGCCGATCATGCCACCTTGTTGTCCAACCGTTCTGGTTTCGAAACTGCCAGCGGCGCGTGTGACAGATTTGGCGACACCTGCATTTCCGCATCCTATATTGAAAGGATCGGCGACGGTGCTGATTGGCAAGCTTCCGGCGGCGCGGGTTATGGATACTTGCGCCTGCGGTGGTCCGATCCTGCCGCCTTGCTGCCCCACCGTTCTGGTTGGAGGATGAAGACAAACGAATGACGGTCACACTAAAATTTCAATCCACCGGCATTGTGCCGGGCGACGGGCGCCCGGTGTCGATGCAGGGGGGTTCTTTGACCGTGGGGCGTGGACCGGCCAATGACCTTGTCCTCCCCGACCCTGAGCGAACGCTCAGCAAGAACCATTTTGTCATCGAAGATCACAATGGCAACGTGGTGATCGTGGACTTGTCGACTAACGGGACCTTTCTGAACTACTCCAAGATCGCTTTGGGCCGGACGCCCACACCGCTGAACAACGGTGATGTGCTGACGGCAGGTGGATATGAAATGGTGGTCGAAATCGGCGCCGATCTGCCGTCGTTCGAAGAGATGATTCCTCAGCCGAGGCAACAGGATCGAGTCTCGCCGGGGCAGTCGCAAAATGCGCCGGACCCGTTGGCTCTGTTGGACGATTCAGGGCCGGGCGGGGATTTCCTTGATGATTTGTTGGGGGGAGATGCGCCGAAAGGGCCGGGCCAAATTTCAACACCTGACCCGATGGATGAGCTGTTGCCGCCCTTGGATGATGACGACCCATTTTTTGCGAAACCAAAAGATGCGCATCAGGAAATGGGGGCCAGCGATCCGATGCACAATCCGTCAGCCTCGGATGCGTTTTCGGCTCCAAGCAGTGGCGCAAATCTGATTCCGGATGATTGGGATGATGACCTGCTTTCGCCACAAGGCGCGTCACCCACAGACCCCTTCGGGGGAGCACCACAAAACCCGGCTCCGCCGCCAACTATACCGACACCGGGTGGGCAGGCTGCTGCACCACCACCGATCCCCAAACCCGAAGCTGCATCTTCCGTACCTGCGCCGGAACAAGCAAAAGTGGACATACAGGCCGCTACACCTGTCGCGACTGGAGATCAGTCGGCGGCGCGCGCTTTGCTTGAGGCGCTTGAGGTGGATGATCTACGCATTGACGATGCTGACCTGCCCGCAACGATGGGCCGGTTGGGCCGTGTGCTCCGAACGATGATTGTTGGTCTGCGCGAGATCCTGATGACGCGCACCTCGATCAAGTCCGAATTCCGGATCGATCAGACGATGATCAGCGCAGGTGGGAACAACCCGTTGAAGTTTTCGATCAGCCCAGAGCAGGCAATCGAAGCGCTCGTGAAACCTCGTGTCAAAGGCTATCTGGCTTCGGAAGAAGCGACCGAGGAGGCGCTGAATGACATCAAGGCGCATGAGATCGCCATGGTGACAGGCATGGAGGCGGCATTGAAAGGCGTGCTGTCTCGTCTTGATCCCGAAGTTTTGGCCGGAAAAATTGAAGGGTCTGGCAAACTTGGGTCACTTTTCAAGGGTAAAAAGACCCAATATTGGGAAGTCTATGAGAAGATGTACGCGGAGATTTCGGACCAGGCAGAGAATGATTTCCACGATCTGTTCAGCCGCGAGTTCGCACGTGCCTATAAGGAACAGCTGCAGAAGCTGAAGTAACGTCCAGCTTGGGCGCGATAACAAGGGAGGGCAGCCATTGTCCTGGGACAGCAAGGTGCTTTGGACCGAAGGGTTGTTTCTGCAGCCCCATCATTTCCAGCAGGCCGACAGATATACTGAGGCTCTGGTGGCCGGGCTGGCGCGTAGAATGACGCCCTATGCCTGGGGTCTGAGTGCGCTTGAGATTGATGACGAAGTACTCAAGGTCGGTCAGATCGCGCTCAAGTCTTGCGCGGGTCTGACATCGGATGGGCAGGTGTTTCGCGTCCCGCAGGCCGAAGATCATCCACCGGCGCTGGAAGTGCCCGAGTCGATCAAGGATTGCGTGGTATATTTGACGGTTCCGCAAAGGCGGCAAGGCGCGTCCGAAGTAGACCTGAGCGGGGCTGAACAGTCGGTTAGCCGTCTGCGCCCGGCAGAGCAGGAAATCACGGATGTGATGAGCCAGCAAAAAAAGCCGGTGACCCTTGGTGTTGGCAAGCTGCGCCTGCAGTTTGCACTGGCTGTTGACGATTTGGCCGACAAGCTTGCCATTCCGATTGCCCGGATCATCGAAGTGCGTCCGGACAAAGAAATCATAATGGACCGTGGCTTTATCCCCTCGGTTATGGATGTTCGCGCGGCTCCGGCACTGGCGGGCTTCATGAACGAGCTTGAGGGTATGCTGTCACACAGGATGCAGGCCTTGGCCGGAAGATTATCTGAAGGCGGTCCTGCCAAGGGTGCTGCCGAGATATCGGATTTCTTGTTGTTGATGGTGATAAACCGAAACTTGCCTCTTGTTCGCCATTTCGCAAATATCGAAAATGTGCATCCTGAACATGTTTATCGCGTCTGTGCCGCGCTGGCCGGAGAGCTTGCGACCTTTATGAGTGCCGAAAAGGAAGCCGTGCAGTTTCCAGCCTATCAGCATGACAATCTGACCGAGTCTTTTGCACCAGTGATCCGCGTTCTGCGCCAGTACCTGAGCTCAGTTTTGGAGCAGACGGCGATCTCGATCCCACTGGAGCCACGGAAATACGGCATAAGCGTAGGGGTAATTGCCGACCGCAAGTTGATTGGAAATGCCGGTTTCGTTCTGGCCGTCAATGCCGATATCCCAGCCGAGGATGTACGGAGGCATTTTGCGGGCCAGGCCAAGACCGGGCCAGTCGAGGAAATCCGTCAGTTGGTGAACTCGGCCTTACCGGGAATCACGCTGCGCCCGCTCCCGGTTGCTCCGCGCCAAATTCCGTATCATTCGGGCGTGGTGTACTTCGAACTGGACGCCGCCAGCCCGTATTGGAGCAAAATGACTACCTCGGGTGGGATCGCGGTGCACGTGTCAGGACAGTACCCAGGTCTGCAGATGGAACTTTGGGCAATCCGCAATCAGTAAGCGTTCGTTTGAAAGACGAGGCCTTGAGTGGTTGCCAAGAAACAATTTGATGGGGCTGTCCGCGTGGGTCACAGTAAGATGCGGGGGCCTTGAGGAAGCAGGTAAACGATGTCCGACAACGATCCTTTTGCCGAACCGGACGACACAGACAAGACGGTGATCCGACCTAACCCGGGTGGGCGGCGTCAGCCCGGCGGTACGCAGCAGCAGCCTGCCGCGTCTCAGCAACCGGCAGGTTACCCGATGGAGACTCCACCTCAGCAGCCAGCGGTGGGCGGGGCAGAAATTAGCGTACCACCTGCGCAGGCTTCGCAACCGCGCTCGGCGCAGGGTGGTACAGGGCAGGTGGCAACCACCGGCATGAACCGCCTGAATGCCTGTGCCTCGCCTTTGTTTTCGCTCATCAGTCGAATTCGTAACCGCGCGCAACACATGGACCCCGACAAGCTTCGCCAAAGCGTGGTAGCTGAAGTGCGCAGTTTCGAGAACGCGGCATTGCAGGCGGGTATCCCGGCCCAGACAGTAAAGATCGCACGTTATGCGCTCTGCGCCACTTTGGACGATGTGGTGTTGAATACACCCTGGGGCGGGCAATCCAGCTGGGCCACGCAGTCTCTGGTCGGGACCTTCCACCGTGAGACGGTTGGTGGCGATCGGTTCTATGATCTTCTGGCGCGGCTGGAACAAGAGCCTGCGAACAACATCGAATTGCTAGAGTTCGTCTACATGTGCCTGTCACTGGGTTTTGAAGGGCGCTTGCGGGTGGAACAGGGAGGCCCGGACAAGCATTTGCAGATTAGGCAAGGTCTTGCGCGGATCATCCGGGCTCAGCGCGGCCCGGTTGAACGCGACCTTGCTCCGCATTGGGAAGGCGAAGATAAGCCATATCGATCGCTCAGCATGTGGAAACCGGTTTGGATCGCGCTTGGCGTGACGGCCCTTTTGCTGATGATCGAGTTTGGTGGCCTGTCCTACGCGCTGTCTAATAAAACAGAAAATCTTGTAGGACAGATGTCGGTAATTGATGCGGGTCCTGTGACCGAATTGCAGCGTCGTGCACCTCCGCCTCCACCGCCTCCACCGCAGGCACAGGTGGAAAAGGTCGTGGAATTCCTGAAGCCCGAGATCGACGAAGGATTGGTTGAGGTATTTGAGAAGGGCAATACACTGGTCATTCGCATCAAAGGCTCGGGCATGTTTGGCTCGGGTTCGGATCATCTGCAGGATAAATTCCGCGAGCCGGTGCGCCGGGTTGCGGTAGCGCTGAACGACGAACCGGGTTCCGTGATCGTGGCTGGGCATTCGGACAACGTGCCGATCCGGTCCTCTCGGTTTCCGTCCAATCTGGCCCTTTCACTGGCTCGGGCCAAATCTGTCATGAACCAGATGGCGGCGGATTTGTCCGATCCCAAACGGCTTAGCGCTGAAGGTCGGGCCGACAGTGAACCAATTGCCGACAATTCGACTCGAGAAGGTCGCGCGACCAACCGTCGGATCGAAGTCCTGTTGGTTCAGGAGGAAACCCCATGATTGTCCTCAGATTTCTGAAGTTTATTTTCCTATCCATCTACACGGTTCTGTTCTTTACCGCGACCGCTCTGTCGCTGAGCTTGTATTTCTTCGGGCCTTTGATCGGATCGGATGAATGGCGCCCCTTGGATGGGGTGGCGGCGCGCCTGATCTGGTGTGGCGTCATATTTGCCATCTTTTTGGCTATCGCGCTGACGGTATTCTTTGTCCGCCGCAGACGCGAAAAGAACCTAACCGAAGAAATCACTGAAGCCGTCAGTGATGGCGGCGATATGATCGACAGCGAGATTTCCGAGCTGCGTGGCAAGTTGAAAACGGCAATGGCGGCGCTGCGTAAATCCAAGAACGGACGACGCCATCTAAACGAATTGCCATGGTATGTGATGATTGGCCCGCCAGGCGCAGGCAAGACCACGGCGATCGTGAATTCTGGCCTTAACTTTCCACTGGCCGATGAAATGGGAAAAACAGCGATTGGTGGCGTCGGCGGAACGCGCAATTGCGATTGGTGGTTCACTGAAAATGCTGTTCTTATCGACACTGCGGGGCGGTACACAACGCAAGAAAGTGACGCTGAAGTCGACAATGCGGCCTGGATCGGTTTTCTTGGGTTGCTCAAGAAATATCGTAAACGCCAGCCCATTAATGGCGCGATGATTGCGATTTCGCTTTCTGATCTGTCTCTGCAGGATGAAATCACTCAGAAAGAGCACGCGAAAGCCGTTCGCCGTCGGCTTGAGGAGCTGCGCGAGAAGTTGGGTGTCCGCTTTCCGGTCTATATCCTGTTTACCAAAGCTGATCTGATCGCCGGGTTCGCCGAATTCTACGACAATCTGGGCAAGGAAGATCGTGAACAGGTGTGGGGCTTCACACTGCCATTGGACAAGTCTCGATCCGAGCAATCTCCTGTTGCTGCCTTCGATGAAGAGTTCGCCTTGCTGCTGGGCCGCCTGAACGCCCAATCGCTGGAACGGATGCAGACCGAAACCGACCCACAGCGCCGCGCTCTGGTTGCCGGTTTCCCGATGCAGGTGGCATCCTTCCGGAAGGTTGCGCATGAATTTCTAACCGAGGTTTTTCAGGACAGCCGCTATCAGCATCGCCACATGCTGCGCGGAGTGTATTTCACGTCTGGAACGCAGGAAGGCACACCGATTGACCGGCTGATGCTGGGGATGGCCCGGACCTTCGGGATCGGGCGTCAGGCCATTGGTACGGGGCAGGGTTCAGGGCGCTCGTACTTCCTGACCAGATTGTTTGATCAGGTGATTTTCCGTGAAGCAGGTCTGGTCAGTGCAGATGATAAGGTTGAACGCCGGTACAGGATTACCAAATGGGTTTCGGTCGCCGCGACTGTTATGGCGGCCGTGACGGTTGGCGCTTTGCTTGTGCGCAGCTTCTCGGGAAATTCCGAGCTGATTGCCGAGGCGCAGGAAGGTGTGTCCGCCTATCAGGCCGCTGCAGCAACGCTTCCACCCAGCCCGGTGGGAGATACCGATCTGGTACCTGTCGTGCAGGCTTTGAATACGTTGCGCGATCTGCCTGCGAATCCGACACTGTCAGATCCGGACCCGGAATCGCGCCTGACATATGGTCTGTATCAGGGTGACGTGATTGGTACGCAGGCGGCGCAGACCTATCGCGCCGCATTGAACCAACGGTTCCTACCGCGCTTGCTGCTGCGTCTGGAAGAGCAGATGAGCGCGAATATCAACAATCCCGATGTTCTATATGAAGCGCTCAAGGTTTACCTGATGTTGGGCTTGCAGGGTCCGATGAACCCGAACCTCGTCAATGAATGGATGAATATCGATTGGACGGTTTCGTTCCCTGGCCCCTCTCGTGAGGAATTTCGCGCCGACCTGAATGATCACCTTGAAGCTTTGCTGAGTCAGCCGATGCAGGCCGTTGCCTTGAATGGGCCGATGGTGGAACAGATCCAAGGTATTCTATCGGAGCTGCCCTTGGCGCAGCGGGTGTATAATGGGATCATATCCAGCCCAACTGCAACGGCCTTGCCGGAGTGGCGCATTACCGAAGTTGGCGGCCCTGCCGTTGGTCGCGTTCTGGTCCGGTCGTCTGGGAAGCCGTTAAATGACGGGATCGAGGGGATCTTCACCTACAAAGGTTTCAACGACGTATTTTTGGGCGAAGCGGTCGGAGTGGCCAAACGGGTACAAAAGGAAAGCTGGGTTCTAGGTCCTCGCGGAGAAGCCGAGCAAACCGAACTGGCCCTTGCGGCGCTTAGTCGAGATGTTCTGGACCTGTACTACAACGACTACATCGCGCGCTATGACGCCATGCTGGGCGATATCGACATCGTTCCTATGGAAAGCCTGAGCCATGCAGTTGAGGTGACCAACGTACTGTCAGGCCCGACGTCGCCTATCGTGAACATCCTAAATTCGATTTCTGACGAGACGAAACTGACAGAAAGCCGTTCAGCCCTGCCCAATACGGATGCGTTGAACGAAGGGTTGTCAAATGCAGCCAGCCTGGAAGTGCAATCCGCAACCTCCGTCCAGACACAAATCCTGCTGGAAGCGCTGGCCAAGTCCAGCGGTGCAACTTCATCAGAGCCGGTGCAAGAACCGGGCCAATATGTCGAAGATAGGTTCTCTTGGTTGCATCAGTTGGTGGAACAGCAACAGGGACAACCCTCGCAGCTTGATCTTCTGATGGGATCGCTGACCGGTGTGTATCAAGAACTGAACAAGATGTCCTTCAGTGGTGTCACTGGCGCGGAATCCGGTCAGGCGTTGCAGCAGTTCCAGCAGGAAGCGGCGCGTATTCCTGGCCCGATGGAACGCTGGGCATTGCAGATCATCGATGGGTCATCGGGAATCACGTCGGACAGCACGCGCGCATCTATTAATGCGCGCTGGCAGGCTAATGTACTGCCCTTCTGCGAACAGGTCGTGACCGATCGTTATCCGTTCAACCGCAGATCGGGCGCGGATGTTGCCATGGGTGATTTCAGCAAGCTGTTTGGCCCGCAAGGTTTGATTGATACGTTCTTCAACGAAAACCTCGCGAAGCATGTGGATATGCGTACCCGGCCGTGGTCTTGGAAAACCAGTGTAAATGAGGCCGATCTGGGGATCAGTCAGGCAGTACTGACCCAGTTTCAGAATGCAGCCGAGATCCGAGAAGCGTTTTTTGCAGCTGGCCCCCAGCCGCGGATACAGTTTCAGATCATGCCCGAGGCGCTGGACCCCAAGGCCAAGGGCGTGAAGCTGGAGATTGACGGTCAGACGCTGGAGTTCCGTCATCGTGGCGGGCTTCCGTCACCGATGGCCATTGCCTGGCCGGGTCAGGTTGGGCTGGCGCGCGTTAGCTTTGAACCGGAAAAGCGCAACATTGAAAGCGTCTTGTCCAAGGACGGACCGTGGGCCTGGTTCCGGTTACTTGACGCAGCCGAGGTGCGGCGCACAAACGTGTCAGACCGCAAGAAGGTAATATTCAACGTTGGCGGTCGCATCGCGATTTTCCAGCTGCAATCAGGATCGGTCATCAACCCCTTTGCCTTGCCGGCGCTGCAGAAATTCAGCTGCCCCAAGTCTTTCTGATGCCGAAGGCTGGATTTGGCGCATTCGGGAAGATGCCCTCGGTCGGAGATTTCTTTCGGCTCGGGGTAGCACCCGAGTTTGTCCAGCCCTGGGACACCTGGATACAGCACAGCATGCTTGCCGCGTCCGAGTCGCTGGGGCCTGCTTGGGATTCGCATTACATGTCGGCCCCTATCTGGCGCTTCTGCCTTGCCCCAGGCTTGGCAGGTCCGCAGAAAATGCTGGGCGTTCTTATGCCTTCCGTGGACAGAGTAGGGCGACGCTTTCCCCTGACATTGGTTGCAGCGATTTCGAACGAGGGTTCTGCTATTCTATCTCATTTTCGGGCTGCGGAGATTTACGGTCAGCTCGAAGATCTCGCATTGGCTGCGCTCGAGGACGACATGACCCGTGACAAGTTGGCTAAGGAGCTTGAGGCTTTGATCGTTCCAGTGCAGGAGCCAACAGCCCCGGTTCGTGCACAAGGCAACACCTTGGTACTGACGCGCGGAGAAGTATCCGACGGCCTGCTGCCCGATCTTGCTTCGGGATTAGTATCTGATCGTTTTCGGATGCCAACAATTTGGAGCACTGAAATCGGTGGTGTGCCTCGAATGATGGTCTGCGAAGGTTTACCGGAAGGGGCAAACATGCAAGGTTTGTTCAACCTTCACGCTGCAGTCTGGACCGAGGCAAGGCCAATATGAATTCAAGTCACCGCGTTCGGTACAGCGCCCGCAGCCATGTTGGCCTCAAGCGTAAGCTCAATGAAGATGCGGTGCTTGCACTGCCCGAGGAAAACTTGTGGCTGGTTGCGGATGGGATGGGCGGTCACGAGGCGGGTGATTACGCCAGTCGGCTTGTTGCGGATATGGTTGCGGCCATCCCCCCGGGTCTGCCACCTTCAGACCGGATGGTCTCATTGCGCGATGTGCTTCGGCAGGCTCATGCGGCGATCCGCGCCGAGGCCGAAGCACGCGGTGGCGGAACCATCGGTACGACTGTTGCCAGCATGATGTTGGCAAATGGCCATTTTGTTGGGTTGTGGGCCGGAGACAGCCGAATTTATTTGTTGCGGAACAATCAAATTCAGATGCTGACCACCGACCATTCCGTGGTCGCTGATCTCGTTTTGGCCGGTCAGATGAGCTGGGACGAGGCTGAGCAACACCCTCAATCCAACGCCATCAACCGTGCGGTGGGAGTAGGGGATGAGCTGGAATTGGACAAGATCCGTGGCGAAGTTCAACCGGGGGACCGGTTCCTGATATGCTCGGACGGATTAAGTAAATATGCTACTTTTCCGATGCTCGAAAAAGCACTGTCCGAAATGCCGATTGAGACAGTGGCAGATCAGTTGATCCAAATCGCTCTGGATGGGGGTGGCGCAGATAATATCTCGGTGATTGTTGTCGACATTCCCTGAAGGCAAATGATGCCTTCAGGCGTCGCTAATGACCAATGGCTTGCAGTTCGAGGCCAGGTTATTGTTCCAGGGTAGTCAGAATACGGCTGTCCAGCGACAGGATCTGCGTATCGACGTTGCGATCTTGCTCGCGCAGCGCTTCGGCATATCCTGCTGCGGATTCGGTTGTTGGTCGCAGGGTGTCGAATAACTGTTTGTCACTATGCAACACGATGACTTTGCTTTTGCCCAAGGTGGAATCATCAACCTCGAAAGCAATGCCTCCGTTTTCCTGACTCTCTGGTATCGAATACGCAACGCGTACTGACATGGGTCCTGTTTGGCCTTCCCTTAAGGCCGGGATGCCGTTTTCCTGGCGCGTCACATTGGGCAGCAGGTGGAATACGTTTCCTGAGACATCAAGAACTGAAACAGACAGAAATCCGTCCTGCGCATCATCTGGCAGTTTGACGTCGATCACCGGGTTCTGGCCGACGATAAAATCACCATTGGGATTTGGCGCGTTACCCTGTTCACCATTATAGAATGCGATCGAAATATCGCTTGTCGGTGCAGTTGGAAGATAGTTCTCGATCAGACACAGGGTAGGATTCAAGAGCGCAATCTGATCCAAATCCACGGGTCGTGTGCCAACAAGCGCTGTCAAAGCGGTTTCAAGCCCGATTAAGCTGTCCTGAGACGCCAGTGTGCCACTCACCCGAACCGGGGTTTCAAGCCCGTATCCGGTTGTGGGCGGGTCAACCAATTGCAACGTGCCACAATCGGCCAAGCCTGCCAAAATTGGTCTGATCTCTGCTGCTGTAACGAATAGAGGTTCAAGTTCCAGATCGACTGTTCCCTGCAGCCCAGCCGGTAATCCTGTGGAAAAAAGCTGCTCCAACTCTGTGTGCAGGGCCTTGTTCGTGGTCTGTCCGGTCAACTGGGCGTCATTGCCGTTCACGACCAGACGCCATTCTTCCAGATCCATCACCGCATCTACGACATTGCTGACGGCGCTTCCCCAGGTTTCTGAAATGTCGCCCGATGCTAATGTCAAATCGACCGTACCGCCATCTCCGGTAATCTCGCGTGTCATAGCATCCCGAGTTTCTTCCGATGGTACGAACCCGACCGCACGCGGGGGCTGCCCATCGCGTTTGTCCGCTACCAATGTGTAGGGCGCGACGGCGGGGTAGGACGGGCCCAACAGACCATCGAAGGTGCCACTTAGATAGCCGCCAATTCCGGCCCCTCCGACGATAACAACGCCCAAAGTCGCCATAAGCCCTGTCCGTGACTTTTTTGCGGTTGCAGGCTGAGAGGGCTTCGGCGTCTGCACTTCCTGAGTAGGCGTGGATTCAGGCGCGGCCATCGCAGGTGCGGGAGCGCTACTTTTAGGAACAATTATAGTGGCATCTTCATCAGTGTCAGGGATTGCCCTCTCAACTGGTTCTGATCGTGCAGAGGCAAGCGCCCTTAGTACATCACCGGCCGATTGAAATCGGTCATTTGGATCCGGGGCGGTCATCTTGTCGAGGATGGATTTCAGAGGCTCAGGCACATTTGTTGTGTCCAGGGGCTCTTTCTTGCTTTCGACAACCTCCAGTAGGTTGCGCCCTGAGTTTGCTTTTTCGCCCCGGAAGTTTGCAAGTAGCAACGCGCCCAAAGAGTAAATATCTGTGCGTTGATCGGTTTTACCCGACAACTGCTCGGGCGCTGCATAGGCATATTTGCCGGCAAATTCACCACCCACGATAGTCTCCGCGCCAGGATTGGTGTCCTTGGCAATACCGAAATCGATAATCACCGCCTGTGCAGGATCGCCATCACGTAGGATGATGTTATCCGGGCTCAGATCGCGATGGACGATATTGCGGGCATGGGCGGCCTCCAATCCCTCGCACACCCGTTTGCACACAGTGAGAATTTCAGGCGCAGACATCGGACCCTCGGCCAGCTTCCGGTCCAGTCCGGGTCCGTCAACGTAATCCATCACCAGATAGACATGTCCGTCGGCGGTGCGGTTATTTTCAGAATACCGCACAACCGCGTCGTGGCGGATGTCGCGAATTTCTTCTTCTCGGGTCAGAAGGACAAGATAATCGTCGTTACTGGAAAATTCGGCCTTCAATACCTTCAGTGCGGCAAGGCGCCCCGAAATCTCGGAGCGTGCCCGGTAAACGTCTGACGTTCCACCCCGCCCAAGGATCGCCTCGATCCGATAGGTATTGTTCACCAGATCGCCCGGCTGAAACAGGTCACCTGTGCGGGATTCAGTCATGCCGCCCTCGAATTTAGTTGTTATCAGAGGAGACTAAATCAGCCGAGAGCCTGAAATTCAACGCGGCGATTTTCATCAGCACGCGGGTTATCCTTATTCAGAGGTTGTGCTTCACCGACGCCGAGCACTTCCAGGCGTTGGTCCGAGATGCCGCAATCGTTGACAAGAAAGCGTTTGACCTCTTTTGCGCGCAACAGAGACAAGTTTTGATTGTACTCCGCAGATCCTGCGCTGTCGGTGTGTCCGATAATCTGAAAGACATTCACGTCGACGTTCTTCATCGCCTGACAGAGCGAGGCCAATTTCGGTTTTTCATCGTCCCGCAGTGCGGCCGAGGCGAAATCGAAACGAACCTGAATGTTGACCTGATCTTCCGTTGCGACGGGCTGATACTCGACGGGCGCTGCAGCAACAGTGGTTTCAGCGGTGTCTTGTGTAGTTTCGGTGCCGGAATTTGAGGGCACGATCACAAGTCCGCGTGTTTTTTGTTTGTTGAATGCGTCGGTGATTTCGTCGGCTGTCAGTTCATTTGACTGCGCCAGTGCAAATTGTGTCGCGCATACAAATGCAAAAGCCGAAGCCCCGATAGTTTTCGTCGATGAAAATGCAGGCATTACTGAAGTCCTTCCATATTTGAGACAAAGAGTACCCCTGCCTCTGAGCAGCGACAATGAAGAAAGTCACATATGAGATTAACAATTTCGGGCAAAGACGTGACATCCTGTCCGTCGACTTCTAGGTTGATGCACAAAGGCAGTGAGACACAGGAAAACACAGCAGATGCGCACCGTTCCAGCGATAATCCTTGGTGTGGCGATAATCCTTGCCCCGATCATCTGGTATGTCTTCCCTATAATAGTCCCTATTGAAAGTGATTTTGAGGGGCCCGCAATCGACTCAGGCGCTCGGATCGAGATTGAAATGCTGAGCCAGCAAGTCGAAGACATGCGCAATCAGATTGAGCAGTTATCTCTGGAAATCTCCCGATCGCAAAGCGGTGGACCTTTGTTGCAACAAGGTGCCGACGGTGCCGATGATTTTGGCTATGACAGCACCACACCAAACGACATCATCGATGCCTATGCTCAGGTTGTTCTGATTGCCAATCGTAAAAAGGTGAACCAGCAACTTCAGCTGGCAAATTCAACATTCTTGAAAGAGACGTTTGGTCTGCCGCGCGAGGACTTAACAGACAGTTGCCAGTCAATGACTAATCCGCGTCTGGAAAGTCTGCTGATCCTTGAAGAAGTGGGGCCTGTTCGTGTGCGGATGCTGAAACCTGCAATCGATTCCCTGCGCACTGTATTCGACAATATCCGACGAACCGATCCTGATTTATTTGCCCGTATTAATACGGCAGGGTCTTTGTGTGTCCGCCGAATTCGAGGAGCGACATCCTCAGCCTCGGCGCATGCTTATGGACTGGCTGTTGATCTGAACATCGACGGTGTGCTGGACACTTTGGGCGATGGAAAAACTCAACTTGGCCTCACTATCCTTGCCGATTTTTTCCGCCAGGAAGGCTGGGTCTGGGGGGCTGCATGGGGGCGCGAGGATTCCATGCATTTCGAAGTCAGTCGAGACAAGATAGAAGAGTGGCTGGAGCAAGGTCTGCTGTAGTTTCGCGATCCGTTGCGCGTTATGTGAAGTTGGACACGGACTTCAAAGCCACTAAACGTGATACCCAGAACAGTAAATCCAACGAGTTTTCGTAAATGGTAAATACAATCTTGCTTTGGCGTATACGCTGGGTTTTTCTGAGTACTGTTTCACGCCTTCACCAAAGGTCACCAATGTCGAAGCTACTGCCTAAGAAGTTTCAGCGCCTCCAAAATATCAGTGTGATATTTTCACTTGCCGCCGGCAGCTTGAACATTCTTGCGGATAGCGCCTGGGCGCAAAGCGCGTCCAACATTGCGCCTTCGACGTTTCAGCCACAAAATCAGCAAAGCACTGGGCCAGTGACTGTGGCTCGGGATCCGGGTGCTCCGATCCCGGAGGGCGCGGACCGGTTATTCGTGACGGTTGGGCGGGTCGATATCGAAGGTGCTCTGCCACAGATGGAGAGTGCAAATACCGCCTTTGTTGAGCGGTTGTCGGGCAAGCGCGTCGCGGCGTCTGAAATCTTTGCGGCGACCAACCGTCTGGAAAGCGCGTACGCCAATGCCGGGTTTGTCCTAAGTCGTGTGGTTTTGCCGCAGCAGACTCTGCGCGACGGTGGAACCCTTCGCATTGTTGTGGTTGATGGGTTTGTCGAGCGTATCGATGCCCGGAAGGTTCCCGAACAAGTTCGCGACCGGGTGGTGGCGATCACTGAACCACTGATCGGCAAACGCGGTATCAGGCTGCAAGAGATTGAACGGGCACTATTGCTAGCGGGTGATACATTTGGAGTTCGGCTGGCATCGACCCTATCAGCCGGGGACGCCAGTGGCGGAACGATTCTAACACTGGACGGAGAATTCAAAGAAATTACCGGCTCATTTGGGTTCGACAACACATTATCGGATGAGCTTGGTCCCGTGAACCTGAGCCTGGGGCTTGAGATGAACGGTTTTCTCGATCTTGGAGAGACCTTCTACTTCAATGTGGGCGGGTCCCCTACGCGGTTTTTCTCGAGCGACCCTGAATACCGAATAGTCGCGGCAGGTACCGTATTCCCGATTGGCTATGATGGTCTGACGTTTAATGCAGAAGTAACATCCAGTAAGGCGCGCCCCGAAACAGACCTTGTTCCGAATGAAAGCGAATTCGAGAGGTTGTCTCTGAGGCTGTATTATCCTTGGATTCGATCGAGGCAGCTAAATCTGACATCGCAGCTGATCTTTGACCGTATCAGCGATTCTCAAGATTTGCTGATCGGATCAGATTCAGTCCCGGTATACGACGACGATACAAGCGTCTTGCGCGCAACATTAGATGTTACGCGAAACTATGATAATGGGGCATTCTTGCGCGGCAGTGCTATCCTGTCTCGTGGGTTAGATGCATTTGGAGCCAGCACATCGGTCGGGCCTGATGAAGCACCTTTGTCTCGGCAGGGTGCCAGTGCCGAATTCACCAAACTCGTTTTGGCCGGTCAATATCAGCGCCCGATAAATGCCAATTGGTCGTTGAATCTAAGCGGCCGCATTCAATCTAGTTTTGGCGATCCGCTGGTTACATCAGAGCAGTTCAGCGTCGCCAGCTCCAGCGAGCTGTCAACGTTTGACGCGGGCTCGCTACGTGGTGATGATGGTTGGGTCGTGCGGTCCGAAGTGGGACGATCTCAACAGATTGAACTCGCCGGAGTTCCGCTGCTGTTGAAGCCCTATATCTTTGGTGCTTATGGGGAACTGGGTTTAGAACAGCCTACGATATTTGAGCAAAGCACCACCACGGCCTATTCCTATGGGATCGGCGCTGATTTGTTTATCATTGAAAACTCGACCTATAAGTCGGGTTCGTTACGAGTTGAGTATGGGAGAGGTGAACGCGATGACCTGGGAGCTGACGGAAACCGCTTCAGTATCGTTGCGAGCCGGAGATTCTGAGCGCACCGACAAGATACTTCGGACTGCGATAGTTTCAGCCACGGCATTGCTTTGGGGCACGACTGCGATGGCGCAGTCCTTGCCGACAGGTGGTTCCGTGGCCTCAGGCAGTGCGACAATTTCGCAGCCCAGCAGCACACAACTGGACATAACTCAAAGTTCAGACACCGCTATTGTGAACTGGGACGGATTTTCGGTCGGTTCCGGTTCGACGGTTAACATTCATCAGCCCAGACAGCAGAGCGCCATCCTGAACCGGGTGATGGGTGATACCACTAGCCAAATCCACGGGCAGCTGAATGCGAACGGGCAGGTGTTTCTAGTCAACCCCAATGGCATTTTCATCGGGCCGAACGGTCATGTAAATACAGGCGGATTTGTAGCCTCGACCCTCGCTATCTCGGATGATGATTTCCTGAACGGGAGATATCGTTTCGAAGGTAACGGAAATTCAGCTTCGGTTGAGAATGCCGGAACGATCTCCATCGTTCCCGGTGGCTATGCGGCGCTGATCGGCGGCAAGGTATCTAACTCGGGCTTGATCAGGGTGCCATTGGGCAAGGTCGGTTTGGGTGCTGGTGAACAGGTAACCCTTGACGTCTCGGGCGATGGGTTTTTGCAGGTAGCGGTTCCATCGGATAGCGATGATGCCACGATGGAGGCCTTGGTCACCAATTCGGGGCGGATCGAGGCCGAGGGTGGTCTGGTTCATCTGAAAGCAGCCAGCGCGCGCGATGCCGCGCGGCAGGTGATCAACATGTCTGGAGTGATTGAGGCGAAATATGTCGGAGGCGTTTCCGGCGCAGTTGTTTTAGGTGGTAGCGGTGGAGCGGTTCGTATCAGCGGAACAATCGACACTTCGGCTCGCGAGACGATTGTTGAAACCTCGTTGCGCCCAAGGGTTCGTGCGCAAGATGGTGGAACAATCACGATCACGGGCGAAGCGATTGCATTAGCCGGTGCCACGCTGAGCGCTGATGGGGCTGGTGGTGGTGATGGCGGCACAATCTTAGTGGGCGGAGACTATCAGGGTGGCGGCACGCTGCAGACAGCACAGACAACCAATGTGGACGCAAGCTCTACCCTAACCGCCGATGGTGGTGAGGAGGGCAATGGCGGACGCATCATCGTTTGGTCTGACTATTCTACGATCTTCTCAGGCTTCAACTCAGCCCGCGGGGGCGAACAGGCGGGTGATGGCGGATTTGTCGAGGTTTCTGGTAAAATCGAGCTCAGCTACCGAGGACTGACCGATACGCGCGCGCCCAGCGGTTCTCATGGGACGTTGCTGCTTGACCCGTCTAATATTTTTATCAATTCGAGCGGCGCTCTCGGAACAGTCGACCCGGCGACGATCGTTGCCAACCTCGACCTTGGTGATGTTATCATCACCACTGCCGGAACCGGAGAGCTTATCCCCGGCAGCGGCCCGCCAGTGGATTTGGGTGGACCTGACGGCCAAGCGGGGGACATCACTGTCGAAGAGGCTGTTGTCTGGGCTAGCTCTTCCAACCTTACCCTACGTGCGGACAACGATATTGATATCAACGCCGCTATTACAGCGCCTGATGGCGGATTAACGATCGATGCGGTTGGTGACGTTGAAACCGGCTCTGGCGGTGCAATCGATGTTGCGTCGTTCACTCTGGAAAGCGGCTCATGGGATCAGAACGGCGGTGCGATCCCGTCCTTTTCGGCGGGCGATTTTTCGATCACGGACGGGGCCACATTCCTGAGGGCGTTGGGTGGTAGCGGAACTGCCGCCAGCCCCTATCGGTTGACGGATGTATATGGCCTGCAAGGAATAGATAGCACGGGGCTGGATGCTGACAGCTTTGAATTGGTGAATAACATCGATGCGTCTGTCACATCCGGCTGGTCCGGAGGGTTTGACCCAATCGATACTTTCTCGGGGTCACTGGACGGAAATCGGTTTGCGATTGATGGGTTGAACATTGATCGGGGCGGTAGCACTGCCATGTTCGGAATAATCGAAACATCGGGATCAGTTTCCAACTTGTCCGTAACCGATGCAGATATAGATGGCGAAACCGCGGCTGTTTTGGCTGTGTTCAACGACGGTTTGATAAGCGGAGTCTCAGTCGATGGATCGGTTACTGCCGAAGGCGCGGGTGGCGGATCTGTAGCGGCAGGTTTGGTTGTTTCGAACATCGGTACAATCGAAGACAGTTTTAGTACAGCTAGAGTCGAATCCATCTTTCCTATCGACGCGTCCAGTACATTCTTATCCGCGGCAGGACTAGTCGGTGACAATGTCGGGACTATCGAAAGGTCTAACAGTTCCGGCCCCGTCATTTTGTCCAGTCAAACGGGTGGTGGAGACGCTATTGGCGCGGGTTTGGTGACGTTTAACAGGGGTATTATCCGAGATTCATACTCCACATCAGACATTACGGCCGTCAATATTGATGATACCGTAACCATCGGTGGCCTTGTGGTCGACAACGAAACAGACCCTGATTTTGGAACTGTCGGTACGATCGAACGCACATTTGCGACTGGCGACATAACCTCTGGCGGGTTGGCGTCGACAACCTTCGGCGGTCTGGTCGTCTTTAACGATCCCTCAGCCTCGGTCACAGCTTCATTCTGGGATAGCCAATCTACGGGGGTTAGCACCAGTGACGGTGGCACTGCACTGAGCACATCGCAGCTGCAGGACACCGAGAGCTTTTACCGCCGCGCCTCTTCTCGGGGATGGAATTTCACCAGCGTATGGGCACCGGGTACCGGCAGCACAAACCCTGCAAATTACACAACTTCGCCCGTGCTCTTCGCCATACCTGACGATGTTGCCGTCCCGGCCGGCGAGACATCTAGCGCCTCCACGACGGGTACGGTCTATGGTGGGCCATCGCTTTATCGGTTTGGTCCGGCATCCGATACGCTGAATACTTCCAGCGTTTTCAGTCCGTTGAATTTCGCCAGCACTTCGCCCGGGGCGACGACTTTTACATTGGGCAGAAGTTCAGTGACCAGCAGCGGCGGGCAGGTCTTTACGATTGCCGCTTTGCCGGGGGCGGCCGTCATTACAAACGGCACGATTATTACAGTTCCTCCGACGCCTACAATTGAGGTTACGCCGACCGTCGACACTACAATCACCGGCGGAGGTGGCGGAGGCACAGCCGTTACAACTGTCGCCGAGGCAGAAGCCGCGCTAGGGACGGTCGAAAATGTGTCGCAGGAATTTGACGAAGAGATTGCATCCTGTGCCAGTAGTGGTGAAAGCGTTAGCGAATATCTTGCCTGTCTGGCCCAAGCGATGGATGAGTATGCTGCCGATCTAGATGGGATCGTTAAAGGCCTACCACCGGGTCTGGATTCCGTTGGGGATATCATTCGCGGTGCCAGTGCCGGTATCCGCAAAACTGGCGAAGAAGCCAGCCGCCGTCTGTCGCTTGCCACGACCGCAGAAGAACGCAACGCGATTCGACGCGAAGCTGTCCAGCAGGCACGGCGTCAAATTCGTCAGGCTCAGAGGGAGATCCGAAAAGCTATCACGTTGATAAGAGCAAGCGATCCCGAACTTGCCATCATCCAGAACCAGCAGGTAGAAACGATAGTGGCGGCTGTTGGTCAGGCGGAAATCGGACTGACGCGCGCCATCGGTCTCTAAGACGTCGGAGAACTTAGCCAGTGTACCTGAAACGTTGCCTCGCGGCGCTTCTACTGTTGATGTTCGGTGCTTCAATGGCACTGGCTGACAAACGTGTTGCGCTAGTCATCGGCAACTCGGACTACCTGTCGGTGAGCCCGTTGGACAACCCGATCAACGATGCGTCCGATCTGGCCATCGCGCTTGAAGGGCTCGGGTTTGAGGTGTTTCTGGGCACCGATCTGACGCATGATGAAATGCTGTCACTCGCAGAATCTTACGGTGCAACTGCGGCGGATTCCGATGTGTCGCTGCTTTTTTATGCAGGCCATGGGTTTCAAGTGGGCGGGCGCAATTATCTGGTCCCAGTTGATGCTCAGATCACGGAACCGGATGACATTCCGGAACAGACGATTCAGATGGACGAATTCGTTAACCGAATGGAACGGTCAGACGGCATTCGACTGGTTTTTCTTGATGCCTGTCGAGACAATCCTTTTGAAGGCACCGGAATTGAGGTTGGCGGTGACGGGCTGGCACGTGTTGGCAGCGCCGCGGATTTCATGTTTGCTTACGCGACCCAACCTGACAACGTGGCCTATGACGGCACTGGTCGAAACAGTTTTTTCACCGAAGCGTTGCTGAGCCATATCTACACGCCCGGACAGGACATCTCGGATTTGATGATTTCGGTCCGAAAGGATGTTCTGGCTTCAACGGGGGGACGTCAAATTCCTTGGGACAACTCGTCTTTGACGCGGCAGTTCCGTTTTGACAACAGCCCCGTTACTGCCTCGGAAGAGACGTTGCTGTGGCAGGTTGCGGCTAATGCGCAGGATGCCTCGCTCATGCAGCTTTACATAGATCGCTACCCGCAAGGCGCACATGTGAACGAAGTTGTGGCATTTCTGGACCGGGCAGGGCAGGCGCAAACGCTGACCCGCGCGGTGACCGTCGAAGAGGAAGACGAGCAAGCCGAGCGTCTTTGGAAACTTGCACAGCGCAGCCGCATGCGCCCGCTGCTCGAATTCTATCTGGAGCAATACCCCAACGGTGCTCATGCCGGTCAGGCGCAGCGCTTAATTTCATCAATTCCGCGCCCCGAAGACAGTACCCCGGGCGGTATATGTGAACGTCTTGCGACCCATCCCCGAGACCGAACGGCCAGCATCCCTGGGGTGCCATTCAGCCGCCTTCAGGAAAACGCATTGACGGCTATACAGGCCTGCAGTGCTGCCACTGCGCAGACGCCTGATCTGTCGCACTACGTAGCCTTGTTGGCGCGGGCAACCATTGCTGCAGGGGATGTGGATCGCGCCGTTACGCTTTACAAGCAGGCGGCTGAGGCAGGTGACTTGCGGGCGATGGTTTCGCTGGCGCAACTGCATGAAAGCGGAACAGGGGTGCCACAGGATCAAGACATGGCGCTGTCTCTCTACGAACGCGCGGCAGAAGGCGGCAGTTTTGACGCCATGATCAATCTGGCTGTGACACTATTCGAAGGGAATATCGTGCCGAAGGACGAGGCGCGCGCGATCGCGCTATTGCAGCAAGCCGCCGAAGGTGGATCAGCTAAAGCAACCTTCAACCTTGGTGTGCTGGCGCAGGATGGGGTTTCCGGAGAGCCAACAGAGGCGCTGAACTACTTTGAGAAAGCCGCGCGCGATGGTGAATATCAGGGGTATCTGGCGGCGGCGATCTTGTTGGATGAGGGGCGTGGCGTTGCACAAGACCCCGTCGAAGCAGCCCGCATGTTGCTGCGGGGTGCGGCAGAAGATAACGGCACGATTGTGAACCAGTTGTCACTGGCCTCGGATCAGTGGACACGGGACACTTTGATGGAAGTGCAAAAACTGCTGCAAAAAGCCGGCTACTACTCCAGTACCATCGACGGTGTGCCAGGACCGAATTTCATTTCAGCCCTGCAACAATGGCGCAGCGGCGGTTTCAAACCGATTATTTTGGCCGGGGATTGAGCCCTTGTTCTTCAATTTTGGTTAATTCACCGGCACAAATTCGATCCGACGATTGCGCCGTTTGCCTTCGGCCGTGTCGTTTGAAGTCACGGGACGGCTTTCACCATAACCGACGGTTACAAGACGTTCGGGTGCGATACCCTGATTGACCAGATAGGTGTTGACGGCCTGCGCGCGACGTTCGCTGAGCACCCGATTTGCTGAATCCGAGCCGTCACTGTCTGTATGGCCTCCGATCTCGATCGTCAGTTCAGGGCAGCGATCAACGATATTGTGCAGGTTGGTCAGCAGCGGGATGGACGCATCTGACAAGCGGGCGCTGCCCGAATTGAAGTAGATGTTGCCTGTACGCGAAAGAATCTCCATGCGGCCTTCACAGGCTTCGCGGTCAAGATTGCCTTTGGTTTCAAGCGCTGCGGCCCCGGGGGTCGTCGATGCCGCGACAAGTTGCGGAGGGGTGCCCGCTTGCGCCCGGTCGAACACGAAGCCAAAGCTGACGAAACCGAAGGGCAGGATGTCAACGCCCGCAGCCTCCTGCAGTTTGCTCCGCCCTTCTTCGAGGTCGAAATCGGGCAGCGCGATTGCAATCGGTGTAGTATTTGCCACAGCGACACGGTCATTGTCGACCAATGTGATGGCAACCTGCGCGACACCGTCCTTTGTTACGCCGTGCAGCGACAAGGTATAGGGCAGGTCAATGATTTTGTGACGTGCCTGATGCAGGTCAACCAACTTTTCGGGTGGTAGCTGCGCTGTGATGACAGCCTCAGGGTAATTGAAGGTCTCAAAAAACAGAAATCGCATACGCACATTGCGCAGATCAATGTTGGTGTCGACGCTGTCCATCAGAACTCTGATCTCTGCGGCACCATCCGGGTTGATCACACCTGTGAGTGTTGCAAATCCACTGTTTTCAGCCACTGAGTTTTTCTTAACGGACAAAAACTGCAATTCGGAGGTTTCGGCATCAAGCGTCCAGCCATGCTCAAATGGATCAGCGCTCTGTGCCGATGCGGCATTCGAAAGTACCAAGAGCGCGATGGCAATAAGAACTCGCATCAAGGTTGAGCGTAGCATGTGTGAACCTCTTCCTATGCTTGATACTCAAATCGGAATATGTCAGTCCGTGGCCATAATAAAGCCAAAAGACACATATAACCAAATTCTAGCTGGCTTGATGTCTCGGCGTCACGGATATGCTAGGATGATGGTGGCAAAGGATCTGGCGTGTTTCGCATTTATTACGTTCTGATTGCGATGATATCGATATCATGGGCCGCTCAGGCAGGGGCTGAGACGCGTATTGCGCTTGTGATTGGGAATTCTGCCTATGGTTCAGTCTCGCCGTTGGACAATCCGGTCAATGACGCAAAGCTGATTTCGGAAAAGCTCACTGACCTTGGCTTTGATGTCCGAAATCTGACGGACAGTAATCAGATTGAGATGAAAAGGGCGATTTCCCAGTTTGGCCGCGACCTGCGTCAAAGTGGTGAAGATGCGGTCGGGCTCTTTTACTATGCCGGACATGGCGTACAGTCCTTTGGTTCGAATTACCTGCTACCGGTCGATATCTCACTCAGTGATCCGGCCGATCTGGATCTGATGGCAGTGGAAGCGCGTTCTGTCCTGCATCAGATGGCATCAGCACATAACAAGACCAATATTGTCATTCTTGACGCTTGTCGGAACAATCCATTCGAAAGTCTTTCGAACATGGATGACAATGGCCTGGCCGAGATGAAGGCCCCGACGGGCACTTTTCTTGCCTATGCCACCGATCCCGGTGGGGTTGCACTGGACGGCGAAAAAGGCAACAGCCCGTTCACACTCAGTCTGGCAGAACATATCGAAACACCGGGCATGGCCATCGAACAGTTGTTCAAAAAAGTTCGCGTTGACGTACTGCAAGAAACGCGCGGCCTGCAAACCCCTTGGGATACATCGTCTTTGACACAGGATTTTGCATTCTCACCGCAAATCCAAACGCAAATCGCCAATAATCAAAGTGAAGATGACCTGTGGCAGGAAGCGATTACCACACGCGACCCTGTTCAGATCATGCTCTTCATGCGGGCGTATCCCAATAGTTCGCGTGCCGAAGAGGCTAGCAGTCTATTGCAGACGGTTATGGCAGAGTCCTTTGGGACATCCCCGCTGCTCGGAGCGAATGCGCCAGAGCAGCAGGAGGAAGTTGCCGAGGCTAATGAGACAGAACGCCTGATGTATGAGCTCGCTCTGGCCGACGATACCGTTCACGCCTACGAAGTGTATTTGCAGAGCTTTCCCGAAGGTGTGTTTTCGAACAAAGCGGAGGACCGTCTGGCGGCCCTGAGGTTTGGACAGGAATCCGTGACACGTAAGACTGCGCCCGATTCCGACGTGTCAGAGCCCCAAGGCGGGATTGATGCGTCAGCAGATGTGCTGGTTACACTGGACTCTCTGCTTGATTTTGGAAACGCGTATGTACGCGGGCAGACCATCAATCAACTGGTGTTGGGCACGCCACAATTTCCGCCAATCGAGGGGTTGCCGGACGAGTTGTGGAAAGACCAGAACTGCTCCAATTGCCATCAATGGACTCCCGAAGCCCTTTGCGATCAGGCACAGACCTACGTGAATCGCCCCGAGGCCGGGAATGTTACCAAACAACACCCCTATGGAGGTGGCCTAAAGGTCAATCTCCGCCGCTGGGCTCTTGGTGGGTGCCAGGGTTAATGCGCTGAGGCGGATCAACCCGACAGTTTGGCAAGATCGGCACTCAGGGCGCGGGCTTCAGCGATGCTCTTTTGTAATGCTGCCAGTTTAGCATCCGGGGTTGCACCGGTAGGTGCGTCATTCAGCACACGGTCGATGCGGGCAGCCGTTGCGGCGTCGCCCCCTCCGATTGCATCGCGCTGTTGAAGAATATTCAACTTCAACTGTGCCAATTCGGATTCAGAATTCCGGATTTGCGCGGCGAGGGCTTCGTTGCGCGCCTCTGCGGTGGCCACATCCCCCTCGGCAGCAGCGATGCGATCATCATAGGCTCCGGTTGTGATACCTGAGACTCCGGCAAAGAAACCGCCGTCCGCCGGATCGGTCGTGGTCTGACATCCGGCCAGCAATAGGCAGGGCAGGGCGGCGAAACGAGTTGCTGTGCCTTTCGTCATAGCGAAGATGCCAGATCGTTTGCGATCCCGCGCATTTGCGTGATCTGGTTCGATAGGGCGGCTAAATCTCCGTCAATCGGTGAGGCGGTCTGACCGCGTTTAATCGTCAGGTTCCGGGCCTCATTGAATTCAGCCTGACGTTTGGTAGCTCCGTCAATTGCAAGCTCCATCTGAGCAAGATTGCCATTAGCCTCGGCAAGCTCTTTTGTGACCTCCGCCTGATCGGCTGTGCCCGCTGCTACGCTGGCGTTCAGTGCATCAAGTTCGGCTCTTTGCGCCGCAAGAACCTGGTTCATAACGTTCAGCGTCGTTTGCATTTCACTGGCATTGCGATCCAGATCTTTTTTGATTTGCCTCAGACGTGCCTCGCGGCCAGCATAGTTACGCTGAACGAAGGCGACGTAGGTTCCGGCCAGGGCACCCGCCCCGAGGCCAACTGAAATACCTGTCCCAATATCGTCACTACCGCCAAGGCCAAATCCGATCGCGCCACCGGTGACACCACCTGCGATGGCACCTTGCAGGATTGTTTTCTGCATCGCCGCGGCCTGTTTCGCTAGATCGGCCTCAGCCTGTGTTGCTCCCGTGGAGCCAGTCGCAGGGGCCGAGGTCTGACTGCTATCCCCGCAAGCCGAGAGGGCAAGAGATACCGCAACAAGTGCAGCACCTATTCGGGAGGGATGAGATCGGTCAGCCATTGGTAACTTCCTTTTCTACTATCTTCTGCCTGCGAAACGTGCCGCAAAAAAAGAGCTGCGTCGTTTGTCATTCGCGCATCGGCGATGTTCAGATCCCGCGGTGCCGATGCTTTGCTTATTATTGACGCATCGATGCCAGGAGGGAAGAAGATGACAGCGCGATTTAGAACTTCTTCGTAGTAGCTTCGGCTTTGGTCCAGACGGCGCAAGATGATTCCGCGCGATCGATAGATATCATAAATGTCGTTGCGCGCCTGTTGCAAAATGGGCAAGGCATTTGCGTCGGTACGGGCAATATCCTCGATTTGCCGCAATGCATCTTCGGCGATACCAAGCGTGCGTTCCAGGCTGCGCAACGCCACAATATCGGTGCGTAGTCTTTGCAGCGTGGTGGTGGCCAGAAAAATCGACACTTGCGCCGCGTCTTGAAGCAGGCGGTCAGCCGAGGCAGTTTCGCGTTCTGGCAATTGGCTACGATAATTGTCCAATGCCGGGCCTAGATCGCGCGTCCGGGGGTCATTCAAATACCCCAGAGCTACCAATGCCGAGGCAATTTTGTAGGGATCGGCTTCGGTTAGCGAGGCGTTGATCGGCGCCAGCGAAGCTGCTGGTTCCGGTAGGGGAGCGGCTATCCTTTCGCGCGCAAATGAAGCAAACAATCCCTCCGGGTGGGCCTCTAAGTATCCCTCGAAATCCTGTGCATCCGAACTGGAGGCGATGCGCCGCCAATGTTCCAGATCAATAGTGTATTCGTCCTTAGGGGCATTGCCAGCCAGAACCGGTGCAAAGCTGTACTCATCCAGTACGGATTCTTCGACCCAGGGAATTTGGCGTCCATCTGTCTCAAGAACGACCTGTTGGCGTACGCGACCCAACATCAGTCGAACGTCCAGATTGGGTGTCGCAATGTGATCGAGAAGACCCGAGGTGAAAACGCTGTTTTCTTCCAATCCATCATAGGCCACATTGCCGGGGTCAGTGGCATAAGCGATCAGCAAACCGGCTCCGCCACGAATTCTGACCAACCCATTTTCGACCATCCCACTTTCGGTAAACGGGTTGTTGCGACAAGCGTCCAAGAGCAAGATCCCGATATCTGGTCCGGCCCTGGACATCACATCGCGCACCAAATCTAGGGTCATCGAGCTTTGCCTGAGTGCCGATAGATCGTTGCCTGCAAAATCTGTGCCAATCAGATGGTTTTCTCCTCCGATCTGAACACCGTGTCCGGCGTAGAAGAAGACCGCCATCTCAGCACCCTTCGCTGCGACGCCGAATTGCTCTACCGCCCTTTGCATGGCCCTTGCGTTCTGATCCGTGGCTTGGATGACGGCAAATCCAAGCTCCTCCAATGCATCGCTCAAGGCTGCGACGTCATTTGCGGGATTGCGCAATGACATTTCTGGGGCTTCATAGTTTGAATTGCCGATTAATAATGCCACACGCTCTTGGGCATATACCTGCGTCGCAAAAAACAAGACGTTCAAGAACGTCATTATGAGAAAAATGCTAGTTGGCTTGGCCGGATGGAGCGGGCTCATGCAGTTAGGTTAGCGCAATAGATTGAAAATTTACAATTGGAGTTTGTATGGTTTGGTTTGCCCGCAAGCTATTCTGATAGATCGGCTCCATTGAAACTCTTTTGACCGCAAAAATCGCTGAGATCAAAGACAGTACCGTCAAAGGGCAGAGTGAGCAGAAACCTTGGGGAAAGCTCTGCATTCATGTTGTTCCAGAATGATTTTTGTTGCGCCAGGTCTGAGCAAGATCAGCATTGAGGCCGCAATTCCCGTAAACCATGACTGATCTAATGGAAGAATTCACGCCAGATTGCTGACTCTACTACCATTTGAGCACCACGCGGCAAAATTAAGAGGCTTTCCCACTCTTTTCCACTTGTGATGCCAGCTGCGAAGGATGGAGGGGCCCGTCCGAAGTAATCATCCAATTGGACAAGGTTTTGTCCATGTGACGCATGCGATGCCGTAACATCTCCTGCGTCATTTGGGTGAGGACCTGCAAAAACTCTGGTCGTTCTGCGACGTTTTCCATTTCGCCTTTGCCTTTGTGGTCAAAAAGCAGGGGTGGTAGGTCGGCTCCGAATTGGACAAGCGTGAACCGATCGTCGCGCAGAATTCCAAGACAGCTGTCCGAGATGTCCGTGCCAAGCGTCTTCTGCCAAAGGGTTGGCGCGATTGGGTCCGCAAAATCGAGCTCAGAGAAAGAATATTTGCGCCATTTCTCGGGTTGGTTCCCCTCAAGGAGCGGCATCAAAGTCATACCATTCATTGCGTCATGAGCTGGTTGCCCAACCCAATCGAGGATCGTTGGGACAATATCGATGCTCTCCGTTGGCTTCGAGATCTGTGCGCCTTCGACACCGCCCGGCATCCTGACAATCAGGGGTGTATGGTATGCCGCGTCATAGACCGACATCTTACCCCAACTATGATGGTCACCCAACATCTCGCCATGATCGGCTGTGACTACCAACAATGTGTTGTCGTATTGGTCGCTGTCTTTCAGAAACTGCACGACTCGACCGATGTGGTGATCAACTTCGGTTGCGAGGCCCAGATAGATAGACCGAAGGGTCGCGACGACCTCGTCAGTTGGCTCGAGTTCGGGGAAACCTTCAACAAATCCTGCGACAGTATTGTTTTCCCTGGCAGGTGCGAAGAACGGATGGAGCGCTTCTTCTGCTTGTGCTGAAGCATGGCGCGTTGGATTCGGCAGTTTGGCCGGATCATACATTTGGTTGTAAGGGGTTGGTGCGACCAGCGGCGGATGTGGTCGCAGATAAGTAAGATGGGCGAACCATCCTTTGTCCTGATCTGCATAAGCTGGCATGGTTTCCAGAAACCGGTCAGTCAGAAATGCTGTGTCACTGTCTTCTGCAGCATAGAGCGCAGGATCATTCAGTTTCGGGGCGTACCCGGTTGGCGAGACGGGTTTAAAAACATCAAAATAGTCGTCGAAAACATATCCTTTGTTCTTAAGGTGTGATCGCCAGGGAAAAGACATCTCCATGCGCATTTCCAGCATTTCCTGAAAACCTGGCAGGTGAAACTCGTAAGAACGCAGAGCCGGATCATTGGCGTCAAATACGCGCGGGTCCTGCGAGGTGTCGGTATATCCAAAAAGCATAGGAAGGTAGCCTGCCTTGCGCATCTCTGATGCGATCGAAGGCGTGTCGTGGCGAAGAGGCGTGCCGTTTCGAACTGAGCGGTGGTTCATCGCATATTGCCCCGTCAGCAGCGATGCTCGCGATGGCCCGCATGGATTTGTAACCGAGAAATGACGGGTGAAGGTGACGCTGTCTTTCATCAGTGCCCGCAAATGGGGTAGATCAACGTGGTTCGCCAGCGCACCAAACACACAATCGGCCCGCATCTGGTCGGTGATAATAAAAAGGACGTTTCTTTTGTCGTGCATCGTTTGACGCTCCAGATGAATTGACCGACGGCTTAGTTGATGTCAGGAATCTAGCTGTTGTGATTCTAACTTGCTTGTGCCGAGCAAAGAATGCGCTGCACGCCCCGCCAAAATCCACATTAAACATCAAAAATCAACATATGGACGCAAGAATTGTTGCATTTGCAAAAACATGTGGGATAACGTGGAAAATGTGAGGGATATTGTGGAAAGCGGATGTCGCAGACGCACCGAGAAATTGAGCTTCTTGAAGCGCTAAGGCGCCTGGGTGGCTCTGCGCGGAACACAGATCTGGCGAAAGCGCTCGACGTTTCCGAGGAAACAGTACGGAGAACAATCAAGTCCCTTTCCAAAACCGCAATGGTGGCCCGCGTGCGTGGTGGTGCTTATTTGGTGGGCACACAGAACGACCCCAGCTTTTTTCGGCGCATTACTCAGCGCCCGACAGAAAAGCGGCTGATTGCCAATGTCGTTAGTACGCGAGTCTCTGACGGCATGACCCTTTTTCTTGATGTTGGATCGACCACTGCATTTGTCGCGGAAGAACTGCGACGGCATCAAAACCTTACAATCGCTACCAATTCGATTGGAGTGGCCCAGACACTGGTCAACGTGAATGGTAACCGGGTGCATATTCTTGGCGGAGAAATGCAGGCCAATGAGCGTGGTGCCTTTGGTCACGTAACCCACAGACAGGCCCAGCGACTGGTATATGACATGGCGATCCTCAGTACGGATGCCGTTTCACCACGCCGAGGCTTTTTGTATCACAGCAATGCAGAGGCAGAGCTTGCGCAGATCGTGGCGGAATGTGCCGACCAGATTCTGATTGCATTCGACCACGGCAAACTCAGCGAATCTGCGCCCTTCGTAGGACCCGCCCCGCGCCAGATTAGTCATATTGTGACCGATAAAGCGCCTGGTAAGGCACTCGCGCAATCACTGGATGCCTGGGGTATCAAAGCAGTAATTGCAGATGGATCGTATTGAATGTTGAGCCCATCAGAAATGGTTAGATCGACTACGGACGGGAAATCACATGCAGAGCATGCGACGCAGATTGCAGCTTTGGCCGCTGACGCAGCTCGGGGTTATTTTCGTGGCCGCTTGGGCGTTGAATTCAAAACCGATGAAAGCCCTGTGACTCAGGCAGATAAAGGCGTCGAAACCATCGTGCGTGCCTACCTGGCTGAGCACTTTCCAGAAGATGGAATATTTGGTGAAGAACAGGGTGCCGAGGGGTTGAATCGTGATAATGTCTGGATCATCGATCCGATTGACGGCACCCGTTCGTTTCTGTCAGGCCATCCATTGTTTGGCTTCTTGTTGGGTTTGCTTGTTAAGGGTGAACCTTTGCTTGGCGTGATTGGAATGCCCGCACTGAATGAATGTCTGCTTGGTATCAAAGGGCAAGGGGCCATGCTAAATGGCCAGTCGGTTTCAGTCAGTGAAACAGAGAGTTTGAGCCACGCAGTATTCTTCGTGAATGAAGGAGATAAGATTTACCGTGATCACCCTGATTTGTTCGGAGATTTGATGCATTCCGGGCAAACCCGAAGGTTCGCCTACGATTGCTATCCCCATGCCCTGGTTGCGATGGGGCACGTTGATGCGGTTATTGACTATGATCTGCAACCTTACGATTTTCTTCCGGTTGCGGCTGTCATCGAAGCTGCCGGTGGTGTGATTACTGATTGGAATGGTAATCCGCTTAATCTGAATTCGGATGGTCGTGTGATATCAGCCGCGACGCCTGCATTGCATGCCGAGCTATTGGCCATGACCCAGGGACGCTAGATGGTAAATGGCAGATTTCTATTCGAATTTGTGCGCGTGGCGATGCTGATGGTTTTTGTCGTTCATATGGTGCGTCGTGGCACAAAGTTCAGCCTTGGTGCAAATCTGCACAGGGAGGTGGCAGGTGCATGATCGACCCGGTTGAGATATTGAATCCGAATGGCAAGGGTCGTGTCGTGTTGTTGTGCGAGCATGCAAGTTCCACAATACCCGAAGCTTATGACGGGTTGGGCCTTGCCGAAAAAGACAGGTTGAGCCACGCGGTTTGGGATCCTGGTGCACGTGAAGTTACATTGGCCTTGAGTGTCGCCCTGGATGCGCCCGCCATACTATTGCGGGTTTCGCGGTTGGTTTACGACTGTAACCGTCCACCGGATGCGCCAAGTGCGATACCGGAAAGGTCCGAGCTGATTGAGGTTCCGGGAAATCAGAATCTGGACCAGTCACAGCGCGATGCAAGAATACAGTCTGTCTATGAACCATTCTGTGCGGCCGTGTCAGGCGTTCTGGAAGCCCGCAACAACGATCCGGTGGTTGTGACGATACACAGTTTTACGCCGATATATTACGGCGTAAAGCGTGCGGTCGAATTCGGGCTGTTGCATGATGAAGACAGTCGCTTGGCCGACGCGATGCTGGCGCGGAAAACTCTACTTTCGCATCGTCGGGTAGAACGGAATGAACCTTACGGACCCGGCGATGGGGTTACACATTCGCTCAGGTTGCACGCCCAGTCCCGTGGATTGGCGAATGTCATGATCGAAGTGCGCAATGATCTGATGCGCTCTCCGGAGGATGTGGCGGAGATCACGGAAGAGCTATTGACGCTTCTTCAACCTGCCATAAAGGAAATCGCTCATTTGGAGGAGTTGTCATGGGCGGAACGATGACTTTTGAGGACCTTCAAGCGAAGGTGCAAGACGGCGCAATCGATACTGTTTTGGTCTGTTTTGCAGATATGCAGGGACGTTTGATGGGGAAACGTTTCCACGCGGCGCATTTTGTTGCGGGTGCTTATGAGGAAACGCACTGTTGCAATTACCTGCTGGCAACTGATCTGGAGATGGGAACGCCGGATGGCTACGCTTCGACTTCCTGGGAGCGGGGCTATGGCGACTATGTTATGAAACCTGATCTGACCACGCTACGGCCGGTACCGTGGCTGGAAGGTACGGCACTCGTGCTGTGTGACATTCTTGATCACCACACACATGAGGAGATCCCTCATTCCCCACGCGCGATGCTTAAATCACAGGTAAAACGCCTGAATGCGCTTGGATATGATGCGAAGATGGCGACCGAACTCGAGTTTTTCCTCTTCGAAAAGAACTTTGATGAAATCCGCAAAAGCGGGTTTCGGGATCTGGAGCCGATATCGGGTTACAACGAAGATTATCACATATTCCAAACCACCAAGGAAGAACACGTGATGCGCCCGATCCGCAATCATCTGTGGAATGCTGGGATTCCGGTGGAAAATTCGAAAGGTGAAGCAGAGACCGGTCAGGAAGAGCTGAATATCAAGTATGCCTCAGCATTGGACACGGCGGCTTATCACACAATCGCAAAACACGCCGTCAAAGAAATCGCGTGGCAGCAAGGCCATGCAGCGACATTTCTACCAAAATGGCACCATGACAAGGTAGGCAGTTCGTCTCACGTTCATCAATCGCTTTGGAAAGAAGGTTCAAATGCATTCTATGATCCAAGCGACAGCTTGGGCATGTCTGAGGTAATGAAGGCCTATACCGCCGGTTTGTTGAAGTATGCACCCGATTACACCTACTTCATGGCGCCCTACATCAATAGCTACAAACGGTTCATGAAGGGTACTTTTGCACCGACCCGCATCATTTGGTCGGTGGATAATCGTACTGCCGGATACCGACTTTGTGGCGATGGTACAAAAGCTATTCGTATTGAGTGCCGGATCCCCGGCTCTGATATGAACCCCTATCTTGCCATGGCAGGCATGCTTGCCGCAGGTATTGCAGGTATTGAACAGGGTCTAGAGCTTCAAGCTCCAACCAAAGGTGACGTATATCAGGGAGAATCCGGGATGATTCCGGGTAATCTTCGCGAAGCGCGTGACGCGTTACACGCATCTACGATGCTTCGCGCGGCTTTGGGCGACGAAGCCATCGACCACTATGTGCGCGCTGCTGAGGTGGAGATCGAAGAATTTGAACGTGTTGTGACTGACTACGAGATCGCGCGCGGATTTGAGCGGGCATAGCTCCGTATTGCCCTCGGAACATCGCTCGTTGGGTTTATGGGACTTTCTTTGAATAGACGGGGTGGAATCCCTGTATCTGGAGAACTGGCATGGATCAGGTTTTGAAATGTATCTCACCGATTGACGGGTCGGTATTTGCAGAACGTGTGGCTCTGTCGCGGGATGAGGCCTTTGCTGCGGCAGAGCGAGCCCGAGGCGCACAGGCAGTTTGGGCTTCGCGCCCGCTACAAGAGCGGATCGATTTGGTTATGGCAGGGGTTGCCGCAGTCGGGGCAATGAATGATGAAATCGTTCCTGAAATCGCAAAAATGATGGGCCGCCCGGTGCGCTATGGTGGCGAGTTTGGTGGCTTCAATGAGCGCGCCAGCCACATGGCATCTATTGCCCCGGAAAGCCTTGCTGATATCGAAGTGGGCGAGGATGCGACCTTCAAACGCTATATAAAGCGTGTTCCGCACGGTGTGGTTTTTGTTGTAGCCCCTTGGAATTATCCGTTCATGACCGCGATCAACACGGTGGCTCCGGCACTGATTGCGGGCAATGCAGTTTTGCTGAAACACGCAACTCAGACACTGATTGTCGGGGAACGTATGGCGCAAGCATTTCATTCTGCGGGCGTGCCGGAAGACGTATTCCAGAATGTTTTCCTGACCCATGATGTGACCAATGATCTGATCGCAGGCAATGCGTTTGATTTTGTAAACTTCACAGGTTCTGTCGGTGGTGGTATCGCCATGGAGAGAGCTGCCGCAGGAACCTTTACTGGGGTCGGGACCGAGCTTGGAGGAAAAGATCCGGGCTATGTGATGGAGGATGCCGATCTGGACGCTGCGGTTGATACCCTGATCGATGGCGCGATGTTCAACTCGGGCCAATGCTGTTGCGGCATCGAACGTATCTATGTGCATGAAAGTCTCTATGATCAATTTGTTGAGAAGGCCGTCGAGATTGTAAAGGGATACAAGCTTGGCAATCCTTTAGATGCTGAGACGACGATCGGGCCAATGGCCAATTTGCGGTTTGCTGCAGAAGTCCGGGCGCAGATATCAGAGGCTCTGGCAGATGGAGCTGTCGCGCATATCGATCTGTTTGCCGAAGACGATGGTGGCGCGTATCTGACGCCGCAGATTTTGACAAACGTCAATCATGATATGCGCGTCATGCGTGACGAGAGTTTTGGCCCAGTTGTTGGCATCATGAAAGTGTCTTCAGACGATGAAGCCGTTGCTTTGATGAATGACAGCGAATTTGGGCTGACAGCAAGTCTTTGGACGCAGGACGTCGACCGGGCTGCCCACATAGGTGATCGGATCGAGACAGGCACGGTATTCTTGAACCGGGCAGATTATCTTGATCCCGGGCTTTGCTGGACGGGTTGTAAAAACACCGGACGTGGCGGCGGATTGTCGGTCATTGGTTATCACAACTTAACCCGACCAAAGAGCTATCACCTGAAAAAGGTGACCAAATAATCTCTGTGGCAACGCAGACATCACATGTTGGGTGCATGCACCCTTTGACTTGAATAGGTGAGAGAATGAGCATCACGGGAAACTGGTCTTACCCGACCGCGATCAAATTTGGCGTTGGGCGCATTTCTGAGTTGGCGGGTGCCTGCAAGGATCTCGGAATAAAACGCCCGCTATTGGTGACGGATAAAGGTTTGGCCAATCTGCCGATCACGGAACGCGCGCTCGATATCCTGGAAGCAGAAGGTCTTGGTCGCGGTTTGTTTTCTGATGTGGATCCGAACCCATCAGAGTTGAATCTGGCGGCGGGTGTAGACGCCTACAAAGAGGGTGGCCATGATGGGGTCATTGCATTTGGCGGCGGGTCCGGTCTCGATCTCGGTAAGATGGTGGCATTCCACGCCAATCAAACGCGTCCGATCTGGGATTTTGAAGATGTGGGCGATTGGTGGACACGTGCGGAGGCCGATGTAATTGCGCCTATCATAGCGGTACCAACCACTGCGGGTACGGGTTCTGAAGTTGGCCGTGCGAGCATCATCACGAATTCACAAACCCACGTCAAAAAAATCATCTTCCACCCGAAAGTTTTACCCTCGGTTGTGATTTGTGATCCGGAATTGACCGTTGGCATGCCCAAGTTCATTACGGCTGGCACCGGTCTTGACGCCTTTGCTCATTGTGTTGAGGCGTACTCCTCGCCACATTACCATCCGATGAGTCAGGGTATTGCACTGGAAGGCATGCGCCTTGTCATCAACAATCTGCCGCGTGCCTATGCAGACGGTACGGACCTTGAGGCACGGGCCCATATGATGAGTGCTGCAGCCATGGGGGCCACGGCCTTTCAGAAGGGACTAGGTGCTATTCACGCCTTGAGTCACCCGATCGGCGCGATCTTTAACACTCACCACGGCACCACAAATGCTGTGTGCATGCCAGAGGTTCTCAAGTTCAATGCGGACGTCATTCGCGATCGCTTTAATCTGGCGGCCGGTTATCTGGGTATTGATGGGGGATTTGAGGGCTTTCAGAGCTTTGTGCAGGACTTCAATGACGGTTTTGATATTCCGCGAAAGTTGTCCGAGATGGGTGTAACTGCAGACAAGATGGATGCGCTTGTGGAAGGGGCGATCTCTGACCCGTCTTGTGGTGGCAATCCAGTGGAACTGACGCGCGAAAATTTGCGCCACCTGTTTAATGCGCTGATTTGATACACGTCATTTGAGCACGGGTATCATCATAATTATCCTTGCGGCGGCAGTTTTGCATGCCGCTTGGAATACGATCGTTAAGGCAGCCGGTGACCGAACAGTGACGTTGGGGCTGGTCGCGCTTGGGCATGTTTTCCCGGGCCTGATCTTGGTGACCTATCTGCCTTTTCCAGCCATTGAAAGCTGGCCGTATTTGTTGGGATCAACGGTGATCCACTTCGGATATTTTTATATGCTCGGTCAGGCATATAAACATGGCGATCTCAGCGTGGTTTACCCGATTGCGCGCGGCATCGTGCCTGCATTGGTTTCGCTTTGGGCAATGATTTTTGTGGGTGAGGTGCTACCCGCACAAGCGTGGTTGGGCATAGCGCTGATCGCGGGGGCTATTCAGCTATCCAGTTGGGCGGCGTTACGACAGGGCGTTGGCCGCGCGGCATTGGGATACGCCCTGGGAACCGGTGTGTGTATTTCAGCCTATTCGCTTGTCGATGGTGTCGGAGTGCGCCTGTCCGAAAATACGCTTGGGTACTGGGCTTGGCACTCTCTGTTGCATGTTTTCATAGCGGCTTTTGTTGGTATCAGGCGTGGCAGGGCGATGTTGAAGTTACCTGCTAAGACATGGGTTATCGGGCTCACGGGTGGATTCGTATCGATGACAGCCTACGGTCTTGTCCTCTATGCAAAAAACTTCGCGCCTCTTGGTGCCGTTTCGGCTTTGCGGGAAACGTCCGTGATATTTGCGGCTCTGATTGGGTATTTGCTGCTTGGTGAAGGTCACCCGGTCCGTCGAATCATGGCTGCAATCATTATGGCAGTCGGCGTGGCATTGATCGCTTTGGCGTCCTGAGCTGTCAGGAAGTAATACAACAATCATTTTGTGCCGCAATGCCTCGCCCGTTGGGCAGTTGATGGCGTGACCGTTTATGTTTGAATCAGATATATATTTTTGTGAAAAACCAAAATTGTCACAAATCTATTACTTTTTTTGTGGATTTATAGATGGAATTATGGCGAAGTTAAAAAATGAACGATGATAGTGGAAACATACCGCATCGAGGGCGGGAGCTTCTTGACGTGTTGGCACGGTTGGGCGGCTCTGCACGCAACACCCAAATCGCCCAGGTCATGGATGTGTCCGAAGAAACCGTTCGCCGTCTTGTCAAAGCGCTCGCACGCGAAAACATGGTCGAACGTGTTCACGGAGGGACGTATCTGTCGCGAGCGCAGGACACGCCAATGTTCTCTGGGGCGCTCGAACATAATGCGAAAGAGAAGACCCTTATTGCAAATCGGGTCAGCCAGATCATCGAAGACGGAATGGTGATATTCGTTTCGGTAGGCTCGACCATGACGCATGTTGCAGAACAACTTCGCGATCATAAGGACCTTTTGGTAGTGAGCAATTCGCTGTCGGTTATCGCATCTTTGGCAGATCACAACGGTACGCGCGCCATTCTTGCCGGAGGCGAAGTCATCCGCTCAGAACGCGGAAGCTTTGGGCGTGCCGCCGAGCAACTGGCGTGTCAGTATAGCTATGACGCCATTATCTGTGGTGCCGATGCCTTGTCTCTGAAAGGCGGAGTGCTGACCTCGAATCTGCTGGAAGCCGAGTTGACACGCGCGCTTTTGGACAACACCGCACGTACGATTGTCGCAACGGACAACACAAAATTTGGAGCGCGAGCGGCCAATATTGCTTGCCGGTTTGATCAGGTGACTGATCTGGTCACAGATATTGCCCCACCCGCCAACTTTGGCTCCACGCTGCATGAGGCTGGGGTCAGGGTCCACGTCTCTTCTGAAAGGGGTGGAACCAGCAATGGCGCAAGTGCAGATGATGCCAATGACGCCATAGATGAAGAAAACTAAGAAACAGAGCTATCTTTAGGGAGGTTATCATGAAGAAGCTTTTGATGTCCGGAGCCGCATTTGCGACTCTTGGAAGTGCTGCCTGGGCAAATTGTCCGACTGCGACGGTGGCAGATATGCAAGGCCTGACGGATGGGGCATATCCTCAGCAATTTGATCTGTCTGAATTCCAGTCCTCAGGAAATTGTACGCTTGGATTTTCGGAAAACCCATCTATCGCAGATCTCAACGGCATGATCCGAGGCAACGAAGCCCTACCAGCAGTTGCGGATCGTTTGCCAGCTGATCCACTGGTTATCGTACCCTACGACAGCATTGGCCAGTATGGCGGACAGTTGGACGCGCTGTCCAACGCTACGGAAAGCGGTACATCCGACTTCTTGTCTGTGCGCCACGTCAATCTGTTCCGTTATTCCGACGACTTGCAAACCTTAGTGCCCAATGTTGCGAAGTCCTGGGAATGGAATGACGCATTCACCGAGTTGACGGTTCATCTGCGTTCAGGTCACAAATGGTCGGACGGCGCGCCGTTTACATCTGCAGATGTTGTCTTTTGGTATGATAACCTGATGATGGACACCAACGTTATAGCCGAAGCGAAGGACTACGCGCTGGCAGGTGGTGAACCGATGAAGGTTGAGGCGCTGGACGATACTACCGTTCGTTTTACGCTGGCAGCGCCGAAGCCGGGTCTGACCGAGACGTTCTCATTCACGTATGTTCAGCCCTTCCAGCCAAAGCATTTCTTTGAACAGTTCCATCCGGCTCTGGATGCAAATGCGGACGCCAATGCACAAGCACTTGGATATGAGAACGGCTATGAGCTGATTAAAGCTTATTACGGTAATTCCGACTGGATGGACACGCCATCTCCGATGCTGACCGCGGGTGATAAACTGGCAGGTCTGCCCAAGGATGCGATGCCAACATTGGAAAGCCACATTCTGGTCAAGGAAAGCACAGAGGGGCGCCACTACGTTGCGAACCCATATTTCTTCCAGGTGGATACGGCAGGAAACCAGCTGCCCTATATCTCTGAGATGGATGAGACCTATGTTCCAGATGAAGAGGTGCGGAACCTTAAACTGTTGAACGGTGAGGTGGATTACAAGTCGCAGGGCGTAAACCTGACATCTGCTCCGGTTCTGTTGGAAGGTCAGGAAAGCGGGAACTACACTTTAGAAGTGAAGCCGGCAATTGGCTACCCGGTGCTGACGTTCAACGTAACTGCTGAGGATGAAGCTAAAAGAGCGATCTTCAATGACATTCGTTTTAGGACAGCGATGTCGGTTGCGATGGATCGCAATCAGCTAAATGAGGTAACCGCATTCGGTCTTGGTGAACCAACACAGTATATTGGTTTTTCTCCACGTCCGGATTTCATCGACGAAAAGTGGTCGAACTACGAGATCAACTTTGATCAGGAACGCGCGAACGCTCTTCTGGATGAAGTTGGCCTTGTTGATCAGAACGGAGACGGTTTCCGCGATTTGCCAAACGGTGATCCGTTTGTGCTGGACTGGCAGTTCTCGACGCAATCTGCATCGGCTCAACTGGTGGAACTGATCGCACAGAACTGGAAAGATGTGGGCGTAAACACGGCAATCAAAGAGGTTACCTCGGATGAATTCCGTGCTGCGCAATCGGCAAACACTCTGGACATGGGCATGTGGCTCAAAAGCCAGCCAGCCGGTTCGGTTCTTGGCGATGGTGAAATCTGGGTGCCGCCGTTTGACGGGTATTTCGACGTGCGTACCGGTATGCTGTGGGCGGAGTACATCAGTTCAAATGGGGAAAATGGTGTGGAACCACCATCTTGGGTTGCTGATCTGAAAGCGGCCTTGGACACCTACCAATCCAGTGCGCCCGGATCAGACGCCTCGGTCGCCGCTGCGCAGAAGATGGTCGAGATCATGACTGGGGAGATGCTGTTCATTGGTACAGTTAATGCTCCGGCTCCGATCTATCATTCGAACAACCTGCAGAACTTCACTGAATTCAAAACGCAGTCCTACGAGTTCTATAGAACCTATCCGTACCGCCCTGCCCAGTGGTGGCTGTCGGAGTGATAGGCGTTTCAATCTAAGACAACGGTTAGGGGCGTCAGCGCCCCTTTCCACATGCTAGCCAGGAACTAAGAAATGCTCCAATTCGCTCGCTTTGCCGCCACGCGCGCAGTGATGGCTGTGGTTACTCTCGTGTTGGTCTCGCTCATCGTTTTTACACTGATGGAGCTTGTGCCGGGTGATTGTGCTGAACGCTATCTCGCTTACAAAAACACGCAAGGCTCGGCCATTACATTGGCTGATATCGAGGCTGAGAGGGTAAGGCTGGGGCTTGATCGTCCTTTTCTGGTACGTTGGGCTACTTGGTTAAGCGGCGCTTTCCGCGGTGATTTCGGGGATAGCTGCATTTTGCGCGTCAATATCGCGCAACTTCTAGGTGACAAGTTTTGGATCTCTTTGTGGATCTGCTTGGGCTCTTTGACACTGGCATATATGATCGCAATCCCGGTTGGCATTATCTCAGCGGCGTCAAGGAACGCTTTCCTCAACAATTCCCTGCGACTGGTCAGCTATTTGGGTCTGGCAATGCCGAACTTTCTGCTGGCGTTAATGGTGATGTTGTTTTCCACCGTGTATTTCGGAGAGACATTGACCGGCCTGTTCAGCCCTGAATATCGTGAAGCGCCCTGGTCATGGGCCAAGTTTGTGGATCTTTTGAAGCATGCCTGGCTGCCGATATTCATTCTGGGATGGTCGGCAACCGCATTTGCTCTGCAAACCGTTCGTGCACTGATGTCGGACGAGATCGGCAAGCTTTACGTGACCGCCGCTGCCGCGCGCGGGATATATGGCCGCCGACTCTTATGGCGCTATCCCGCACGCCATGCGCTGGGGCCGATCGTCAACTCGCTTGGCTTCGACCTGAACCGTATCTTCAATGAACTGCCCATTGTGGCCCTGATCCTGACACTCACCGAAGCTGGATCTCTACTGCTTGAGGCGCTGGCACGGTCGAATGACCAGCAGTTGGCTGGTGCGATCATATTCCTGCTGACGGCTGCCATCGTCACGCTGAACTTCGCGACCGACATCCTGTTGGCTGTAATTGACCCGCGCGTACGCAAGAGCATTCTGAGGTAACGCCCATGTCTGCAAAAACGTCTACGAAAATTGACGATCAGAAGGCAAAAGAAGCTTACTTTACGGCTTCACAGCGCCAACTGATCTGGGCCAGATTCAAAAAACAACGTGCGGCCATGATTGCCGCTACAGTGCTGGTTGTATTGATCCTGTCAGGTCTATTTGCACCTTTCCTGTCACCCTATGATCCGACAGTCGCTGGTCGGGATAAGGATTACTTGAATGGGGCACCTCAGATCCCGAAATTCTGCGACAAGAATGGCTGTTCCATACGTCCGTTCCTGCACACTGTGACACGCGAACGATCATTGGCGACAAATTTTCGATGGGTTGAGAAGGTCAACGAGGATGAACGCCGCTATATGGAGTTCTTCGTAAAGGGCGATAGCTACAAGCTATTCGGATTTATACCTGGCAACATCCATTTGTTCGGTATGGAGCAAGGATACGTTCATCTATTCGGAACTGATAGTGCGGGCAAAGACATCTTCTCGCGTACGCTTCATGCTGTCTGGACGTCGCTTCAAGTGGGAACTTTGGGAGTTGTGATCTCATTCGTTCTTGCGCTAATGATCGGGGGGATTGCTGGCTACTACGGTGGCGCGATTGACAGCGTGATCCAGATGATTACCGACGCGGTCAGGACGGTGCCTTCGATCCCGCTCTTTATGGCTATTGCGGCCTTTATTCCGCCCGAGTGGTCGGCTGAGACCCGATTTTTCGTTATTACCCTGATACTGGGATTGGTCGGTTGGCCGACGCTGGCGCGAAGGGTGCGAACGCATCTGCTGACCGAGCGTAATCAGGAATATGTTTTGGCGGCTCAACTTTGCGGAGCATCTGCAGGGCACGTTATTCGGCGACATCTCCTTCCCAGCTTTACCAGCTATATCATCGTCGATCTGGTGATCTCGTTTCCGTATGTTGTCCTGTCCGAGACGGCTCTCAGTTTTATTGGGCTAGGGCTTAAGGATCCGGTCAATTCATTGGGTGTAATGCTCCAGAACGTGACCAAGGCGGACGTTTTATTGAACTATCATTGGTATTTTATTCCGGTCTTTTTCTTCATCGCTCTGGTCATGGCTTTCGTCTTCGTTGGTGATGGATTGCGTGATGCCGCTGATCCATATTCGGAGTCCCGCAAATGAGCCTGATCGACGTCGAAAATCTTACGCTGCAATTTAGGACCGACGAAGGTTTGATCACTGCGGTAGATGATGTGTCTTTCTCACTGGCGCCCGGCGAAGTCATGGGCCTTGTAGGGGAAAGTGGTTCTGGAAAGTCCGTGACTGCGAAATCTCTGATGAAGCTTAATCCGGGAAATGCGGTCTATTCTCCGGAAAGTCGGATTACCTTGCATCTTGATAGCGGCCCAGTGGATGTTATGAGCCTGAAACGGCCCCGCGATATGGAAATTGTACGGGGTGGGTCGATCTCGATGATCTTTCAGGAACCCATGGCCAGTTTTGCGCCGGCGATGACAGTCGGTAGCCAGATGGTTGAGCAGTTGTTGATCCACACTGACTTGTCCAACAAACAGGCTAAAGAGCTATCAATTGAAATGCTGGACCGGGTCGGTATCTCTGACGCATCCACTCGGTTTGGGCAATATGCGTTTGAGATGTCCGGCGGTATGCGGCAACGGGCGATGATAGCCATGGCCCTATCGACCAAACCCAAGCTGCTGATCGCGGATGAGCCCACGACGGCCTTAGATGTAACCATTCAGGCGCAAGTAATAGACCTGATGAAAGACCTCGTGGCTGAGTTTGGCATGGGGATTATCTTTATCACTCATGATCTTGGCGTCGTTGCACAAACCGCTGACAAAGTGGCGGTGATGTATCTGGGCAAGATGATTGAGCAGGGACCGGTGCGCGAAGTTATTCGGAACCCGTATCACCCCTACACCAAAGGTCTGATCGATGCCCTGCCGCAGTTGGATGACCTGGAGAAACCGCTCATGCCGATTCCAGGAGATATTCCGTCACCTCTGGAACGGCCTGCGGGATGTGTCTTTCACACCCGTTGCGGCAAGGTGATCGGCGACATTTGTCGCACTGTTGTGCCGCAATGGTCTGATACGGGCGAAAATCACCGCACCGCGTGTCACTTGTGCGCTGAAGGATAAGTGAATGAGTTCTGAATACCTAATCCAAACACGCGATCTTTCGGTTGGTTTCCCGGTGGGTGGTCAACTCTTCAATAGGCGGGTCCTGAAGGCGGTTAATCATGTTACTCTCGACATCCCAAAGGGGTCGTTCTTTGGGGTGGTCGGTGAAAGCGGGTCTGGAAAAACGACATTTGGTCGTGCCCTGTTGAACGCGGTACCGATCACAGGCGGTTCAGCGCATTATGATGATGGTGAAGTAAACTATGACCTTGGAGATCTGGCCGGAGCAGATCTTAAAGAATACCGGCGAAGGGCACAGTTGATTTTTCAGGATCCCTACGCAGCGCTGTCGCCCCGCATGACGGTTCGCGACATTATCGCTGAACCTCTTGAAGTTATGGGGCTCTGCAAGTCGCGCGATGAGGTGGACGAGCGGGTTCGCGAAGTGGCCGCGATGTGTCGGCTCAATATCGAACACCTGCGCCGTTTCCCACATGCGTTTTCCGGCGGACAGCGTCAGCGTATTTCGATCGCACGTGCCCTAGTTTCCAGACCTCGGTTTGTTATTGCAGATGAAAGTGTTGCGGCTTTGGACGTGTCGATTCAGGCCGATATTTTGAATTTGCTTAAGTCGTTGCAAGATGAAATGGGCCTGACTTACCTGTTTATCAGCCACGACCTGTCCGTGGTCGCACATACCTGCGATCATGTGGCGGTAATGTATCTTGGTCAGATTATGGAAAGTGCCCCGACGCGGCAGTTGTTTGAAGCACCTCGGCATCCCTATACGAAGGCGTTGTTTTCGGCGATCCCTTCTCTGGACCCCGATGATAAAGGAAAAGTGCAGCGGTTGGAGGGTGAGATCCCATCGCCGACAAACCGCCCAACAGGATGTCAGTTCCACACACGATGCCCCTTTGCGACAGACCTGTGTAGACAGAAAGAGCCTGAGATGGAGATATGCGAAGCCGGCCATTCCGTTTCCTGTCACCGCTGGCAGGAACTTTAGACCGCAGTCTAAGTTAAATTGGATTGCGTCCCGTTAAGTTTTAGAAAAAAGATCCTTTTTCAATTGGCCCGCCTTCGAATTAGGGCTTTGTGCCAAGATATTACCCTCTTGCCGTCGAGCTAAAACCCTTCATTGGGCAGGTGGCTCAGAGGGTAAGATCATGCATTAGCGGCTTAATTGGGCCAGTCAGCAGGAGTTGCCTGTACTGCCTCGAATAGTCCACTTTTCGAAAGTCTAGCTGCCCAACGGGGTGAAAGCGTAGAAGAAACCTGCAATCATCGCCATGGACAGAATGACAAATAGAAAAGCCGCGATCATGGGCAGTTTGAAGATAGAACGTAGCAGGATGACTTCGGTTAGGCTTGCCCCAGCACTACCGATGATCAGCGCCATTACAGCACCCAAAGACATGCCTTTGGCAGCAAGGGCGGCGCTCAGCGGGATGACCGCTTCTGCACGAATGTAAAGCGGGATGCCAATTACGGCGGATATCGGGATTGCTAGCAGATTATCGTTCCCGGCATACTTCGTGATCAGATCGGTGGGGAGGAAACCGTAAATCATGGAGCCGATTAATATACCGACCAACAAATAGGGCAGCACGGTTTTAAAATCTTTCCAGGTGCTTTTCCATACCCGCCCCCATTGGCTGTTGGGTTTGATCTCAGCCGATCGGCTTGCCCCACACCCAGCGGATGGAGCTGGGGCCTCATATGCGGCGGGCTCTACAAAGCGTTCAAAGCCAAGTTTTTCGAGTGCGAAACCGGCGAATATCGAAACGCCGAGGGCGATTACAAAATAGACCAGGGTCACTTTGAGGCCGAACGTGACAGCGAACAAACCGATGATGATAGGGTTCAACAAAGGGCTGGAGAATAAAAAGACCATCATCGGCCCAAATCCGGCCCGTGCTCTGAGCAGTCCTTTCAGAAATGGGATGGTGGAGCATGAGCAGAATGGGGTTACTGCACCCAACATAGCTGAAATTACATAGCCACGACCGTTGCGTGAACTGAGGATGGCTTGAATGCGCGCTGGCGAGACATATGCCTGCAGCAGGCCGACGCCATAGCTGATGATCAGAAAAAGCAATGTCAGTTCAACCGCGAGGAAGGTGAACATACTGAGTGTTTCCTGCACAGCAGTCAGGGTTGATTGGGACATGATGTCATACTATATTATATTACTAGAAATATCGAAATAATAGCAATTCAAACTTGTGTCAAGGTATTACGGGTAATATCGTAATATTGAGATTGTGAGGTGAGAATGCAGATAGATGATGCTGCCAAAGTGCTGAAAGAGCTCGGCCACAGCCACAGAATTAAGATATTCAAAAGGTTGGTGAAATCAGGATACCAAGGTCTACCGGTGGGGGTTCTCAGGGAAGATCTGGACATTCCGCATTCATCCATGACCCATCATATCGCAAGCTTGGTTAGCGCGGGTTTGATAACGCAAGAGCGTGAAGGGCGTATTCTCCGTTGTGTACCGCAATATAATCGCCTGTGGGAAGTGATCGAATTTCTTCAGGACGAATGTTGCGCTGATCAAGGGGGCGACCCAAACCGACCGGTTTTTAAGGCGCCTCCTACCGATTGAGTGCCGCCGCAGCGATGTGTTATTGACAGTCGATAGTTCGATTAATAAGGCGGCTGTTGATCAGCCGCCTTTCGGTCTTTGCATTATAGGTGCGATTACTGGCCCAATGCGATGCCTTCGCGACGCGGATCTGCGCCGCCCTCCAATCCGGTTGGACTGATTTTGATCATATGCAATCCACTGGTCAGCGCGCGGCTGTTGGTTTCAAATCCCATTTCTTCCAGTGCCGGAGCCAGGGCTTCGGCATCCGTCCCTTCTTCGAGATCATATGTGCCAAACCGATTGATCAGATGAGGAGCGGCTGCGGCGCTTTGGACATCCATGTCCCAGTCCAATACGGAAATAATAGCCTGTGCCACATAACCGATGATCCGTGACCCGCCCGGAGATCCAACCGCTAGAACCGGCTCTCCGTCCTGCATTACAATCGTCGGTGCCATTGATGATCTTGGTCGTTTTCCCGGCGCAACTGCATTTGCAATCGGGACACCATCACTATGTGTGGCAAACGAGAAATCGGTCAATTCGTTGTTCAGCAGAAAGCCGCCCTTGGTCATCAAATGTGAACCAAAACCTGTTTCGATGGTCGTGGTCATCGACAACACATTTCCATAGCGATCTACGATTGAAATATGAGATGTGGAGGGCATCGAAATATCGATATTATCGGCCCAAAGCAGCGCGTGGTCGAACTCGGGTTGTCCAGGTGAGACGGTATCCAGCGCCGCTGGGCCTTCTAGTAACGATGCACGGTCTTTCAGGTAGGTTTCGTCCAGCAGGCCACCAACCGGAACTGGAACAAAATCGCTGTCTGCGATATACCGCCCACGATCAGCAAAAGCGAGCCGCGAGGAATCCCCGATCAGACGCCATGCCTCTGGGCTTTCGGAGCCCATCGCGGCAATATCATAAGGTTGCAAATGGCCAAGGATTTGCCCGACGCTTAGGCCCCCCGATGATGGCGGTCCCATACCGCAGACCTCAAAGCTCCGATATGTCGCGCAGACCGCAGGTCTTTCCACCACACGGTAGTTGGCCATATCCAGCATGCTAAGAACCCCTGGGTTGCGTACGGCTCCACGCACTGTTGCCACAATATCCTCGGCAATTTCACCCGTATAAAATGCATCGGCCCCTTCGACCGCAAAACTACGTAGAGTTTGCCCGTAGGCCTGGTTCTGCAGATGATCGCCAACCTGTAATGCTGCGCCATCGGGCATGAAATATTCGGCTGTTGACGGCACTTGACTGAGTCGCTCAGCATCCCACTCGATCATACCTGCAAGGCGGGGCGTAACTGTGAACCCGTTTTCGGCCAAGTCTATTGCATCCTCAAACAATGAGGGCCAGTTTGCGCTGCCCCAGCGGCGATGCGCGTCTTCCATAAGGGCAGGGGTGCCTGGCACGCCGACCGAGATGCCACCGATGGCCGCGTCATAGAACCCCCGTTTTTCGCCTTCGGCATCCTGAAACAGGCGTGGGTTCACTTCAACTGGAGCGGTTTCGCGGCCATCCAATGTGGTCAGTTCACCAGTTTCGGCATCAAACCAGACAAGAAATGCACCACCGCCCAGCCCCGAAGACTGAGGTTCTACCAATCCAAGTACAGATTGTACGGCGACCATGGCGTCCGCTGCAGTTCCGCCTTCTGACAAAACACGAGCGCCAGCCTCTACAGCCAACGGGTTCGCTGCCGAGACCATCCAGTCTGAAGAGACAACGGGCTGCCCAGTATCGCGCTTAACCAAGGCGGCTTCAGCGCGCTCTGACAGTTTATCCAGTGCACCGGCAGTAGCTGCTTCGGGTGCGACCGCATCTGTGGTCTGTTGGGCGAAGGCAGTACTGTTCAATAGCGCACTCAGAATTACAGCAGAGGCTGTCAGACCGCACTTTTGTTTCAGTTTGGTATTCATTGTTGGGTTCCTCCAAGAACGCATTAAAGCAAACAGTTGGGCAAAAAGGTGCGAACCAAGTAAGAAATACGATCACCGTAATGATACTGATCCAAAAGACAACGCAACAAATTCAATGCGGCGACTACATACGGGCCCGGGGCAATTCGAAAAACGTACGGGGCTTTGAACGAGGCCTTCTGCACGGTTCTTTAGAGAACCGTCAATTTAACTTAAAAAAAATGCAGACAGAAAACGTGGGTGGATCTGCATTGCATTCCAGAGTTTTTCTTGGATTGGCCATTTCAATTGATGGTTTCTGTGGCGAAGGGAACGCCTCTCTCTTCGAGCCGCTTCAGATAACCGCTGACCTTTTCAAGACCGGTCTTGAGAATTTCAAGGTTGTTGGCGTAACCGATACGTAACCAACCCTCCATATGCAGAACTGAGCCAGGTGTTAACATCACGCCAGTTTCTTCCAGCAATGAGACACAGAATTCGCGAGACGACATATCGAAATCGTATTTAAGCAACGCGGTGGTGCCCGCCTGTGGTTTGACATAAGAAATCCTGGGTTCATTCGATACCCAATCATCAAGGATTTGTAGGTTTCCGCGGGTAATGCGGTGGCTGCGCTCCAGAATGCGGGATTTGTTTTCCAGCGCGAGGGCGGCGAAATAATCGTCCAGCATTCCAACGCTGATCGTGTTGTAATCGCGATGGATGGAGACCGCCTTCAGCACCTCCGTTGCCGCTGCGATCCAACCCAGTCTCAATCCTGCCAGCGAAAAGGTCTTGGACATACCAGCCACGCTGATACCTCGTTCATAGAGGTCCGCTATCGCGGGGCAGAATCCGTCACCGGTTTGGCTGGTGCCACGATACACCTCGTCACACAGCACATAGGCCTGACTGCGCCGGGCAATCTCAATGAATTGCTCCAGGTAGCCGGCATCCATCAAAGCGCCGGTCGGATTGTTGGGGTTGTTGATTGCGATCAACTTTGTGTCTGGTCGGATTAATGCGGCGAACTCATCGAGATCGGGCAAAAAGCCGTTTTCCGGCCTCAGCTGAAGGATATCCACGGTGGCGCCATAACTCTCGGGGATCGAATAATGCTGTTGATAGGTTGGCCGGACCGAGATCACGTGGTCGCCTGGTTCAACCAGCGTTTCATGGACCAGTGCATTGGCCCCAATCGCCCCGTGTGTGACGACAATATTGTGGCGCTCTTGCCGTTCATAGAGCGTCGCAATCGCATCACGCAATCGGTCAGACCCTTCGATCGCGCCATAGGTCAGCTTCATTGGTTTGAGGTCATCTAGAACGTCGGAGTTCTTGCCAGACAATTCCAAAAGCTGCTCGATTGTCAGAGATGCAACACAGGTTTCGGCCAGATTGAACTCGCAATAGTTTTCGAATTCATTCATCCAGATCTCAACGCCAAAAGGCTTGATTTTCATTTCATCTCTCCCTGTTGCTCAGTCCTTGCGCCTAAGGAAGCTTACAGATGCCACAAACCATGGCGATGCCCTCAAGGCCCAAGCCGACTGAACGGAAATACACTGACCTGGTGTAGTCAGGTAACCGAGCCTTGCCGCAGGGCAGTGAACCCAGAACGCCACTGTTCTGATCCGACCATCATCCATGGTCAACCCTAGCGATCCATATCTCCTCCGCTGGCTCCAGTGGCTCAACCGATTTCCTCAAAATAGCGTACAGTCGCCGACAGGCCCACCAGCACCTCGTATTGAGGGGTGCCCATCGTATATCGGTTCGGGTTTGCATCCGACACGCACCGCCCCTTTTAGGGGAAAAGCGGAGTCAATAACGCCAGAATCCCCAGACGATACCCAAATGCGGTCTGAAAAACTTGTACGGGAGTAGACCAGAAAATCACAGCCCAGTTCTTTAACGTCGACCAAGTGATGCGGCGCAAATAGCACCGCATCTACAAAGACCAAAGCCCCTGCATCTTCCACCGTCTTCCCGATGTTGATCGCCGATCTAGAAATGTACGGACAGACCAGCCAAGGGCTTCTGGATTGGAGGTGCGAACTTGGTCAGATCGATGCCTTCAACTGCTGTTTTGTATTCATCCAGCGTTGGTGTACGTCCCAGAATTGCCGATAGGACAACAACAGGAGTTGAGCCCAACAAGGATTCACCCTTTTTGGTTTCGGAATCCGCAACCACCCGGCCTTGGAACAGGCGTGTCGATGTGGCTAGAACCGTATCCCCTTTGGCCGCTTTTTCCTGGTTGCCCATGCAAAGGTTGCAGCCCGGACGTTCAAGATAAAGGATGTTTTCGTATTCGGTACGGGCCTGGACCTTAGGTGCAGCATCGTCGAACTCGAATCCGCAATACTTCTGCAGAATTTCCCAGTCGCCCTCTTCCTTCAATTCATCAACAATATTGTAAGTCGGAGCGGCCACGACCAGCGGAGCCTTAAATGTGACATCGCCCTGATCGGCTTCGAGATTGCGCAGCATCTGAGCGACGATCTTGATATCACCCTTGTGCACCATGCATGACCCTACGAACCCAAGGTCCACTTTCTTTTCTGCACGATAGAATGAAATCGGGCGGATGGTGTCGTGGGTATAACGCTTTGAGACATCCGCATTGTTGACGTCTGGGTCTGCTATCATCGGTTCCACGATTTCATCCAGATCGACAATGACCTCGGCAGCGTATTTGGCATTTTCATCGGGAGTCAGCGCGGGTTTCTCTCCCGACCTGATCTGCTCGATGCGCTTGTCCGCGATCTCGATCAAGCTGTTGAGCATCCGGGCATCGTTCTCCATGCCCTTTTCGATCATAATCTTGATGCGCGATTTGGCAATCTCCAGTGACTCGATCAGGGTCTCGTCGTTGGATATGCAGATTGAAGCTTTGGCTTTCATTTCCGCAGTCCAGTCGGTGAAGGTAAAGGCCTGGTCCGCCAACAGCGTTCCAATATGCACTTCGATGATCCGACCCTGGAACACGTTATCACCGTGTTGTGCCAGCATCTGCGCCTGTGTCGCATGAACCACGTCGCGAAAGTCCATGTGATCGGCCATCTTGCCCTTAAAGGTCACTTTTACGGATTCAGGGATTGGCATGGTGGCCTCACCTGTCGCCAGAGCTAGCGCCACGGTGCCGGAGTCCGCGCCAAACGCGACACCTTTGGACATCCGGGTATGACTGTCACCACCAATGATGATTGCCCAATCGTCAACAGTAATGTCGTTGAGAACTTTGTGGATAACGTCCGTCATCGCATGATAGACGCCCTTTGGATCACGACCGGTTATCAAGCCGAATTTGTGCATGAAGGCCATCAATTTGGGCGTATTGGCCTGCGCTTTGGCGTCCCAGACCGATGCAGTGTGGCAGCCCGACTGATAGGCCCCGTCGACCGACGGGGATAGGACCGTGGCGGCCATGGCCTCAAGTTCTTGTGCCGTCATTGGTCCGGTTGTGTCCTGACTGCCAACGATGTTGACGCGCACCCGCACGTCAGACCCTGCGTGCAGCACCTTGTCGGACGCTACACCCAGTGCGTTTGCGTTAAAGATTTTTTCGACCGCGGTCAGACCTTGATCCACGGCGCTGATTTCCTTCGAAGGCGCAAAGACACGCGGTGCTTCGATTCCCAGAGTTTCAGCGGCGAAAGTCTGTAGTTTTTTGCCGAACACGATGGCATAAGACCCACCAGCCTTCATGAACTCCATCTTTTGCGGTGTGAATGATCCGGCCATATCGACCAGTTCATCGCTGCCATCTTCGCTAAATAGTTTCTTTTGCTTTGTGTTGATTGTCAGAACGGTTCCGGTCGCAACCGAGTATTTCTGTTCCAGCACCGGGTTGCCGTCATTGTTCAGGATCGTCTTGCCGTCTTCGTCCGTCTTTCTGACCCAGTTCTTAAGGTCCACACCGATCCCACCGGTCACGCCTACCGTGGTCAGGAAAATGGGAGAGATGCCATTCGTTCCCGCCACGACGGGTGCGACGTTGACAAACGGAACATACGGGCTTGCCTGCTTGCCGGTCCAAAGGGCGACGTTGTTAACCCCAGACATGCGCGATGATCCGACGCCCATCGTGCCTTTTTCAGCGACTAGCATGACACGTGCATCTGGATGCTTAAGTTTCAGTGCCTCAATTTCTTTTTGAGCGTCTTCCGAAATCAGACATTTGCCGTGCAGCTCGCGATCAGCGCGGGAATGTGCCTGATTGCCTGGGCTTAGAAGGTCGGTTGAGATATCGCCTTCGGCCGCCACATAGGTGACAACTTTGATTTCTTCGTCGACCTCAGGAAGCTTGGTAAAGAACTCTGCCTTGGCGTAGCTGTCCAGAAGATCTGAAGCTATGGTATTGCCTGCCTCATAGGCCGACTTGATGCGATCTGTATCGGCCTCGTAAAGAAAGACCTGAGTCTTGAGCACCTCAGCCGCATCTCGCGCTGTCGCTTCGTCGGTGCCCAGTGCAAGATCAAGCAACACTTCGACCGACGGGCCGCCTTTCATGTGGCTCAATAGCTCATAGGCGAAGGCTGCCTTGATTTCCTCAACCTCGACAGTGCCCAGAATGATTTCTTTCAAAAAGCGCGCTTTTTCACCTGCGGCGCTCGTGGTGCCGGGCAGGGTGTTATAGATAAAGTGGTGCAGGCAATCATCGCGGTGCGCACTGCCGGTGTCCCTGATATGGTCGATAACTTCGCGGGTCAGTGCGCCGTCATCGATGGGCTTGGGGCTGAGACCCTGTTGCTTGCGGTCTTCGATCTCGGTCAAGTAGTCGTTGTAGAGGCTCATGTTATTTTTCCGCATCTCTGGCATGCTATGGGGCGATATTCGCGGCGGCATAATTGTCGCTGGATCAGTATAGTATACTTTCGTATACATTAGATTGACGGAGTTCAAGCGCCGGATTGCCGCATATTACATGAAAATCCTTTAGGCCATCTCGAATCCCGGTGCATTCCCTCTAAGTTTCAAGATTGAAGTGAATGGGAAATGAGAAGGTGGGCGAAATTCTCAAAGCCCTAGAGACAACCCTTTTCTACCTGCGATTAGTCAATGTTACCTGCCGTTAAACAGCGCTTTTGCGATCGCTCCAGATGCCGAGCAAGGGGGGTGAGGGCACGGTGCATAGACCCAATGTGCAGTGCATAGAATACAGTGTTGAGGCCAGCGCGAGGGCGGTGCTCCCATTTTTGAGTATCCGCAACCACGCCCTGTTCGGTGGTCACTGCCCCGGTTAAAACCTGATCAGGCAAAGCCAACCGCACCTTGGCAAGCCACGGAATGCCTGACACATCGCTATCACAGAGGATGCAGGATAAGAGGAGTTCATGTCGTATACTCGTTTTGCGATCTATTATGTTCCACCCCAGGGCCCGTTGGCCCGTTTCGGGGCGTCCTGGCTAGGTTGGGACATTATCAGTGCGTGTGAAGCGCCTTTATTCGATTTTCCCGGTTTGGATGGAATCACGATGACGCCGCGCAAATACGGCTTTCACGGAACGTTGAAACCGCCATTTCGGTTGGCCGGTGACAGCACAGCCGAGGAATTGCACATGCGCGTGGCTGAGTTGGCGTCGGGGCTTGCTCCAGCGATATGCGATGGTTTGGAACTGACCAGACTTGGCCGCTTTTTGGCGCTGATACCACGCGGTGAATCTAAGGCGTTGCAACAGGTTGCTGCGGCCTGCGTCCAAGACTTGGATGAATTCCGAGCGCCTTTGCCTGTGGCAGAACTTGAACGGCGGCGGCGACCGGGGATGAGCGCCCGTCAGAATACCCTACTGACCCAATGGGGTTACCCGTATGTGATGGACGAATTCCGATTCCACATGACCCTTACCGCACGGTTGCCCAAGCTGGATATTTCGGATTGGACAGAAACGATATTGAAGTCTCTGCCTGAACTGCCGGTTCCGTTTGTTGTTGATCAGATCGCGTTGTGTGGTGAACGCAAAGATGGGCGGTTTGAGTTGATTAATCGCTACAAGCTCGCGGGTTGAATCAGATTGCCTTCCAATCTTTGATCCGAAGCCTCGATAAACGCTCAAATCAAGGTGGGTTGGGTATCTCGGTGTATTTGTCTTTTGGAATTCGGACGATACCACACAATCCGAGAAGGCCCCGATCGAGCGGATCAAGGAGTTCGATCGCAGATTTCACTGCACTAAATATGGAATCTGCGTCATTTCCATTCGCGGTAATAAGCGGCAATCCAGGTGTCGGCGCGGTCCAATCCAAAACCCGCAATTCCTGCGCGAACGCATCATGCTTCTCCATCAGTTTCCAGGACATAGCGTCTAGCGATGCGATGTCCGCACGTCCTGAGGCGACCGCTTGAGCTGATTTGATATGCTGTTCCGTGTGTAGACGATTTTGAAACCAAAAACCGTGCTTGCGTAGATGCCAGTACGGAGCAGCGTAACCTGACTGCGAGAATGTCTGATTAAACGCAAAGATTGACTCGCTGAATTCTACGATGTCCTGTCGGGCATCATCGGAACGCACGACAAGTGCACTACGATAATATCCTGGGGGGCAGCCATCAAGCCCGTAGTCCGGTGTGCCGACCAGCTCGACCAAGTCATGCAGCCAGATGCGATACGGCATGCCGCAAGTCTGGCTTAATACCAAATTCGGGTTTTTCCAGACAAAAAACTCTTCTGCGTTCTGAGAGAGATGTTCGGGGCCATCTATACCTAATTCATTTAGGGTCCGAAGTATCAGCTGCCAATAACGATCATGGGCCGCTGCCAGTTGCGGGCGCTGATACATCATCAGATTTGCAATCATTCTGTTCAGAGCCTTGGTTGGTGCACACTGTTCCTTTGGTTAGCATGTCTGTCTTGCATTGAAAGTCCTGACTCATAGAAAGTATTTGCACTCTAGGTATAATTTCATTATTTCTCGAAATATGGAATCATTTATCTCAAGCCAACTTAACACATTAGGCCATCCACATCGGCTAGCGGTGTTTCGGATGCTTATGCGGCGATATCCTGATCGGGTACCGGCTGGAGAGTTGGGTTCGGCGCTTGATATCAAGCCCAGCACCATGTCGAGCTATCTTAGTGCACTGCAGAACGCTCAGATCATAAATCAGCAGAGGGTTGGAACCTCTTTGCTTTATTCAATTGATATGCATTCTGTGCGGGAAATGCTCGACTTCTTGTTCTTGGATTGCTGCCTCGGACGACCTGATTTGTGCATGCCCTTCGATTTGGGAACTGACGTCGAGGATGATCGGAAATTCAACGTGTTGTTCCTCTGCGTAGGAAACTCAGCCCGCTCTATTTTTGCGGAATCTCTGCTTCGTGAAATTGCAGGGGATCGGTTCAATGTATTCTCGGCAGGGATCAAGCCTTCCTCAGAATTGAACCCGTTTGCCATTCAGGTGCTGAAAGACAAAGGCCACGATATCTCGGCTTTGCGTTCAAAGAACATAGCTGAATTCTCAGGGTCTAATGCACCAGACCTCGATTTCGTTTTTACGGTTTGCAATCAAGCGGCAAACGAGGAATGCCCGGCTTGGGATGGCCAACCGATCAGCGGTCATTGGGGCATGGCGGATCCGGTCAAGGCCGAGGGTACCCATGCGGAAAAGAGCCTCGCGTTTCAAAACGCCTATGGTGCACTTAAACGTCGGATTGAGGCCTTTTCTGCGTTGCCGGTCGAAAGTCTTGATCGCCTCGCTTTGCAATCCGCCATCGATGAAATCGGCAAATCTGCCGCTGAGAGTACAACATGACAACTTATGCAGTGAATGGCCTGGGCCGGATGGGAAAGCTTGCCCTGAAGCCGCTTTTGGAAAGAGGGGCACCTGTCGCATGGATCAACGACGCGGTGGGTAACGCCGCAATGCACGCGCACTTGTTAGAGTTTGATTCTGTGCACGGCCGTTGGGCTGGGACTTTCGATCATGATGACGAAAGCATTACCATCAATGGAACGCACATACCGTTCGTCGGAACAAACGACCTGACAAAACTCCCACTGGATGGCATCGACGTGGTGATCGATTGCACGGGTGCCTTCAAGACCGAGGTCAAGTTGGCCCCGTATTTTTTAGCCGGTGTTAAGAAGGTGGTTGTCTCTGCGCCGGTCAAGGACGGTCCGACCTCTAACATTGTATATGGTGTCAACGAAGATACATATGACCCCAAAATGCATCAAATTGTGACTGCAGCATCCTGCACGACCAATTGTCTCGCTCCGGTCGTAAAAGTCATTCATGAAAACCTTGGAATCCGGCACGGGTCGATGACCACAATTCATGACGTGACGAACACGCAGACAATGGTAGATCGTCCAGCCAAGGACCTGCGTCGTGCCCGCTCGGCATTGAATTCGTTGATCCCAACCACAACTGGGTCAGCAACGGCCATAACGCTGATCTATCCGGAACTAAAGGGTCGATTGAATGGCCATGCCGTGCGTGTTCCATTGCTGAATGCGTCGCTGACAGATTGTGTTTTCGAGGTTGAACGAGAAACAACCATTGAGGAGGTCAATGGCTTGTTCAAGGCTGCCGCTGAAGGGCAACTCAGCGGTATTCTAGGTTATGAAACGCGACCCTTGGTGTCGGCAGATTATACAAACGACCAACGCTCTTCGATCGTTGATGCGCCTTCAACCATGGTGGTGAATGGCACTCAGTTGAAAATCTATGCGTGGTATGACAATGAATTCGGATATGCGCACCGCCTGGTTGATGTTGCCTTGATGGTCGGGGCATCATTGTGACGCAAAGACCCGATGGGCTGCCGGCCTACATCGCCGTAACGGCCGCCTATTGGGCGTTTATGCTGACCGATGGCGCGCTCAGGATGCTGGTGTTGTTGCACTTTCATACTCTGGGCTTTTCACCGGTGCAGTTGGCTTACCTGTTTGTTTTGTACGAGATCGCTGGAATGGTGACCAACCTCGCTGCGGGTTGGATTGCAGCCCGGTTTGGGCTCGCGGCAACTCTCTATGCAGGTCTGGCGCTGCAGATCGTGGCATTGCTTGCGCTGACGCAGCTTGACCCGCAATGGGCCATGAGTGTCTCGGTGGCATTTGTGATGATTGTTCAGGGGGCAAGTGGGATCGCTAAGGACCTGGCAAAGATGTCGTCAAAATCGGCAGTCAAACTGCTTGCCCCAACCGAAGGTGGCGGTCTATTCCGATGGGTTGCCATCCTGACAGGATCAAAGAATGCCGTGAAAGGTATTGGATTCTTGTTTGGGGCGGCGCTGTTGGCGACTTTGGGTTTCAATTGGGCCGTTTTACTTATGGCTATCATACTGGCTGTGGTTTTGGGTGCTATTCTTGCCTTCATGCCAGTCGGTCTTCCCAATGGGCGAAAGGGTGCCAAGTTCTCTGAGGTCTTTTCGAAATCGGCCAATGTAAACTGGCTTTCGGCGGCACGGGTCTTTTTGTTCGGCGCGCGGGACGTTTGGTTTGTCGTCGGCATTCCAATCTATTTCTATGCCGTGCTTTCCGATGGCACTGAGGAAGCGAACCGCGCTGCCTTCTTTTTGATCGGCACGTTTATGGCCATCTGGGTGATATTATACGGTGCGGTTCAGGCCGGTGCGCCAAAAATCCTGCGCGCGTCTGAGCGCTCTGAACGAGATTTAATACGCGCCGCACGTGACTGGGCTGCTGTATTGTTCTGCATCCCAGCAATTCTGACTGTCGCAGCCCTGCTGTCTAAAGGGGCGCCGGTATGGCTGACTGTCACTTTGGTAATTGGCTTGCTGTTCTTTGGGGCGATATTCGCGATCAACTCTTCGCTTCATTCCTATCTGATCCTGGCATTCACCAAATCTGAAAGGGTCACGATGGATATAGGCTTTTACTATATGGCCAATGCCGCGGGCCGATTGATAGGTACCGTTCTGTCGGGCGTGACCTATCAATTGGGAGGGCTTCCATTTGTGCTGGGCACCGCAGCAATCATGATCGGCCTTTCTGCGCTCATATCCTGTAAACTTACAGCACCGACCAATGAGGCAATCTTATGAGTATCTTTGAACGCTACCTGAGCGTCTGGATCGCGCTTGCCATGATCGGGGGTGTATTAATTGGCCAGACAGTGCCCGGGCTGGTCGAGGTTATCGCATCGGCAGAGGTGGCGAGCGTTAATCTGGTTGTGGCGTTGTTGATCTGGGCAATGGTCTATCCAATGATGGTTGGCGTTGACTTTAGTGCTGTCGCGGGCGTTGCGCGTCAGCCTCAGGGCCTGATCATCACCCTTGTCGTGAATTGGCTGGTAAAGCCTTTCACCATGGCGATCCTCGCTGTTTTGTTCTTTGAGTTCGTCTTCGCCCCATGGATACAACCTGAAGACGCGGCTCAATACACTGCGGGCCTGATCCTGCTTGGGGCTGCTCCGTGCACTGCAATGGTTTTCGTCTGGTCGCAACTTACAAAAGGGGACGCAACGTACACTTTGGTGCAGGTCTCGGTGAATGATCTGATCATGGTTGTCGCGTTCGCGCCAATAGTAGCATTTTTATTGGGCGTCACAGAGATTTCGGTTCCGTGGCAAACACTTGTGCTGGCAACGGTACTCTATGTAGTTCTGCCCTTGATAGCCGGGTTGATCACGCGCAGGTGGCTTGGGTCGCAAGATGCAATCGATACATTTTCGGCAGGTATAAAGCCCTGGTCGGTTGTGGGTTTGATCACCACTGTCGTCATTTTGTTTGGCCTGCAGGGGCAAACGATTTTGGCCCGGCCATTTGTAATCGTGCTGATCGCAGTGCCCATATTGGTACAGAGTTACGGCATATTTTTCTTGGCTTATGGTACGGCCTATGCGTTGAAAGTTCCGCATCGAATTGCTGCTCCTTGCGCCATGATCGGAACTTCGAATTTCTTTGAACTTGCGGTTGCGGTTGCCATCAGCTTGTTTGGATTGAATTCGGGTGCGGCGCTGGCAACCGTCGTCGGGGTGCTTGTCGAGGTCCCGGTGATGTTGTCATTAGTGGCATTCGCAAATCGCACTCGTAGTCGGTTTGCAGTGCCGGAATAATCGCTAAAAACTTCTTACGAACTGTCATGCGCTGATTGAATTTTGTTTCCAATCAGGGGTTCAGCGGAGCATTCCTAATCGTGCGTGTGGGGCTTTTATGCAACGTGCGTGTATTATCGCTTTCGGTCGTTTTGCGCGGTGAAGCGTGGGGTAATGCTTTTACTGGGGTGGGCAGCCGCAATAGCAGTTTACGGAGTCCTATTAGGAGGCGCGGCGATGCCACAGGTTCTTGCCGTGCTTTTCTTTGGGCCAGCGGAACTCGCGTTCAATGGGGGCAGTTATTACGAAGGACTTGATGCGTTCGTCTGGCAAACGCTCAAGCGAAATTCCCTGCAATATGGTTTGATAATATTTGGGCTTTTTGTAGCCGCCTCTCGATTTGCCAAATGTGATAGTGCTGCGCGGGTACATTTTGTCTTTACCTTAGTGCTTTCTGCATTGGTCTTTTTTCATAATCAAACATGGCCATACGTTTTTGTCATGGTGCTGCCGTTTCTGGCTTTCTATTGTGCCGACGCCGTCGCCCGATTGATGCTGCGATCAGAAACGTGGTATTCGCGTGTTATTGGCATTCTGGTAATTGTTGCTGTGCTGAGCACGCTGCGAAATGCTCAATATTTGGCCCACGATAACCGTGACCAATTTGCGCTTATTCAGCGAGCAGAAGAACTACTTGAGCAAGAAGATACCTATTTTGACGGCATTGGCATGATTCCCAGTCGTCGCATGGAGCCGCGCCTCTGGCTTGATGCACAAGCTGTCAACAATACGAAGTCTGCAGGCGAAGAATCTGCCCTGTATCAGGCGTTGCTCCGCTCCCAACCAAAACTTGTGATATTATCTTATCGTACAGACAATCTGGGATCGGAATTTGGCGCCGTGCTTGAGGCGAATTATGAGTTGCGAGCTCCAAACATTATGATGCCCCTTGCAACAAACAATTCGGTTTTGACCGATCCACGCGATCGTATTTTACTTTTTGAAGGCGTCTACAGCTACTAAGTTTAGCCTGCGTTTTTTGGGATCGGTATCGACTTAGAAAAGAGCCAAAGGTTAATTCTGGGCTCGAGCGCCGATTTTCTGGATGTGGGTGGCGGTTTCGACAGGTCGATTGTGGCGCAGGTAGATGACGTTAACCGTGATTTGAAGCTTGAATTGATGATATCTGGCTGGGCATTGCGATCACGGATGTGGAACTGGCCGATGCAGTCGACAATGCATCGCAGGTCGAAGGAAGCGGTCTTTGGCTGCGTGCAGATGGTGCATTAGGGGCCGCACGTGCGCCGTTGTTGTTACGCTCGAATGTAAATATGCGTGCAAATCATAAGGTTGTTTGTCCGTCAAAATACCCTTCTAACGAGAACTTTGAATAGCACTTTGTTAAGAATATTGACCGATGATTTGTTGTCTGGCGCATAATTAATACCAGGAGCATCGGCATCATGAATGCTTGGTTGTCGGTTTTGATAACCACGATAGTTTTGGCAGGTTGCACTGAAGATATTCAGGGTACTCAGTCCTTTGATCCGACTGCAAAACCCGTGGAAGCACCCGCATCAGGTAGGAACAATCTGAAGGGAAGCGTTGCACATACTGATTTTGCCGAGCTGGTACGAACTTCGGTCGCGACCTCACCCGCAACAGCCGCAGGCACCTTGAACGTTCTGGCATCGAAGTCTCGAATCGACGCAGAGCAGGGGGCATTTCTGCCGCAGATAGAGGCCGAGACGTCTTTGACGTCTGGCGGTGATCCGGTTCCAATCCTGCGGTTGAGCCAGATCATTTATGATGGGGGCAAAGTCAACAGTCGCGTAGGATTGCGCCAGATCGAAGCCCGGCAGACATGGTTAAGTGAGTTGTCAGAGCTGAACGCATTAAGTTTTGAGGCCATCGAAACCATAGTCAATCTGGACCGCAATCGTCGCCTCGAACAGCAGGCTCGGCAGAATCTGGACCGCACGGATGTATTGGTTGACGACCTCCAGTCACGCTTTGATGCGGGGGCTGGATCTGTTGCAGATCTGCTGGCCGGGCAAGGGCGCAGGTCCAATGCCGAGACAGAACTGGCACAAGCGCAGACAGAAGTGGAACTGGCAACCGCAAACTGGGTAGAAGTTTTTGGGACCCGTCCCGGTGTTATTCCGACGATCCCGCCGGCCCCGGCTTTGGCTGGGTCTTCGGCGCAGGAGATGGTTGAGCGCAGCCCACGTTTACGGACTCAGGTTGCCGTTAGCCAGGTGCGCCAGCAAGAAGTTATCGTTGCGGAACGGGCGACTCGGCCGACCCTGTCCGCGATTCTTGAGACTGATTTCGATCAGGGGTTCATTGACGATGGGGCGCAGGCTCGATTGGGTGTGACAGTTCCGATTTACCAAGGTGGTTCCGCACGGGCCAACGTGAAATCGGCGCGCGCGAATCTTCAACAAAGCCAAGCCGATGAAGAGGAGTTGCGCCGCGAGTTGCAGCGTAATCTGTCTCGGGCGCTGGAAGAGACCAATTCAATCCAACGGCGGCTAGCGACAGCCCGACGCGCGGTCGAGATCAATGAGCAGGCGCTAGATGCTGCACGGGGTCAGTTTAATATTGGGCGCAGCACATTGGTTCAGATATTGGATGCATTGCGCGAACTGAACCTTGCACAGGTGCGGGTAATTCAACTTGAAGCTCAGGCGCGTCGCGCCGAATATGCTGTGCTGGCGGTCACCGGTGACATCCTGGACGCTTTGGGTGTCGCTCAGCCTACCGATCCGACCTTGTGACAGTCCCGATGAATTCAGCCACATCCGACCCGCTGATCAATCATCTCCAGCTATTAACGGAACATCTAGGCCATGCTCTGTCCGAGGCAGATCTGTTTCGGGTTTTTAAGGGCAAGTCTGATGCTTATGCCGTCGAAGACGCTGTAAGTGCGTTGGAGGTGGCGGGTTACAGGGCGGATTTCGGCAAGGCACGGTTGTTGAAGCTTGATCCGATCCTCTTTCCGGTTCTGGGCCTTTGCCGAGGGCTCCCCTTTTGTAGTGCTGAATCGAAAGGATAAGGAACGATTTCCAGTGATTGATGTCTGTACTGGAACATCCGAGCCGCAAATTTGGCGGCTAGAGGACCCGCGTCCGAGCAAAGCGCGCGGGGTTCTGCGCGCCGCTCGGAGGAGGACCGTTCAGCGTCACAGGGCATTGGTTTTGGCCGCCGTGGTAACCAGCGTACTTGGACTGGCGACCTCTCCGTTCACGATGGTTTTCTATGATCGCATCCTGCCGGATGAAACGATCGACAGTCTATTGGCCTTGGTTGCTGGTGTTGCCTTTGCGTTGCTGTTTAACTTTCTTATCCAAAATCTACGGTCGCGTTTCATTGACACAGCAGGGAAACGGGCGGATAGGAAGATCGCCGAACGGCTGTTCAATCAGTTGATGACGCTCAAGATGAAGTCACGTAGGGTCAGAATGGGCGAATGGGCTCGATCCTGCGGGACCTTGAGGTGGTACGTGACTTTTTCACCTCAGCCTCTCTGGTTGCTTTGGTCGATTTGCCCTTCCTATTTGTATTTATCGGTGTGATCTGAGCCATCGGCGGTCCTCTCGCGCTGGTTCCGGCAATTGCTGTGCAGATTACGTTGCTTTCGGGGCATTTGGCGCAGCCATTCCTCAGCCAATATGCGCGTGAATCTAGTGTTGATGGTCAGATCAAACAATCAGTTCTGATGGAAACGCAGACGGGGATGGAAACGCTCAAGACGACCGGTGCCGAACCGGTCATGCGCGCCCGCTGGGAGGAGACGGTACGCGCGCAGGCAGATAGTTCCGGCAGGACGCGTTTGCTGTCATAGGGAACGGTGAACCTTACCTTTCTGGTTCAACAGATCACGCAGGTAACGATTGTGTTTTTCGGTGTGTTCCTGATCCGGGACGGGGTGATCTCCATGGGAGCACTGATCGCTTGCGTGATCTTGACGGGCAAAACCCAGTCGCCTCTGTCCCAGTTGGCGCAGGTACTGACGCGTCCGAGCAAAGCGCGCGTGGCTTATCACCAGATCGATGCGATGATGGTGCAAGAGGTCGAGCGTCAGCCTGGTTGGCGCTATTTGTCTCGGCGCAGGATCGAAGGTCAGATTGACTTCAAAGGTGTGAGTTTTGCTTACGATGACGCGTTGGGTTCGATTCTTAAGGATATCGATTTAGCGATCAAACCGGGCGGAAAAGTAGCGATATAGGGCCCGATTGGGTCTGGGAAAAGCAATCTGGCGCGCTTGATCTTGGGTTTGTATGAACCAGATGCCGGGGCGGTCATGCTGGATGGTCTGGATGCGCGTGCCGTGGATCCGGCGGATAAGACGCGCAATATTGGCGCTGTGTTGCAGGATTACTGGCTGTTCTCAGGGACTCTGAAGGAGAACATCATTTCTGGCCGGTTTAGACAATCTCTTCTGGCTTCGGTCGCTTGTTTGCTATTCTTGGTACTCCGTTTCTTAAACATAGCGGTGGACCATTTCAGATGGAGAGGCTCACAAACTGGCTCCGCTTGAAACCCGTATTCCAGCCTTTCAGACCCGCCTCGCACGTGCCGAAATTCGCGCACCGACACGCGGCATTGTCAATCAGGTTTTGATTTCGACTTTGGGCGGAGTGGTCCAGCAGGGTCAGACCGTAGTTGAAATCGTATCGATTGGTGAAACCGTCACAGTCGAGGCCTTTGTCGCGCCGGATGACATTGCCTTTATTCGACCTGATCTGGAGATAAAGGTACGTATTACGGCATATGACGCTTCACGCTATGGTGCACTGGACGGGCGGGTAACGCGCATCGGTGCGGGTACGGTACTTGCCCCGGATGAAGAAACGTCGGTCTATGTCGTGGAGATATGGCTGGTTGGAGCGTTGGCGGATGCGGATGGGCAGAATCTGGGCGTGATACCGGGTATGGTTGCTCAAGTTGATATGCTGTCCGAACCAAAAACAATGCTGGAGTATCTGACGAAGCCAGTCATACGCGTAAAGGACAGGGTGTTTCGAGACTGACGGATTACGGCTGTTCTGTCTCCGCGCTCATTTTGTTACCGCGTAGATATCACTTCACCAATACGTGATGAGCTCTGTGCTGGATTATGGACGTTCCAGTTCCAATCTAGTTTGAATATTCAGCCATCGACTTGATTGCAGCGCACCTAGGCTGGGCCTAAGTCGAACCAAGAACGAGCCAAAGAACATGTTGCAGCTATCCAGTTCTCTCGTTGGCCTTGCAGTTCTTTGGCTCATTGTGATTCACGTCTGGGTAATCACCCAATTCGACAGGGCCATGTGGCGTAATTTTCCCGTGGTCGCCCGGTGTTGTCTCGTTTTTGAGCGTTTGTGCGGGTTATTTTGGCAATATTTCTTTGTTCAGGATCGTGTGGAAACGCCCCTCAATCAGTCAGAGCAGTCAGGGATTGGGTGCACCTACAAAAATGTTTCTTCAACTGTTCCGCTCGGATCGACGCGTGATCTGCACTCCATTGGAGTGGCTCATTTTGCGTATTGCCCATTGCAGACAGTGGAGCAGGGAGCGAAGGACCACTCAGTTGCGATTGTTAGTCGATAAGCGCGGAACCCAATTCTGAGGATAAGCTGTTTCCCTAGCGACAGCGATTACAAGCCGGTGGTTAATCGATGGACCTGAACCTCGTTCAAAATGGTGGTACATTTAGTTTCGTGGCCACCCCAAGCTCACCGATCTGTCGTGAAATCAGGAGATTACATGTCTACCAATGACCAAATCGTATCGCCAATTAATAAAGCTTCTGATCTGCTGGTCGCAGCGCTTGAGGCGGAGGGTGTTGAGTACATCTTTGCTGTTCCGGGAGAAGAGAACCTGGATGTTCTGGAATCTCTAAGAACCTCAAAAATTGAGTTGGTTCTCACGCGTCACGAACAAGGAGCGGCTTTCATGGCTGCGACCTATGGACGTCTGACGGGTAAGGCCGGGGTCTGCATGGCGACGCTGGGGCCGGGGGCTACGAACTTTGCCACACCAGCGGCCTATGCTCATCTGGGTGGTATGCCGCTGATCATGATCACGGGGCAGAAACCCATCAAGAAGTCGAAACAGGGCCAGTTTCAGATTGTCGATATTGTTGGGCTGTTCGATCCGATCTGTAAAATGTCCAAACAGATTGTACACGGCAACACTATCCCCTCATTGATCCGCGAAGCCTTTCGTGTCGCGCAAGAGGAACGCCCCGGCGCGGTTTTGTTGGAACTTCCGGAAGACATTGCAGCCGAAGAGACTTCTGAGCATGTTCTTGAACCGCATCAGCGTCACTATGCCGTGGCCGGTGATGCAGTTCTGACCGAAGCGGCTGAGATGATCCGCGCTGCCAGGATGCCGCTTTTGCTTTTGGGGGCCGGGGCGAACCGAAAACACGCCCGCAGCGCACTGAGCAAGTTCGTGAACGATACTCAGATTCCATTTTTCGATACTCAGATGGGTAAGGGTGTCGTGGATGAGCGCTCCGAACTGTTTTTGGGCACAGCCGCTCTGTCGGATGGTGATTATCTGCACTGCGCCATCGAACGCGCTGATCTGATCATCAATGTGGGTCACGATGTTGTGGAAAAACCGCCGTTCTTCATGGAAGAGGGCGGCACCAAAGTGATCCATGTTAACTACAAGGCCGCGCAGGTCGATCAGGTTTATTTCCCTCAAGTTGAAGTGGTTGGTGATCTGGCGCAATCCATCTCCAAATTGGGTGAGTTCCTGCAAGGACCTTTGGAATTTGACCGCAGTTACTTCCAGCGGGTCAAAAACGAGACCGATCTACACACATCAGAACGCGCTGATGATCCGCGCTTTCCGGTCATCCCCCAGCGGTTTGTAGCTGACACACGCAAAGTCATGGGGGATTGCGATATCATCGCTTTGGACAACGGTATCTACAAAATTTGGTACGCCAGAAATTATCAGGCCTATCAGCCCAATACGGTTTTGTTGGACAACGCGCTTGCCACCATGGGGGCAGGTTTACCTTCGGCCATGATGGCAGCGAAGCTATATCCCGAACGCAGGGTCATGGCCATTTGCGGTGACGGAGGGTTCATGATGAACAGCCAGGAGATTGAAACCGCCGTTCGTCTTGGCCTCAATCTGGTTGTTACTGTTCTGAATGACAGCTCGTACGGAATGATCCGTTGGAAGCAGTCGCATGCGGGGTTTGATGATTGGGGATTGGAATTCAAGAATCCTGATTTTGTGCAATACGCCAACAGCTATGGTGCTGCGGGTCATCGGGTCGAAAGGACAGAAGATCTGGTGCCTACCTTTGAAAAAGCGTTTGAAGCAGGTGGTGTGCATCTGATCGACTTGCCGGTCGATTACAGTGAAAACCAACGTGTCCTCATTGATGAGCTTGCGGCGAAGGTCTGTCTGATATGAGTAATGTTGTTGAAGTTCTGAACCCGTTTGATCTTGAGAAAATCGGCAGTGTCGAGGTTAAAAGCTGGAACGATATCAATGTGATGCTGAACGTGGCACACGGTCTGCACCGTGATCGGGGCACTTGGTTGCCTGCTTACAGGCGGATTGAGGTTCTGAAGAATGCAGCCCGGATCATGTCCGGCCGCGCGGAAGACCTTGCGATGCTGATCGCCAGCGAAGGTGGCAAACCCTTGATTGACGCGCGCATCGAAGTGGCACGTGCTATTGATGGTGTCGAACTGTGTATCCATGAAATCGGGCAGATGGCGGGCCGGGAAATACCGATGGATCTGACAGTAGCAGGATCGGGTCGGATTGCCTTTACACAGCGTGAACCCATCGGCGTTGTGGTTGCCGCAAGCGCGTTTAACCATCCGTTGAACTTGATCGTACATCAGGTGGCCCCGGCTGTGGCCACTGGATGCCCGGTCCTCGTCAAACCGGCGCTTGATACACCACTGTCATGCGAAGCATTTGTCGACATCCTGTATGAGGCTGGCCTGCCAAAGGAGTGGTGCCATCTGGCGATTTGCCAAAATGATGTAGCTGAACGGATGATCACGGACGCGCGCGTCGGATTCTTTTCTTTCATCGGATCGGCACGTGTCGGGTGGATGCTGCGCTCGAAGCTGGCGCCGGGGACGCGATGCGCGTTGGAGCACGGCGGAGCGGCGCCAGTTATCATCGATGAGACAGCCGACATTGATGCCATGATCCCCTTGTTGACCAAGGGTGGATTTTATCATTCCGGTCAAGTTTGTGTCTCGGTTCAGCGTGTTTTTGCTCCATCAGGGATGGCGGAAACGGTCGCTCGAAAGTTGGCAGAAGCCGCGTCAGCGCTGAAGGTGGGTGATGCCCGTGACGCCAGCGTGGAATGTGGGCCACTGATCCGTCCGGGTGAAGTTGATCGCGTAGAACAATGGGTAGACGAAGCGGTTGCGGGAGGTGCCCGCGTAATGACAGGGGGTAAACGGCTGGGCCGAACGACCTATGCACCGACTGTCCTTCTAAACCCACCGGCTGATGCGAGTGTGTCCACCTCCGAAATCTTCGGGCCGGTTGTTTGTGTTTATGAATATGATGATCTTAGTGCTGCATACGACGCTGCAAACGCTCTTCCTTTTGCATTTCAGGCGTCGGTCTTTACCAAATCCCTGGATACAGCAATGCATGCCGTGCGGTATTTGGACGCCACGGCCGTCATGGTGAACGATCATACTGCTTTTCGGGTCGACTGGATGCCATTCGCGGGTCGCCGTCAATCAGGGTACAACACCGGCGGTATCGGCTACACCATGCATGACATGACGCAAGATAAGATGGCTGTAATACGGCTGTGATGAAGCTGTCAGGATCGATCCGATACTGATCGAGCGAATGTGGGTACTCTAATTTCGCAAATGGCCTGCTTAGTGACGGAAACGATTGTTGACCGCGCTTTGCATGTTCTGGCATGAACACGCCATGTTCGGTTCCGGGGGATTCCCCCGGAAGCAATAGGGAATGTAGTACGGTGCTCTTCGCGCCAAATCTGCAACTGCCCCCGCAACTGTAAGCGGCGAGCGCGGCTGACAATGCCACTGGGATATCCCGGGAAGGCCAGCATAGCGCTTTGACCCGCAAGTCAGGAGACCTGCCGAACACGCGCCCTCGGAAAGGGTGCTCATTGTCGGCGACGGGGTGTGCGCTGTATCCGTTTGTCTCGGTCGACGAACGGACGCGGGCCCTCCCCAAGTCAAAACCAAATATGTGCCGGGGAAGGCGCGACCTGAGAAGGACTGAGTTTTGAAGATATTGTTTTTGGCAGCCGCAGCTGCTGCAGTGATGCCTACGTTTGCGAGCGCTCATTTCCTACTGGAATACACAGAAAACACGATGATCGAGCGACCCGGTGATGTGCCGGTAAAGCTGATATTCTGGCACCCGTTTGAAGCCGGTCATGTGATGACGCTTGAAAAACCGGAAGAATTCTATGTGATCCACAACGGCAGTAAAACCGATCTGCTGGACACATTGGAAGAAACCACATTTGACGGCCCAGACAACAGCGCCAAGGCGTTCAAAGGCTCGGTCCCGGTGAAGCGTTCGGGCGACTATGTGGTGGTGACCGTTCCTGCGCCCTACTACGAAGAATCTGAGGATATTTATATCCAGCAGATCACCAAGGCCTATCTGAACCGAAATGAACTGCCCACCGACTGGGATCAGCCGCAAGGTCTGGCAACAGAAATCCTGCCGCTGAACAAGCCCTACAACATCATTGCGGGCTCAACTTTCACGGGTCGCGTGCTGAGCGAGGGCAAACCAGTTGCAGGGGTCGAGATTGAGATCGAATACATCGCCGCCGCCCCTGACCTGAAAGGCACGGGCGCCGCTGCACCGACGGTGTCGCCGCTGCCAGGTGGTGCACTGGTCGCGATTTCGGACGAGAATGGATATTTCAGTTTTGGTGTACCCAAAGCCGGTTACTGGGGTTTCGCCGCTCTGGGCTCTGGTCCGAAAACCGAGCATGAAGGTAAAGAGCTGAGCCAGGATGCCGTGATCTGGATCCGCGCCTGGGATCTGGAGTAGGCCCTTATGCACATTGTAGATGGTGCTCTTTCGAACCCTGTCGTAATCGGCGGTGCGATCGCTGCTGCAGGCGGGATTGCAATGGGGCTGAGGTCGCTGGATCTGGATCGCATTCCCACAGCGGGTGTTCTGTCAGCCAGTTTCTTCGTTGCTTCGCTGATTCATGTGCCGATTGGCCCATCTTCTGTGCATCTGATCCTGAATGGCCTGGCCGGGCTTCTACTCGGTTGGGCCGCCTTTCCGGCCTTGTTTGTCGGGCTGCTGTTACAGGCTGTTTTCTTTGGATTTGGTGGACTGACCGTTTTGGGGATCAATACCGTGAACATTGCTCTGCCAGCGGTACTGACCTGGATGATCTTTGGCCGCCTCATCGCCCGAGGCTCGGCCATTCAGGGGGCGATTTGGGGCGGTATCGGGGGGGCGTTCTCAATCGCAGCCACAACCGCGTTTGTTGCCATTTCACTGGCGATGTCCGGTGACGCGTTCCTGCCTGCGGCCAAGCTGGTGTTTTTCGCCCATATACCGGTTATGGGCATTGAAGCCATGCTTACGGGGTTTGCCGTGATGTTGGCGCGCAAGGTGAAACCGGAACTGTTCAAAAAGGCGGTTTTAACATGAAACAACTGGTTGTTATTGCCACGCTGATGCTCACACCGATTTCGGCCCTCGCACACAAGGTCATCGCGGGGGTTTTCCCCGCTGGCGAAGCGATCGAGGGTGAGCTGGGGTTCTCCAATGGCGATATGGCAAGCGACCAGGAAGTTTTCGTCTACGGCCCCGATGGTGCTGAACTAGGTCACACCGTTACCGATGGGGACGGGTTCTTTTTGTATATCCCCACAAAACCTGTTGCGCATACCTTCAAGGCCGATCTTGGCGCGGGCCATGTGGCAGAAGTGACAATGCCCGCAAACGAGGTGGCCGAGATCATGGGAGTTGCCGCTGAGGTTGCGGAGATCGGCGCTCAGTCTACGACTGTTGCAAGCGTTGGAACCGTGATGGTTGCGTCTCTGTCCGATCAAGAACGCGCCGCGATCGCTAAAGTGGTGCGCGACGAAACCCGCCCCCTGCGCCGAGAAATTGCCGCCTATCGCGAACATAACGATATGCAAAGTATTTTGGGGGGCATCGGGTATATCGTTGGTCTCTTTGGCATCGGGTTCTATTTCGCCGCGCGCCGGAAGATGGCCGCCTGATGGCCCATGCGCTGGAACCCCAAGCCAAAACTCTGGCCGAGGCAGGTGGGATTGAGCCCTACGGGGTGATCGTGGATTTGGATCCGCGGATGCGCATCGTAATAACATGTCTCTTTGCCGTCCTTACCGTTGCACTAAGTTCAATCCCGTCATTGTTGATCGCGCTTTCAGTTTCGATCGGGCTGTTGCTGATGTCGCGGTTGCCCATTCGCCGAACTCTCAAACGTATGGCGATGATGGACAGCTTTATCATCTTCATGTTGGTGCTTTTGCCATTCTCCATGCCCGGAGACACCATGTTCACCCTCTTTGGATTTGCGGCAAGCTGGCAGGGGTTCTGGAAAGCCATTGAGATCGCGCTGACGGCAAACGCCGTGATACTGGCGCTGATGGTCCTGGTAGGGTCGATGGAGCCTGTCACATTAGGTCATGCATTGCACAAACTTCGCTGCCCGGGGGTGCTTGTGCATCTGTTGATGTTCACGATCCGCTATATCGAGGTGCTGCGCGAAGAGTACCTGCGTCTGCGCGGCGCGATGAAAGTCAGAGGTTTCCGACCGGGCACCAACTGGCACACCTATCGCAGCTTTGGTTATCTGGTCGGTATGATGCTGATCCGCGCCATTGAACGTTCCGAGCGCATTCTGGACGCGATGAAGTGCCGAGGGTTTTCGGGCCAGCTTCTTTTGTTACAGGAATTTAACCTGACCCGACGGGATTATTTGTTTGCCACGATGATGTGTGCGATCTGTGTCAGCCTTCTTATTCTGGATTTTCAATGACGATCCTTAATCTCGAAGACATTTGCTTTTCGTACCCGGGTCAGGCCCCGGTTCTGGACGGAGCGTCGCTGCGGCTTGAACCTGGCCAGCGGTTGTCGATTGCAGGTCCAAATGGATCAGGAAAATCCACACTTTTTCGCATTGTCCTTGGCCTTCAAGCGCCCTCTTCTGGGCGCGTGAACATCTTTGGTAAGGATAGGTGTGTCGAGGCCGACTTTCACGAGGTTCGCCGCCGTATAGGACTGGTGTTCCAAGACCCTGACGACCAGTTGTTTTGCCCGACCGTGGCAGAAGATATCGCTTTTGGCCCGCTCAATCTTGGGCGCAGCACGACCGAAGCGCTTGCCATCGTTGACAAAGTGCTGAGCGATTTGGATCTGATGCATCTGCGTGACCGTATCACGCATAAACTATCAGGTGGTGAAAAACGGTTGGTGACGCTTGCCACCGTACTCGCGATGGAGCCTGAGGCGTTACTATTGGACGAGCCGACCAACGCGCTTGATGCCAAGAATGAAGCACGGCTTCTGGAAATTTTGCAGGGATTACCTCAGGCAATTCTATTGGTCAGTCATGCCCCTACGTTCCGCCGCTCGTTGGCGCCCGAGACCCTCGAACTGCGACGTGGGAAGCTTGTAACGTTGTAAGGCTGATACGCTACGATCGGATGCCGCGCGTTGGCGGCAACCATCAGATCCAATGGAATAGGCAGATCAACTGAAGATCATGTTGGTTGGTTCAAAGCCATTAGATCGGGATTGGCAGAGACATTCCCACGTTCGGGTAGAACCGCTGAATGACGCGAGCGATTGCCCGCAATCATAGACAGCAAAAACTCGGAAAAAAACGTTTGCACCCCAATAACAATCATCGTGAACGCAGCGATCAAAGTGCGCATCTCGTTCAATGCCGCAAAGTCCGAGGCAATCCAGCCAGGGGTGATAGTGGCCGCCCAGATTAAGCCGCCAAATGTAAGGACAAGCCCGGCCAGGATCCAATATTGCAAGCGCGAATATCCGAACAATACCCGAGCGCGTTCTGTTGGCAATCGTAGCCCATCCCGATAGCTGCACATCAGTGCCGCCAGCCACAGCACCTCCGTCTGAAAGGCCAAGACCATGGCCGCACTCGCCGCGACGGCCCAGTGATCGCCGATCCTGAAGCCACCGATCAGCGCCATTTCCTGATCTCCGCTAAGTTGCAGTAGAACGGTGATTGCAAATCCTGCGAGGAACGGGACCAGTGCAGGCACCAGAAACAGCCAGGTTGGGCTGAGCAAGAACATGTATATCAGGTGCCGAAGCCCATCTCTCCACGGATTTAAATGTGGTGCCCTGCCGCGTCCGTCAGGGGACAAGGTTACAGGAACCTCGGCTATATTCAGCTTCCGCAGCACAGATTTCCGCAGCATCTCGGAAGCAAATTCCATCCCGGTTGAAGATAGGTTGAGCCGCTCCAATGCCTCTCGCCGGATGGCGCGGATGCCACAATGGGCGTCACCGATACCAGTGCAAAACAAAATTCTAAGAATGCCCGACAAGGCCGGGTTGCCGATATAACGGTTTATCCAGGGCATTGCACCTGGCTTGATTTCGCCACGAAACCGATTGCCCATGCATAATTCGGCACCATTCATCAACTTTTCGATCATCGGAACCGCTTCGACGAAATCATAGGAACAATCGCTGTCGCCCATCACCAGATACGTGGCGTCGCTTGCCGCAAAACCACCAATAAGGGCAGCGCCATAACCGGGTTCTTGAATGTTTACGACTCGGGCGGCGGCCTTTTCAGCTAGGGCTTGACTGCCGTCCGTGCTGCCATTGTCTGCAACGATTACTTCGCCTGATAGCTGGCATCGCTCAGCGAGTATCTGCAAGGCTTGTTGCGCTCTGATTACACAGGAAGAAATCGTTCCCCGCCTCGTTCAGGCAAGGCATAACGATAGCGACCGAGTTTTCGGCTGGCACCATGGTTCAGATAGCTCCCAATAGCGGATCGTAACATCAACAATAAAAGATAATAGCCATAATAGTGTCCAAATCGTGGCCTTAACTGGCCGCAGTTGGAACATTTCGCTTGAAAGGGCTTGCTGGAAATTCTCCGAAGCGGCGGGCGCTAGTTAGAGATAAATTTACAATAACAGGCACGGTCGCAGGAACTTGCCTTGTTAAACTTTGCAAACCAGGAATTGACGATTAAGAAGGTCATATGAATACTCAGTCTCATACCAAAAGTACCGCCCGATCTCTTCCAATTGCGCTTTTGCGCGCGCGTGAAACTGTTATGGCACCCATCCGGGATATGCTGCAGGGTATTCGCCTGACCGAACAGAAATGGCGAATTCTGCGCGTACTGGATGAGTTGGGAGAGGTGGAGCAAAGCGCAATTGCGCATGAGGCTTGCCTGCTTTTACCCAGTGTGACCCGTATTCTACGGACGATGGAGGCAGACGGGCAGATTACACGCCGTCAAGACAATGAGGATAAGCGCCGGACTATGGTGCAGATCACCGACGCGGGTCGAATGATATTAGAGAACAATCTCGCCACATCGCTTGCAATATCGAACAATATCGAAGCGCAGCTTGGACGTGAAAAGCTAGATCAACTTCTGGATCTTCTCGAGGAGCTGCAAGAGGTTAAAGTCTGACCCCGTCCTGGCAAAAAAACGAGGTCAGTAGACAAGTCAGAGACTGGCCAGTCCGGTATCAAGCGCCGAGAGGATTTTGGCCACATCTTCCGAAGTGATCACCAGAGGTGGTGACAGGATAATGTTATTGCCGGACACACGAACCATTACACCGTCTTCATAGGCTGTTTTTTGTACTTGTAGAGGCAAGTGTTTCGCGATTGGTGCTTTTGTTTTGCGATCTGAAACCAATTCTAGCGCACACATGAGGCCCTCTCCCCCACGCACGTCACCGATGACGTCATATTTTTCGGTCAGCTTTTGCAATCCGGAAAAGAGTTCGTCTCCACGTGCGGCGGCGTTTTCCCAGACCCGCAGGCGGTTAATTTCGGACAGTGCGGCAAGTGCTGCCGCTGCGCCGACTGGATGGCCCGAATATGTATACCCCTGATCAACCGATGCCAGACCAGTGGTGTCGGTTTCAAACACCTCGGCCACTGCGCCAGAAATCAACGTTGCACCGAACGGAAAATAGCCATTTGTAATCGCTTTGGCCGTGGTCATTATGTCTGGTTTCACGCCCCAATGCCGCGCGCCGCTTTCGCTACCTGTTCGGCCAAAGGCGGTAATGATCTCGTCCGAAATCAACAAAATACCGTGTTTCGAGCAAACTTCGCGCACCATGGGCATGAAGCTGTGATGTGGTGGGATCACTCCCCCTGCGCCGAGAACGGGTTCCATAATGAACGCCGCAACGGTGTTTGCACCCTGAAATGCGATTTCGGCTTCTAACGTTTTTACGCAAAGCTGCGCTAGCCGTGCTGGATCGGTCTCATCAAACGGGTTGCGATAGGTCCAAGGCGCGGTGACGTGAAAACATCCCGGCAACATGGGCTCGTAGGCTGCGCGAAATTTTTGATTTCCATTGACCGAGGCAGCTGCAAAGTGCGTGCCGTGATAACCCTGCTTCAGACTGATGAACTTGGTGCGGCCGGCCTCACCGCGAATTTTGTGGTATTGGCGGGCCATTTTCAGGGCGAACTCTACCGAGTCCGAACCGCCCGAGGTGAAAAACGCGCGTGTCAGGCCATCAGGTTCAAAGAACTGCGCAAGCTCATAGGATAGTTCGATTGCCTTGTCGTTGCTGGTCCCACGAAACGTGGAATAGTAGGGTAGGGCGTTCAACTGGTCCGCAATGGCCTGCTTTACTGGTTCGCAGGAATAGCCCAGATTCACGTTCCACAGACCACCGACTGCATCCAGTGCCCGGTGGCCATCAACATCCACGATGCTGACCCCTTCACCGCCACTTAGAATAGTGGGAGGGTTTTTTTGACTGTCCGCCGGATGGGCCATCGGATGCCAGAAATATCGCGCGTTGTTTTCTTTCAGGAAGTTTGAGTCTTTCATGGCTCTCTCTGTCGTCGTGTCGGTATCAACTGGTCTGCAACTGATTCAGGCGGTAATTGGCATGAAACTGTCCGCCATAGACTGATGTGATCTCCTTTGAGGCAATGCTCAGTGCGTCGAGCACGGCAATCCGCAGGTCCGATGTGACCCGAGGCTGCGGAATGACGCAGGCGATGGCTCCAATCGCGGTTTGTTCCTCGCCGAAGATTGGTGCGGCGAACCCGTGTACGCCTGTTTCATAGCCGCTCACACTTTCGCACCACCCTTTGTGCCGTGTTTCATCGACCAGATCCATCAGGCGATCGGGGTTTGTCAGGGTGTGTTCGGAATAGATTGGTAGCGACCCATCGAGTACGTGTTGCAATAGATTTCTGGGGCCAAACGCCAGTGAAACGATGCCCGAGGCGGTCGCATGCAAAGGCAAAATTTCTGAGGCGCCGATACTTATGCGAACGGAATGAGCCTGTGTTTCTTCAACCAAAGTGGTTTGCAGTAGATCGGATTTCAAAAGTGACATGTGCATCGTTTCATGCACTTTAAGCACCTGCGCCTTCATAATTTTTCGGGCCGCTGTCAGCCGTGGTTTGGCGGCCTCTCGTAGATTGGCCAAACGAAGGGGGGCGGTACCGATCGAATACAGTTTGGATTGTGGGTCCTGTTCGACCATGCCGTAATCCGCCAGGTTCGTCAGATACCGTAGTGCAGTCGCCTTGTTGATCTGATTCATCCGAGCAATCTGCGACAACCCAAGCTCAGGTTGTTGCAGAGAAAAGCTATCCAAAAGTTTCAGTACTTTCAGTGCAGTCCCCATGATCCAGTCCTTTGTTTCACAATTATCTTGACAGAAAGAGCTTAACACAGCAACAATAAAGCTTAACACAGCAATAAAAAAATTGATACTGTGTTTCAATATATGAACCGCTTGGGAGGACGTAATGAAAAAATTCATGGCTACTGCCGCAGCAATGGCCCTCAGTGCCAGCGCTGTTTTGGCTGACTATCCTGAAAAACCCGTTTCTTTTGTTGTGCCATGGCCACCGGGTGACCTTGAGGATGTGCTAACCCGCCTCATCGCCGACGAATTTCAGGCGATGTACGGTGTTCCCGCAGCAGTGGTTAACAAGCCCGGCGGTGGCGGAGGCCCGTTTCCCGGCGCGGTTGAAGTGGCTACAGCTCCGGCGGATGGATATACAGTGGGCTCTTTCGTCATAGGTGTACCGGTGATCGGCCCTGACATTGGTATTCCCGAGCTGAACCCCAATCCCTTTGACCCGATTGGCATTTTCCTGACCTACCCATTTGTGATCGCATCCAGCAAGGATGCGCCCTTTTCGACTTGGGCGGAATTGGTAGAGCACGGTAAGGAAAACGACGTTGCATTGGGGCATTTCGGTTCTGTGCTGCCACCCACACAGGTAACATTTGCAGCTGCTGTTAGCAGCGGGTTTGATTTCGCGAGCGAAGCCGCTTTCGACGCACTGGACTGCAACACATTGGCTTCGGGCGACGTGGATGTGATCAACACCACGCTTCAACTCATACTTCCCTGCTTGGATCAGGTGAACGTCTTGGCCAGCATCGGAGGAGAGCGGATATCGCTGGTTCCTGACACGCCAACCGTTGTTGAACTTAACCCTGATCTGCCTTTGGCACTTTGGAACGGCCTATTCGTGCACAAAGACACTCCAGCCGATGCACGTGAAAAGATCACCGCAGCCGCGCAAAAGGCCCTGAGTTCAGATAAGGCCAAGCAGCTTGCCGAGGAAACGGGTGCGCTGATCTACTGGCAGGATCCGGATGCTTCCAACGCACAGATCGAACAAGACAAAGCCTCGTTCGCCAAAATCGAAGAGATTCTGGGCGAATAACATGAAACTGGCCCGGCAGCATCAAATCTGCCGGGCCTTTTTCAATCAGGGGAGAGGTTTAGATGATCGCGAAGACCTTACAGGACATGTTCAAACGGTATCGCCGACCTGGTGATGTTGTATTCGCAGTGCTCTTCCTTGGTTTTTCGGTTTTTCTTCTGACGCAATTGGGCGAGCAGACCAAAGCCGTAAAGCGGACCAAATGGTTTGCCCAGCCCAACCTCTGGCCAATGATCTCGCTCTGGGCAATGGTCATCTTTGGGTTCCTTCACTGGCTGAGCTCAGCCATGTCCCCCCGTCTTCTTGGTCGCTGGACAGAAGTCGGGTTCTGGCTGCGATCGTTTGAATATGTCGCATATTTTTTGGTTTACGTGATGCTGGTTCCCATTTTGGGATACCTGCCGTCGACCGTTTTGTTTGCTGTTTTTCTGGCGTTACGAACCGGGTTTCGGGACGCGAGAACAGTCTGCATCGCGGCTTTGTTCGGCGTTTTTGTCACTGTCGTTTTCCGAGCCTTCCTGCAGGTCAAAATCCCTGCTGGTGCTGTTTATGAATATCTGCCCGACAGCGTTCGCGCCTTTGCGCTGACATATCTCTGAGGTTCGAAATGGAAACTCTATTTTCTGGTCTTTCGATCCTGGCGCAATGGCAGGTAATTATTGCGCTGCTGATCGGGTCAATCGGCGGGGTCATAATAGGTGCTCTTCCCGGAGTTGGTGCGCCCGTTGCCATCGCAATTCTATTGCCAGCAACATTTGCTTTTGAGCCGATTGTCGGTCTGACATTGCTGCTCGGAATATACGGGTCGTCCATGTATGGCGGCGCAATCCCGGCGATTTTGATCAACACGCCAGGCACGGCCGTGAACGCGCTGACAACGTACGACGGTTACCCCATGACTAGACGCGGGCAGGGGCACCGGGCGCTCTCACTGGCATACTCGGCCTCGTTCTTTGGTGGGGTCTTCTCAATCATCTGTCTGATGATCCTGTCGCCGGTGCTGGCTTTGATTGCGCCGCATTTCGGTAGCCGCGAAATTTTTCTAGCTGCTTTGCTGGGAATTATCTTGGTGGTGCTTGCCCACCGCGGACAAATATTTGCTGCGGGAATGCTGGCCGCCTTAGGCATTTTTCTGAACACTGTGGGTTTGGAACCGGTCAAGTACACGCGTCGGTTCACATTTGACCAAAGTTGGCTTGCTTCAGGTATCGATTTGATCGTTGTGGTTTTAGGCCTGTTTGCGATCAGTCAGGCGTTGCTGTTGCTTCTGGAAAAGAACCATGCACCCGGTAAAGCGCATGTCAGCGGCAGCATTTTTGCGGGCCTGAAAGAGCTTTTGGGCATCAAGCGCGTCGCGACGGTGTCTTCAAGCATTGGTGTTCTCATGGGTATGGTGCCAGGCACTGGCGAATTCACCTCGCAGTTTTTGTCATACACCTATGCTCAGAAATCCTCGAAGGATCCCGATAAGTTTGGCGATGGATCACCCGAGGGACTGGTGGCATCCGAGGCGGCCAATAACGCAGTGCCGGGTGCTGCGATGATCCCGCTGCTTGCGTTGGGCATTCCGGGTGAAGCGCTGACGGCGATGATGCTGTCGGTGTTTTATGTCCACAACGTCATTCCTGGCCCTCAACTGTTTGAATCTCAGATGGACTTTGTGATGGCGCTGTATATGGCGCTGATCTTGTTGAATGTTATCGTTCTGGTGTTCCTGCTGTTTTCGACAAACCTGCTTCTCAAGATTATCCAGATACCAACTCGCTTTCTGGGGATCATGATATTGGTGTTGTCTTTTGTTGGTGTTTATTCGCTGAGGAACTCGATAACAGATTGTGCGCTTGCGGCGGGTTTTGGTGTCTTTGGCCTTATTCTGAAGCGGTTGGATTTGCCGATTGTGCCAATCATTCTTGGAATGGTTCTTGGTGGTATCATGGAGGTGAAACTTCGTAGCGCCATGGCGCGGGTGAAAACCCCACTCGACTTTGTCGACCGGCCAATCGCAGCGATCTTGTTTGGCCTGATACTGCTGATCCTAATCCTTCATTTCCGCACTCTGTATTTCGAGTTCAGAAACAAGTTGCGGCCCGAGCCTACAGCTGAGCCTGTTGATGTAGACCACCCAAACCAACAAGGGTAATCCTTTAATGATCCAGTCAGAAATTGACGCTCTTCGCGGCAAGGTGTTGACGCCCCGAAACCATTTTATCGATGGGTGTACTATCCCTTCGAATGAAGGCAGAATACGCGATGTTCTGTCGCCGATTGATGGTCAGGTTCTGACGCAGATTGCCGAGGGTACACCTTTTGATATGGATGCGGCCATCGCTTCCGCGCGGGCGGCTTTTGAAGATGGTCGTTGGGCACGGCGCGCACCATCTGAGCGTAAGAAAATCCTTCTGAAGCTTGCCGATCTGATCGAGAAACATGCGCTGGAGCTTGCGGTTCTGGGAGTGCGTGACAATGGCACCGAAATAACGATGGCCATGAAGGCCGAACCCATGTCTGCGGCTGGAACTTTCCGTTACTACGCCGAGGCAATAGACAAGGTCTATGGCCAGATCGCACCCACTGCCGAAAATGTCCTTGGGCTGATCCACCATGCGCCGGTCGGCGTCGTCGGGGCGATTGTGCCTTGGAACATGCCGATGATGATCGGAGCGTGGAAGCTGGCCCCGGCCCTGGCGGCGGGGAATTCGGTAGTACTGAAGCCTGCGGAAAGCGCATCTTTGACGCTGTTGAAACTGGCGGAACTGGCGGTCGAGGCGGGTATTCCAGAGGGCGTACTAAATGTCGTCACAGGCTCGGGTCGGGTCGTGGGCGAGACCCTGGCGCTGTCGATGGATGTGGACATTCTTGTTTTTACGGGTTCGGGCGCAACGGGGCGTAAGCTGCTTGAGTATTCGGCGCGTTCAAACCTCAAACGTTGCTACCTTGAACTTGGTGGAAAATCCCCGAACATCGTATTCAATGATGCAACTGATCTTGCGCAGGCGGCGAAAGTGTCGGCCGCGGGGATATTCCGGAACTCAGGTCAGATTTGCGTTGCGGCGTCACGTTTGCTTGTTCAGGCAGATATTCATGACGATTTTGTCGCAGAGTTAGTCGAGAACGCCGAAGCGATGCAGGTCGGGGATCCTCTAGACCTGAACAACCACATTGGAGCGGTGCACTCCCTGTCCGAATTGGATGCGAACCTGGAATATGTCAAAAAGGCGCAGGTGGAAGGTGCTGAACTAGAACTTGGTGGTGACCAAATTCTAAAGGACACTGGTGGTTACTATATGGCCCCGACCGTTATGACGGGAGTCCGCTCGACTGACACTCTGTTTCGAAACGAGGTGTTCGGCCCAGTTCTGGCCGTGACCCCGTTTGAAACAGAGGAAGAGGCGATTCAACTGGCCAACAGTACAGAATATGGACTGTCCGCTGGCGTCTGGACATCTAACCTCAGCCGTGCGCACCGGATGGTGGCAGGCATCCGCTCGGGTGTGGTGCATGTCAACACATATGGCGGTTCGGATCTCACTGTTCCCTTGGGTGGGGTGAAGCAATCCGGTAATGGCCACGACAAATCCCTTCATGCGCTGGAGAAATACAGCGATTTGAAAACAGCGTGGATTCAACTCTGATCCCGGAACTTCAAAGGAGAGCCCCCATGGGTGACAAAACCATTTTGTTGATCGGGACCTACGACACCAAAGATCCAGAGATGCGGTATCTAGAGGAATGCATCGTAGCGCAGGGGGGGCAAGTGCTGACGATGGATGTTTCCGTATTGGGCGACCCGTCCCAAACCACGGACATTTCCAAACATGATGTTGCTGCAGCATGCGATATGACCATCGAAGACGTGATCGCGTTGGGCGATGAAAACAAGGCTTTTCGCGTTATGTCAGAAGGGGCCGCCAAAGTCGTTCGCGACGCCCTGTCCAAAGGGCGCTTTGATGCCATGTTGGCAACCGGTGGCACAATGGGAACCGATTTGGCGCTCGATTGTGCGCAAGCGATCCCCATGGGAGTGCCTAAATACATTGTGTCGACCGTCAGCTTTTCCCCATTGATCCCACCACATCGCTTAGCACCAGACATCCAGATGATCTTGTGGGCCGGAGGCCTGTACGGGATGAACGCGATCTGTCGTTCCTCTCTTTCGCAGGCTGCGGGGGCTGTACTTGGTGCGGCGCGTGCTGTTGAGCCACCAAAGGCCGAACGCCCGGTGGTGGGTATGACGTCACTGGGTTCAAGCTGTTTGCGCTACATGAAGATCCTGAAACCGGAGCTGGAAGCCCGCGGTTTTGATGTGGCCGTTTTCCATTCGACTGGGATGGGGGGTATGGCGTTCGAAAAGCTCGCGGGCGAAGGCGCCTTTGCGTGCGTGATGGATTTCTGCATGCAGGAATTTGCCAATATGTTGGCAGGCTCGCTGGTCTCATCTGGCGAAGATCGCCTGACCAATGCGGGCCGGGCCGGAATTCCGCAAATGGTTGCTCCGGGCGCGCTGGACTTGCTGGATTTTGCGGGTTGGCAAGACATCCCCCCGCAGTTTTCCGACCGCCCGTTCCACGAGCATAACCGCCTGATAAAGAGTGCCGTGTTCAACGCCGATGAGCGTCGCAACGGTATCCGGGAGATGGCAAAACGTCTTGAACAAGCCACTGGTCCGACCCATTTCTTCCTACCGGTTGGTGGAGTTGAGGAATGGGATCGTGAGGGTCAGGAGGCGTACGATCCCGAGGGTCTTGCCGCCCTTATTGACGAGGCACGTAATGTCATGCCTGCGGTCGTAAATACAACCGAGATTGACGCGCACATCAATGATCAGGCCTTTGCGGATGCCGTTCTCGCACAGTTCGACGAATGGGTCGCTGAGGACGTTGTGCGCAAAGTATAACCTCATCTGGAGGGTAACAATTGACCAGATCGAACGCTGAGTTGATCGCAGATCGCGCCCGACTGCTGGGTCCGAATGTCTCCACATTTTATGACAACCCAGTTCACATCGTGAAGGGCGAGGGTGTCTGGCTGTGGGACGCAGACGGGCGCAAGTATCTGGATTGCTATAACAATGTGCCACATGTTGGGCATTGTAACCCGCGCGTGGTCGATGCGATTTGTCGTCAGGCCAGCACGCTGAACACTCATACGCGATATCTTCATGACGGCATTCTCGACTATGTCGAAAAGCTGACCAGCACCGTGGATGACCATCTGGATACCGCCATTCTGACCTGTACTGGTTCCGAGGCCAACGATATTGCCCTGCGAATGGCCGAAAGTATGACCGGCAAGCGTGGAATCATCGCAACGGATGCGACTTATCATGGCAATACCTCACTTGTCAGCCAGCTTAGCAAATCAAACGTTCCGACGGTTGGATTTGGCCTTGGTCAATTTTTTCGATTTGTCGCTGCGCCAGACAGCTATCGCAACCCTGATCCCGAGGGGATGAGATTTGCAGAATCTGTAGCTGAACAGATTGCCGAGCATGAAAAATCAGGTATCGGGTTTGCCGCATTGGTTGTCTGCCCGTATTTTCTGAACGAAGGTTTCCCGGATAATCCGGACGGTTGGCTGAAGCCTACTGCCGAGGTTGTGCGTAAGGCAGGTGGCCTGCTGATTTGCGACGAAGTTCAATCCGGGTTTGGTCGTACAGGCACGCATATGTGGGCGCATCAGAAGATGGGCGTGGTACCGGATGTCATGACATTGGGTAAACCGATGGGGAATGGCCATCCGATCGGAGGTGTTGTCACCAACTTGGAAATACTGGGAACTTTCAGAAAAGGTTATCGCTATTTCAATACGTTCGGAGGCAACCCGGTCTCTTGCGCTGCGGCCAAGGCCGTATTGGAAGAAATCGAGGACAAACAACTGCTTGAAAACGCCAGAAAAGTCGGCGCGCACGCGCGTATGAGGATGACTCGATTATCGAAAAAGCATGAGTTCATTGGTGACGTACGCGGTTCAGGCCTGATTTTCGGCGCCGAGATGGTGCTGGATCGGGAAACGAAGCAACCCGCCAGTGCATTCACAGATCGAGTAATCAATGGCATGCGGGAACGGGGCGTCATTCACTCAAAGCTGGGGCGGCATAAGAACACGCTGAAGATACGTCCACCGATGCCGTTCTCGATCGAGAACGCAGATCTTTTGTTTGATACGCTGGACGAAGTTCTGGCCAAAACTCCGCTAGACGCATGAATTTGGCGGTTAATCGGGTGTTGGAGCTATGGGGGATGCAGGGTGCATCTTACCATTTGATCGCGGCCCGCGAAAATCAGGTTTTCCGCGTCGATATCAATGGTTCCTCTTATGCGCTGCGATTGCATCGAGCGGGGTATCGTACCAATGAGGAATTGCGATCGGAACTACAGTGGATGGATGCGGTTTCGCGCGGCGGATTACATGTGCCAGCACCGATTACCTCGGCGTCAGGAGATTTTCTACATATCGTTGATGGGGTCCAAATTGACGTTTTGTCCTGGCTGAACGGTGCGCCAATGGGCGCAACGGGTCAGCCGCTGGGGACGAAAGACCGAACCTCACTATTCCTAGGCATCGGGCGTGAAATGGCGCGGTTGCATGACGTTTCGGACAGGTGGGCGTTGCCTGACGATTTTGACAGATGTTCCTGGGATCGGAATGGACTGCTGGGGGATAACCCGTTGTGGGGCAGATTCTGGGAAAACCCAACTTTGTCTGCCGAGGACCGCGAATTGTTTGAGGCTTTGCGCGGAAAGATGGCGACCGAATTGACCCAACTGGAAGATACGTTGGACTACGGTCTGATCCATGCGGATTTGGTGCGCGAAAACATTCTGGTTGATGGAGATCGTCTTCAACTCATTGATTTTGACGACAGCGGCTTTGGGTTTCGCCTGTTTGATCTGGCTACGACATTACTCAAGAATTTGCAGGAGCCAGACTATCCTGAATTAAAAGAGGCTTTGCTTGCGGGTTACCGGTCTGAACGACCCCTGGATGACAGCGCGCTTGATCTCTTTTTGTTGCTGCGTGCGGCGACCTACGTGGGTTGGGTAATCGACAAACTGTCGGAAGAAGGCTCTGAACTCCGAAATCAGAGATTCATTGATACAACACGCAAGCTTGCGCTTCGGTATCTGGGTTAGGGGTGCTTTGTGCACCGACATATTGAGTGACCAACGACCATAGAACCGCCCAGAGGGCCATCAAACCTCAAGTCGCTTACCGGTATCCGGATCAAACAGGTGCATCTGCTCGGGGGCGACCGAGAACCTTACCGCAGGATGCCGCCCTTCGATTGGGTGTACGCCGGGGAGGCTGGCCGTGATCACATCTTGGCTGCCTGTCAGGCGACCGTGTAGCAGCGTATTTGCGCCCAAAGGTTCAGCCATCTGAATTGCGGCTTCCAGCGGGCCATTTTCATCCATTGACAGGTGTTCTGGCCGGATTCCCAGTTTTACAGAGGTATCTGGGCCTTGAGATGGACCAATTTCCACGTCTTCAATTTTGATCACTCCACCTACACGCTGCGCGTCAAAGATATTCATCGCGGGACTGCCGATGAATTGAGCCGCAAAAAGGGTTTTTGGGGTTTCATAGACGTCCAGAGGTGTACCAATTTGCTCGGCGATCCCGCCGTTCATTACGATCATTCTGTCTGCCATCGTCATGGCTTCGACCTGATCATGTGTGACATACAGGGACGTAATCCCCAGCTTTTCCTGAAGCTCGCGGATCTCCAGGCGCATTTGAACGCGGAGTTTCGCATCAAGGTTCGAAAGCGGTTCATCAAAAAGAAACACGGCTGGTTCACGAACGATGGCGCGTCCCATTGCAACCCGCTGCCGCTGCCCGCCCGACAACTGTCTGGGCTTTCGGTCTAGCAAGGGTTCCAATTGCAACAGCTTTGCTGCTTCGGTCACCTTTTGATCGATCTCCGCCTTAGGTAACCCGGCAATTTTTAGTCCATATCCCATGTTCTGGCGTACAGACATATGCGGGTATAGCGCATAGTTTTGGAATACCATCGCGATATCCCGATCCATCGGTTCTTTGTCATTTGCCCGCTCGTCTCCGATGCAGATTTCACCCGAAGTCACGGTTTCAAGACCTGCCACCATGCGCAAAAGCGTGGATTTGCCGCATCCTGAAGGCCCGACGATGACGATGAATTCGCCGTCTGCGATATCAATGTCGATACCATGAATGACGTCTGTGGGGCCAAAGCTCTTTTTGACGTTTTCTAGGGTTACAGTTGCCATTTCTTACTTCTCGCTATCGACAAGGCCGCGAACAAACAATTTTTGCATCGACACCACCACAATGACCGGCGGGATCATGGCCAGTATCGAAGTTGCCATGATGACGGGCCATTCGGCCACATCATCGCCGGATGGGAACATCTGTTTGATGCCCATCACAATGGTATTCATCTCGGGATCCGTGGTGATGAGCAACGGCCATAAGTATTGGTTCCAGCCATAGATGAAGAGAATGACGAACAAGGCCGCGATGTTGGTTCTACTCATCGGCACTACAATGTCGACAAAAAACCGCATCGGCCGCGCACCGTCTACTCGCGCCGCTTCAGCAAGTTCATCCGGGATTGTCAGAAAGAACTGCCGGAACAGGAAAGTGGCAGTGGCTGAGGCGATCAATGGGAAAATCAGCCCGTAATAGCTGTTTAGCATGCCAAAACCGGCCACAACTTCGAATGTTGGAACAATCCGCACTTCGACAGGTAACATCAGTGTCAGAAAGATCAGCCAGAAAAAGGTCGTTCGCCCCGGGAATCGGAAGTAGACGATTGCAAAGGCCGACAGAAGTGAGATCACAATCTTGCCAACGGCAATACCGATAGCCATCACCAGACTGTTGAACAGCATGGTAGCGACGGGCACGTTTACTCCGGCAAAAAGGGCTGCTCGGTAGTTCTCCCAAAATTGATCACCCGGCCAGATCGGCATAGGGGGCGAGACGATTTCAGGCTGGGATACTGTTGAGGCAACAAAAGCCAGCCAGATCGGAAAGAATATGATCAGGACGCCCAGGACCATAAAGGCGTGGGTTAGCCAGATACCCGCGCCTCGTTTCTCGACCATTCCGTGTTGCTGGGCCGCCATCAGTAATGCACCCTTTTTTCGACGTATTTGAACTGGATCACCGTTAGCAAACCAACCACGATCAACAGGATGACGGATTGTGCCGACGAAGACCCGAGATCTTGCCCGACGAACCCATCGGAAAACACCTTGTAGACCAGGATCGTTGTGGCTTGTTGCGGACCACCTCCGGTGATTGTGTGGATAACACCGAATGTTTCAAAAAATGCATAGACGACGTTGACCACCAGCAAAAAGAAGGCCGTTGGTGACAGCAGTGGCAAAACAATTGTGAAGAACCGGCGCCAGAAATGCGCCCCATCGATTGCGGCTGCCTCGATGACTGACTTTGGCACGGATTGCAGCGCCGCAAAGAAAAACAAAAAGTTATAACTGATGCGCCCCCACGCGGATGCGACAACGACCAGCCCCATTGCTTCGGCGTCATTCAGAACGTGGTTCCAATCATAGCCGAGTTGGCCAAGATACCAGGAAACAACTCCGACGCGTGTGTTGAACATGAAAAGCCAAAGCACACCAGCAACAGCAGGTGCGACTGCGTAGGGCCAGATCAACAAGGTACGGTAAACACCCGAGCCTTTGATCAACCTGTCGGCAATGACTGCAAGAAAAAGTGCCGGAATCATCGAGCACAAGGTGACAAGCGTCGAAAAGATCGCCGTTGTTAAGAAGGATGCACGATAGAATTTGTCGCTGAGAAGGAATTCAAAGTTACCGAGCCCGACGAATTGAGATGACAGCCCAAACGGGTCAGGAATAAACAGCGACTGCCAGATTGCCTGCGCCGCTGGGTAGAAGAAAAATATGGCAGAGACGATCACCTGAGGTGCGATCAGAAGCAGAGGCAGCAACCAGCCCCGAAAGGTGACGCGTTTTTCCAATTTAGTGTCCCACCAAAAAAGAAATGCGGGCCGTTAAAGGCCCGCATGATATCATTTTTATTGATTGGCTGATTCAAACCGGCGCAACAACGCGTCGCCACGTTCCTTGGCGCTGTCCATCGCTTCCTGAGCCGTTTTGTCACCAGACCAGATGGCCTCGAGCTCTTCGTCAATGATTCCGCGAATCTGGTCGAATGACCCCAAACGCAGACCTTTTGAGTTTGCGGTTGGTTCTTTCGCAGTCATCTGGATTACCGCGATATCTGTGCCGGGATTGTCTTCATAGAATCCTGCCGCGCGGGTTGCATCTCCCGCTTCAGCAGTAATCGGAAGATAGCCGGTATTCTGGTGCCAATTGGCCTGTACATCTGACGATGACAGGAAGCTCAGGAACTCTCCAACTCCTTTGTAGGCTTCGGGGTCGTGCCCTTCCATCACCCACAGAGAGGCACCACCGATAATGGTGTTCTGAGGTTCGGCTGTGACACCTTCCCAATAGGGCAGGGGCCGTACGTCAAAATCGAACTCAGCTTCCGAGCTGATGCCCGCGTAACCCGCCGAGCTTTCTGTGAACAAGGCGCATTCTCCGGCCCGGAAGTTGGCTCCACCTTCGTTTCTGCGACCGGTGTAGATGAATTTCCCGTCCTTGGCCCAATCACCCATTGCGCTTAGGTGGGCCACTTGCACCGGACCATTCAGCATCAATTCGGTGTCCAGACCGGCAAAACCATTATCTTTCGATGCAAATGGTACATCGTGATAGGCTGACATGTTTTCCAGGTGAACCCAGCTTTGCCAAGCCGTGACAAGCGGACATTCTTCACCGCCTGCCTTTAATTGATCAAGAACCTCGCCAACTTTTTCCCAAGTGGAAAGATCGGTATCAGGATCGACTCCTGCTGCCTCCATCGCATCGCGATTGACCCAAAGAACGGGTGTGGAAGAGTTGAAGGGCAATGACAACATGTCGCCATCGGTAGTGGTATAATACCCTTTTACAGCGCCGATATACGCGTCGGGATCAAATGACGCGCCACTTTCGGCCATCACTTCATAGACTGGCTTGATGGCGCCTTCAGCCGACATCATTGTTGCGGTGCCAACTTCGAATACCATCAGAATGTGGGGCTGTTCGCCTGCGCGGAACGCGGCGATACCGGCATTCAGCGTTTCCGAGTAATTCCCTTTGTGGCTTTCAACCACGACAAACTCGTCCTGGCTGGCGTTGAATTCTTCAACCTGGGCTTTCACCAGATCACCAAGACGGCCGGTAAAGGCGTGCCAGAACTGGACTTCGGTTTGAGCCATTGCCGCTACAGGGGACAAGGCAGTTGCTACGGCGAGAGCGCCGAAAAATCTCTTTTTCATGATTCCTCCCATGCATCAGGTTCGATGCTTCGTTGAATACCGACCGCTACGGGTAAACGGCACACATGACGATTTCACGACGTTAGCGTTACAGAAATATAATTCAAGACCTTAGTATTGATAAAAAAAATAACACGGCATTATATTCGTGAACGAAAAACTGAGAAGTACTGGTTCGAACATGCGACAGACCCTGAGAATCAGACAGCTTGAAGCCCTTATGGCAGTGACGACCAATGGATCGATCACCTCTGCAGCCACTGATCTTGGGGTCAGTCAGCCAGCTGTGAGCCGATTAATATCTGATCTGGAGAAGTCACTTGGGTTTCAGCTTTTTGATCGCCGCGAGGGGCGGTTAGTGCCGACGCAGGAAGTTCGGTATTTGCAGCCCAGCGTAGAGCGTGTTCTGGAGCTGATGAAACAGATCACCGACGTCAGCCAGGATATCACGCAACGAAAGGCGGGACATATTCGCGTTGCTTGCCTCCCCGGATTTGCAACCAGCCACCTGCCACAAGTTGTCGCCGAATTTCTGAAAGATCGCCCCGGCGTCACAATGACAATTGAGCCGGATCGGCCCGAGCGCATTCTTGAATGGATGATCGGTGAACAATATGATTTTGGGATCACCGACAGTTTTATCAGCCACCCGGCTGTGCAAAATACAGATGTGCACTTACGCACGGTTTGTGTATTTCCAAGCGGTCACGAGCTGGAAAGCGTTTCCGAAGTTACGCCCAAAGAGCTTGAGAACGAGAAAGTCATTCATACCCGCCGTGATAGCGACTTTTTTGCACGCCTATCGAAAGCGTTCCAAAGCGCAAATATCTCACTGAACTCTCACATCGAGGTCAGGCAATTTACGGCAGCCTGTGAACTCGCCTTAAGAGGCGTGGGAGTCTCGGTAGTGAGCAAACTGGATGCGGTTCAATATGCCCATCTTGGACTGTGCTACAGGCCATTCGTACCGGTGTTACCTCATACACTTTCCTTAGTGCGCCCCATATTGAAACAACCATCTTTGGTAACTTTGGAATTTATTGAACAGTTCAGCGAAAGCTTGAACCCGTTTCGCGTCAAATCGATTATGCGCTGATCACTAAGCACTTGTAATTCTGGGGTGTTGGTCGATTTGCCAGATACCTGCCTGCGCTTCATCAGTTTTGGTTTGGCTAATGCCACAAAATAAATTCCAAATTGAGACCTTGATGAGCTTTACGCTCTTAGGGTTTGTCGGCACAGTATCGTCAATATTAACCATAGTTCGATGCTTGATCGGCTTAGGTGATCTTTATTCATCTTTGTTACAATCGCCATCTACAAAGCGTTTCGAACATATTTCCAGAAAGGTGTGATATGCCCTTTTCCAGCAGTAAACTCTCTCGCCGTAAGTTTCTTGCCACAACGACAGCCAGTGCAGCTGCGATTACTCTGCATCCTTTCTCTGCGTCTGCTGCCAACAATCAGGCTCATCTAAGGATCATGGAAACAACAGACATCCATGTGCATGTTTTCCCTTATGATTACTATGCAGATAAGCCACGGGACACCGTGGGCCTGTCACGCACGGCATCAATCATTAACGACATCCGCTCAGAGGCGACTAACTCAATCCTTGTCGATAACGGCGACTTTCTGCAGGGCAATCCGATGGGTGACTATATCGCCTATGAGCGTGGAATGAAGGCGGGCGACAGCCACCCGATTATCACTGCATTCAACACGGTCGGCTATGATGCCGCCACCTTGGGCAACCACGAGTTCAATTATGGTCTGGAGTTTCTTGATAAAGCGCTTGCTGGGGCCGACTTCCCAGTGGTTCTGGCCAATATTGCCAAGAAAAAAGGGGCCAGCCCGCGCGATGACGAAACTCTGGTGAAGCCCTATGCCATTCTTGATCGCGAGATTGAAATGGGGGACGGCTCCAAACATCCCATCAAGATCGGCGTCATCGGTTTCACTCCGCCGCAGGTCATGAATTGGGATCGCAAACACCTTGAAGGCAATGTCGAAGCCCGCGATATCATCGAGACAGCGCAGGCTTACGTACCCGAGATGAAAGAGCAAGGCTGTGATCTGATCATAGCACTTTCGCATTCAGGTATAGGTGAGGCCGATCATTCGGAAGGAATGGAGAATGCCTCGGTCGTTCTTGCCGGTGTTGACGGTATCGATGCCTTGGTCACCGGGCACAACCATTTGGTCTTCCCATCTCCAACATTTGCGGACCGTCCCGGTATTGACGTGGAAACCGGAACTTTGATGGGTAAGCCCGCCGTCATGGGTGGATTCTGGGGATCGCATCTTGGCCTGCTTGATCTGTTGCTGGAACGAGATGGTAACGACTGGCGTGTGGTCACCACCACTTCCGAGGCGCGGCCGATCTCCAAACGCAACGAAGATCGGTCAATAACTGCGCTGGTCGGAGATGATCAAAAGGTTCTCGACTCGGTGGCGAAAGATCACGACGAAACGCTGGCCTACGTCCGCCGCGCTGTGGGTAAGACTTCGGCCCCATTGCACAGCTATTTCGCGTTGGTCGCTGATGACCCGTCTGTGCAGATCGTTTCGATCGCGCAGAAATGGTATGTCGAAGAGATGATGAAAGGCACCGAGCACGAGGGTCTGCCAATCCTTTCGGCAGCGGCGCCATTCAAGGCTGGCGGCCGTGGCGGCCCGGAATACTACACTGATGTTCCCGTCGGTGACGTTGCGATCAAGAACGTGGCCGATCTTTATCTTTATCCAAACACAGTTCGTGCCGTGCGTGTAAACGGTGCGCAGGTTCGAGGCTGGCTGGAACGTTCGGCGGGCATGTTCAATCAGGTTGAGGTAGGTTCTGAAGACGCGATCCTGCTGAACCCGGAATTCCCATCATATAATTTCGATGTGATGGACGGTGTGACCTATCAGATCGACCTTTCACAACCGTCCCGCTTTGGTCCAAAAGGCGAAGAACTTAATCCAGATGCAGCCCGGATCGTGAACCTTGCCTTTAATGGTTCACCGGTCACGGATGACATGGAGTTCATTATCGCCACCAATAACTACCGAGCATCGGGCGGGGGCTCTTTCCCCGGCGCAAAGGGTGACACAGTTGTTTTTGAGGCTCCGGACACCAACCGGGATGTCATCGTCCGCTATATTGTCGAGCAGGGTACAATTGATCCTAAAGCAGATGCCAACTGGTCATTTGCGCCGCTCACCGACACGACCGTATTGTTTGAAACCGGGCCAAAAGCGCGGGACTACATGAATGATGTTAAAGGCGTTGTCATCGAAGATGCGGGAGAAGGTGCAGATGGCTTTGCAGCGTTCCGCATTAAGCTCTGACCTGTACGAGATTAAAGAACCCCCGCTTTTTTGGCGGGGGTTTTGAGAGTTTACTCTGCGGCTTCTTCGTATTCTGACATTGGTGGGCATGTGCAGATGAGGTTTCTGTCACCGTATGCGTTGTCGACGCGGTTGACGGGG
>NZ_JBQFVT010000011.1:0-141501 GCF_056539905.1 Ruegeria sp. AP7 | reverse complement strand
GAACTCAATGAAAGGCCGAGAATGACCTTGAATTACTTCTCACCGGCAGAGAAGTTCGAAGAGTGTGTTGCGGCGATCGGTTGAATCGGCACCGCAATGCAGACGTTGAATTCTCGCAAAATATGGCGCCAAAAGTGCTGATCGGCTGTCTCCGCTAATTTCATGACCCTTTCGCCGCGAGTTAGTTCGCCGGTAATTTCCCGCTCATAAATTCGAATTAATCTGAGCGCGTATTGTACTACACCTCCTAGTGCCTAGCTAAGACAGGCGGAGGGAGAGAACCGCCAAACAATTGAAAAACAAGGCTGTTGCGCGTGGGTGTCTTCATTCGCGCGAAGCTGAAATCATGGCCGCTGGGCGAGGGATCGGCACCTTAACCTTTGAAGGAGACCATTATGGCAGCACTTGAGCAGGGAACATGGGTCATCATCGCAGACGGGGAGAAAGCTCTGGTGATGGAAAATATCACCGACGCGCAAGACCCCAATCTGGTTGTCGTTTCAGTTGAGGAACAAGACAGCGTGACAGCAAAGCCGACGGATCGGGCTGGGCGCAGGTCTGATATCGGTCCCAACCAGAAATCCGCCGTGGAAGAGGACACATGGAGGGCTCACGCCAAGTCCTTGTTCGTGCAGGATGTGGCAAATCTACTGAATCGTAAGGGCCTGAAGGGTGCATACAAACGCCTGGTGTTAGTGGCTAGTCCGCATGTTTTGGGCCTGTTGCGTCGCAGATTGCACAGCAAAGTGCTCGCTAAGGTGGTAGCAGAAGTTGATAAGACGCTGACCAACCATCCGATGCACAAGGTTGAACAGATACTCAGGACTCGATTGGCCAAACCTGCCTGAAGAGAGGTGATCTGCGGGCGGTTCACACCGCCCGATTACCGTCTTTTTAATTCAGCAATCGACGAAGTTCGGACATCGCTGCCTCAGGCGTGGTGACCCAGGTAATAAACTCTGCCAGTGAAGCGTCGGCAAAGCCTCGACCAATAAGTTGCTCCAGCAATGTATGCAGCGCGTCCCAGTAGCCATCTACATTCATCACCAGAATGGGTTTGTCATGCAGACCCAACTGCCGCCATGTGAGGGCTTCGAACAACTCGTCCAATGAACCAGGTCCGCCAGGCAAGACGACAACGGCATCGGCATTCATGATCATGACCTTCTTGCGTTCGTGCATCGTTTCGGTCACGACAAAGCGGGTTAAGTCAGTTTTACCAACTTCGCGTTGCAACAAGTGGACAGGGATCACTCCAAAAGTATCACCATCAGACGCCTGTGCCGCACGGGCTACTTCGCCCATCAGACCCACATCTCCGGCTCCATAGACTAGCCGCCAGCCTTCTTTGGCCAGTATGGTCCCAAAGCTTTGGGCGGCGGCGGAGTAGGCGGGATTCACTCCATTGCGTGACCCGCAATACACACAGACCGATTTCTGAGACATGGGTTGGGCTCTCTGCTCTTGTGTTAGGGGTTTTGACCCGTGATAGCGGGATTGATAGGTTGGCTCAACCGCTCCTGGGAATGTGTGCCAAATTGGCCAAGTACCGGGCGGAGTGAAAGGATAAGAATGAACGCCAAATCGGGAAGCGGAGGTTCTGGTACCTTCATATGGGGTCTGGTCGCCGGGATCGTTGTGGTGCTCGTTGCGGGCGGATTATATCTGTCAGGTCTGTTTGACCGACCTCAGGAACTGGCTGAGCCAGAAGCAGTTGAAACATCTGAACCGAACGTAACAGCCAAGCAGGAAGCCGAGGAACCCGCAGATATCCAGCCGGATGAACAGACGACAGAAGCTAGCGAACCTGCGCCTGCTACGCCCGTCGAGAGCACCGAGCAAGCCGCTGTAATCGGAGAAGAGCAAGTGCAAGAGAGAGAAGAGCCGGAAACCCCGGTTCTGGCGGTGCCGGTGCTGGATCAGATATTTGTCGAACCCGATGGAAACGGATTGCTGTCCGGTAGCGCCGAACCGGGGGCCGAGGTAAATGTTCTGCTCGACGGTGAGACTATTCATCGCTTTGTTGTCGACGCAAGCGGTCAGTTCGCTGAATTCGTATCGATCCCATTTGGAGACGACGCTCGCGGGCTGGTTCTTGAAACCCGGAGTGGAGAAAGTACCAGCCGGTCAGATGACTATCTGATCGCAGCGCTGCCAGAACCGGTCTCGCCAGTCGAGTCAGAGCCTTCTGCCGATGAGCCGGTCAAAGAAGTTGCTGAGGCGCAGACCGTGGTCTCCGAAACAAACGATCAGCAAGCAGCCGACGAAGCCGAGACCGAAGAAAATGAACCCGAAGTTGCTGGCACCGTAACGCCGCCCGCAGATCAGGCGGCGCCCGCGACTGAAGCACAGTCCGAAACAGTTGACGTGCCTGATCAACAAGTCGCGATCCTGCGCTCGGGCGAAGAAGGTGTTGAACTCGTGCAACCGCCCACCGTGCTGGACACACCGCCGGAACAGATCGCATTGGACACGATCGGGTATTCAGACGTTGGCGATGTGGAGTTGACAGGGCGCGCTCAGGACGGATCTGCAGTGCGCCTGTATCTGGACAACAAACTTGTTGCTGACCTTGAGCCTGCAACGGATGGACAGTGGCGTGGTGAGGTCGAGGGTATAGATCCCGGCGTTTACACCCTACGCGTGGATGAGGTTGCTCCGGATGGGACAGTTGTCAGTCGGCTTGAGACTCCGTTCAAACGCGAGCCCGTCGAGGCTCTGCGTGCAGCCGAAACAACCGAGGCGGGTGAAACCCCGTCGGGAACTCCTGCGATCCGCTCCGTCACGGTTCAAAAGGGCGATACACTTTGGGCGATTTCTCGGGACAGGTTCGGAGATGGCGTGTTGTACGTTAAGCTGTTTGAGGCCAACAAGGACTCGATCCGTGATCCGGACTTGATCTATCCAGGGCAGATTTTCACTATCCCTGAGTAAAAAAGACCACTGGCCCAACACCGGGCCAGGGCTATCTCTGACCGCAGTTAAGGTACGTGATGAGGCAACCATCCGCGATTCAATCCGAGCCGGACGAACAACGTTCAGGCTGGCGCACGATCCGCAAGGTAGCACCCTATCTTTGGCCTGAAGATGAGCCATGGGTCAAACGCCGTGTGGTTTGGGCGATGGCGATGCTGGTGCTGGCCAAGTTGATCGCTGTTTATACACCGATCCTGTATAAGGGCGCAGTTGATGGACTGGCGGGTGAGGGCGTGCCACCGATTGCGCTGGGTGCGATTGGTTTGACGGTTGCCTATGGGGTTGCCCGCATGATGACCGTCGGGTTCCAGCAATTGCGGGATGCGTTATTTGCACCAGTTGGTCAACGCGCGTTGCGGGCTTTGGCGCTTGAGACGTTTCAGCATATTCACCAGCTTTCGATGCGTTATCACGTGACGCGGCGCACGGGTGGTCTGAGCCGAATTATCGAGCGCGGGGTGAAGGGCGTTGAATTCCTTTTGCGTTTTCTGCTCTTCTCGATTGGGCCACTGATCCTGGAACTGCTTCTGGTGTCGGTCATACTGCTGTGGCTGTTCGACGTCTGGTATCTGGTCGTCGTCGCGGTAACGATCGCGCTTTATATCTGGTTCACCTTTGCGGTGACTGAATGGCGCGTGAAGCTGCGGCGCGAGATGAACGATCAGGATACCGAAGCCAATCAGCGCGCCATCGACAGCCTTCTAAACTTTGAAACGGTTAAATATTTCAATGCCGAGATGCGCGAAGCAGAACGCTATGACGTCTCGATGAAAGGCTATGCCCAGGCTGCATTGAAGACGGCTTATTCGCTGGCATTCCTGAATTTCGGCCAATCGTTCCTTATCACTTGTGGTCTGATTGGAGTGATGGTTCTGGCCGCCATAGGCGTGCAAAAAGGATCATTGACTGTGGGCGACTTCGTGATGGTCAACGCATACATGATCCAGATTACGGTTCCGCTGAACTTTCTGGGCACGGTTTACCGCGAGATCCGGCAGTCACTGGTGGATATGGGGCAGATGTTCGATCTGCTCGAACAACCGGCAGAAGTGACAGACAAACCTTGTGCGCCAAACCTCAAGGTAGATGGTGGAGAGGTCAAGCTTGAAAACGTGCATTTCGGATATGAAGCGGATCGCGAAATCCTGAAGGGTGTGTCGCTGACGGTGCCTGCCGGGCAGACCGTGGCGATTGTCGGGGCGACAGGTTCAGGTAAATCCACCATTGGGCGGCTGCTGTTCCGGTTCTATGACGTCACAGGAGGCGCATTGAAGATCGATGGGCAGGACGTGCGCGATGTCAGCCAATCGAGTCTGCATGCCTCGATCGGGGTGGTTCCGCAGGATACGGTCCTGTTCAATGATACGATCCGATATAACATCGCCTATGGGCGCGAAGGGGCGACCCAGCAGGATGTTGAGGCCGCCGCTAAAGCCGCTCAGATTCACGATTTCATCGTCAGTCTGCCTGATGGGTATGACACCAAGGTCGGCGAACGTGGCTTGAAATTATCAGGTGGTGAAAAACAACGCGTTGGTATCGCCAGAACGCTTCTGAAAAACCCGCCGATCTTGTTGCTGGATGAGGCGACCTCGGCCTTGGATACGGAAACCGAGCAAGACATCAAGGACGCTCTAGCACGTGCAGGTGAGGGCCGGACTGTGATCACTATCGCTCATCGTCTTAGCACAATTGCCGAAGCAGACCGGATTGTTGTGCTTGAGCGAGGTGAGATCATCGAGCAGGGCACGCATGATGAGTTGCTGGGGCATGAGGGGCGATATGCCCAGCTGTGGAGCCGTCAGCAATCCGACAGCCAAGCGGCCTGAGCTCAACGGCCCTTGCAACTGATGATTGTGCGGATCGGTTTAAAAGAAAATCGGTCGCTGCGATACGGTTTTCCGTTTGACGCGGACCCGCCGCCGCGACACTGTGCGCGCCGAAACAAAGACAAGGAATAACCTTATGAAAATGCGAGCGGCGGCGGTGTTGGCTGCAACACTAATGATGGCGACTTCGGCAGCAGCTGAGGATCTGGAATTCTTGATTATCAACGAAACCAGCTATGATCTGGTTGAGTTCAACGTGTCTTCGGCCTCGTCCGGCAGCTGGGAAGGCAATCTGCTTGAGGGTGGTTATCTGGGTGCGGATTACGAAGTGGGCGTCCTCATCGCGGACGGGCTAACCACCTGTGTCTATGACATCCGCGGTGTTTTCAGCGACGGAGAATCGATTGAAGACTATGGTCTGAACCTGTGCGATCTGGGCGAATACGCGTTCGTCGAATAACACTTCTGCCAGAAACGAAAAGGCGAGCCCGAGGGCTCGCCTTTTTTTATTCCGCCGCCTTCAGCGGGGTTGTTGGTGGATGATCTGGCCGGTCGTCCAGAGCGCTCTGATCAGGGGCAACTCGGTCCGGTTCATCGGTCCAGATCATCTCGGCTGCTTGCACATCTCGCGCGCTTTGGCCGATTGCCATGTCCTGCGCGATCTGGCTGGACCGTCCCGCCGTGGCGCGCGCCAGCGCCTTACCCAGCCATACCGCGTAGGTTGTGACCCAAACCCGTAGCGCCAGGAATGAAGGCGTGACGATCAGAGTCAGCACCGTGGCCGTGCCGAGGCCAAAGACCACCGCCGTCGCTAGCTGTTTCCACCACAGCGCCGTGGGGCTGTCGATCGAATACCCGCCACCGATGAAATCCAGCGACAGGCCGAACATCATCGGGGTCAGACCCGCCATGGTCGTCAACGTGGTCAACAGAACCGGACGGATACGCGCCTCGGCGGTGCGGACGATGGCATCGATACGCGACATGTAACCGCTGTATTCCTGATAGGTGTCAATCAGAACGATGTTGTTGTTCACAACGATACCAGCCAGAGCAACGATGCCCGTTCCGGTCATGATGATCGAGAACGGTTGCTGCATGACCATCATGCCCAGCAACACGCCGGTCGTAGACAGAACCACGGCCAGAAGCACCAGCACCGAGTTGTAGAACGAGTTGAACTGCGCCAGCAGGATCACAAACATCAGGCCCAAGGCCGCAAGAAACGCGCTGGAGAGGAAGGCCTGGCTTTCAGCCTGATCTTCCTGATCGCCGGTCCACTCCCACGCGATGGTGCGGCCGAACGGGTCGGTCTGCAGCCATTCGGTCAGTACAGCAATCCGTTCATTCGGATTGATCAGGGCAAACCGAGCGTCACCGCTTTCGATGGCGGACCGCACTTCGCCCACATTCTCGGCACCGGTCAGTTGCACCAGCTCAAACTCAGACCCGTCCGTATTGGTGATGATGGTGCCGGTTGGCGTGGAACCTTCGCCAATCGCGCGCACGGTGGCCAGACGCAGTTCTGCGCCGTCCGGGCCAGTGGTCACGATCTTGCTCAGCCCCGGCTCGACATCCGCTTTCACGTCATAGTAACGCTGTTGATCCACGCGATTGATCTCGGCAAGCTTAGCCACCGGTTTGCGGGTGACAAAGTTCGACAGGGGGACCAACCCGTCTGGTGTACGAACTTTCAGCGTATCCAGCGTCGACAAGACACGATCCTGATCGGGCAGGCGGACACGGATTTCAACTTCTTCATCGGTCGAATCCGGACGCATCTCACCAAGCAGGATACCGCGTGTCACAAGCTGTACCATCGCGCCTACGGTTGCGACGTCAGCGCCGAACCGGCCCGCCTTGGCCACGTCCACGTCGATCTGCCAGTCGATGCCGGGTAGGGGCAGGGTGTCCTCGATCTTGATCAGGCCGGGGGTGGTATCAAACGCCTCGCGCGCTGTGAGCGTGGCCGCGGTCAATTCTTCCCAGCTATCGCCCTTGATCCGCAGATGAACGGGCTTGGCCGAGGCGGGACCTTGCTCCAGCGCCAGAATATCAACGATGAAGCCGGGAAGAGTTGCTAACTCTGCGGTGAGTTCTTCCAGAACAAAATTGCCGTCATATTCGGCTGCAACTTCCTCCTTTGCAAAGCCGAGCAGACCAGCAATCGGTCCCCAGAACCAACCGGTAATCTGCTCAGAGCTGATTGGGCGATCTTCCCAAGGAATGAGCTCGAACTGCACACGGCCAATAGTGTCGGCTGGGGCTTCTGCTCCGCCATTGTTCTGATTCAGACCGCCTTCGCCCGCAAAGGCAAATACGTTGATCACTGCCGGATGTTCACTGATGACGCGTTCGGCCTGAAGAACCATCTCGTCTTTTTCAGCCAGAGACAGGTTGCCACGCGCCCGAACATAGGCTGTAGCCTGTTCCGGTTCGCTCTCGACGAAGAATTCGACACCGCGCGAGTTCTGCGGGAACAGGATGAACGCGACCCAGAATACCGCCGCAAAGACTACGGCGATTGATACCACCGGCATGACCGGATTGCCGACCAGGAACTTAATCACGTAACCAAAGGGCGTGTGCTCTTTTGTGGTATGCACATGTTCATCCGGGGCCCGTTCGATCTTGGCTGCGCTCAGCGTGACCGACCCGGCGAATGCGCCGAACAGGAACAACAGCACACCAGCGAGTGAACCGCCGGGCAGCAGATAGTTGGGGTTCAAGACCTGCATTGCGCCAAGGAAGATCATGTATAGCGATGGCGGCACCAGAAGCGCGCGCACCCACCATGGTGCGCGTGCCCGCAGCCAGTTCGAACTGCGCTCGAAGCTGCGGCTCATACGGCCCGAGACACCACCCACAACCGGCAGGTAGATCAGTGCCACGATCAGCGAAGCAGACAGAACGAAGATCAGCGTGATCGGCAGCATCTTCATGAACTCGCCGGGTATACCGGGCCAGAACAGCATGGGAAGGAAGGCGCATAAGGTCGTGGCGGTTGAAGAGACAATCGGCCAGAACATCCGCTGCGCAGCTTCGACATAGGCGTGCATCGGGCCGACGCCTTCTTTGATGCGCTTGTCGGCATATTCCACCACAACGATGGCACCATCAACAAGCATACCCACCGCAAGGATCAGGCCGAACATCACCATATTCGAGATTGTGACCCCGATCATCGCCAGAAAGGCGAAGCACAACAGGAACGATGTCGGGATCGCAAAGCCCACCAGCAACGCGGCGCGCGTTCCCAGAGATGCCAGAACCACGATCATCACAAGCGCGACGGCGGTTAGAACCGACCCCTCCAGCTGACGCACCATCGAATCGACAATGCGGCTTTGGTCGTTCGAGGTGCCGACATCAACCGCGGCCTGCAACTCGGCTGGCCAATTGGTCTGAGCCTCTGCGACGGTGGATTTGATCAGCGCGACGGTGTCGATCAGATTGAAGCCTTTGCGCTTGACGACCTGCAGTGCGACGGTGGATTCTCCGTTGAACCGGGCCGTGCCAGCGCGGTCCTCAAAAGTATAGTTAATCTCGGCCAGTTCACCCAGGGTGACGACGCGGTCACCATTGACCTTGACGGGCAGGCCATAGACGTCCTGCGCGGTCTTGAATGACGAAGGGATCTTGACCGAGAACGTGCCCTGCTCGGTTTCAACCTCACCCGCCGCGATCAGTTGGTTGTTGTTCTGCACAACGTTGATCAGTTCAGCGGCCGTAACGTTGTACGCCTCAAGCCGGAGCGGGTCGATCACGACCTCAAGCATTTCGTCGCGGTTTCCAGCGATACCGGCCTCAAGCACCGCATCCAACGCCTCAAGCTCGTCCTGCAGGTCTTTGGCAACGCGCGCCATAGTGCGCTCGGGGACTGGACCAGTCAGGTTGACAATGACGATAGGAAACTCTGAGAAGTTGACCTCGGTAATCGTATACTGCTCGGCCCCATCAGGGAAATCGGCCTGAGCGCTGTTCATGGCATCGCGCACATCAGCGATAGTGGCGGATTTGTCCCAACCGAACTCGAATTCCAGCAGAACGCCCGCGTAGCTTTCAGCAGCAGTGGCGGTCATCGAATCTAGCCCGTCGAGATCGGCCATCTCGGTTTCCATCGGCTTGATCAGTAGGCTCTCGCTATCCTCCGCCGAGATGCCCGGAAACTGGACCGACACGAAGAGCATCGGGATATCGATATCCGGCTCACCCTCTTTCGGCAGCCCTACATAAGCATATCCGCCGATAACCAGCGAGATCGCGATGAAAGCCAGAACCATTCTGGCACGGCTTGCGGCCCAACTGACGATACCCGTCATTGCGATGCTTCCCTGTAGGTCGGCGCAACGGTTACGCCGCGTGTCACGAATTCCTGACCGATCACGATAATATCTGCGGTTTCTGGCAGGCCGCCAACCCAAACACCCTCGGCAGTGTCGCGCAGCAGGCGGATTGGAACGAAATCGACAACGTTGTCAGCGACAACGGTGCGTACACCAAGTTCGCCTTCATTGTTCAGGGTCAATGCGGATTGCGGCAGCAGATGTGCTTTGACGCCCTCGGCAGCGATTTGGATGTTGGCGGTCTGGCCATCACGGATCAGAAGTTCCGGGTTGGGAACGGTGATCTCCACCTCGAACGTGCGGGTGGTTTCATCGGCCGAGCGGCTCAGGAAGGTGACGCGCCCTTCAACCTGCAAGCCTGTGACCAATTGTGCAGACGCCATCGAACCGACGATAATCCGGTTCACTTCGGTTTCAGGCACAAAAGCCACCAACTTGATTGGGTCGAGCTGGATAACGGTTGCACACAGCGAACCGGGCTGCATCAGGCTGCCCAATTCCGCGGTATCGCTTTCCAGCAGCCCCTTGAACGGTGCCTCGATAGTGAGGCGATCTATCTCGCGTTGGGCGGCTGCAACCGCTGCAGTGGCGGCTTCAATACCCGCTTGCGTTGATTCCAGACCAGCCTCAGCGGATTTGATGCCAGCCTCGGCGGTGCTCATTTCGGCCTCGCTTGAGATGCGGCGCGTTTCCGAACCGAACCCGGTTTCAGACAGCTTGCGTGCTGCTTTCAGATTGATTTCAGCCTCGGCCAGACGAGCATGAGCCTCTTCGATACGTGCTTCGGCTTCGGGTACACGGCTTTCGGCTTCAAGCTTTGCAGCCATCGCTTCAGCCAGACTTGCGGGGCGGGTGCCGGGATCCAGCTCACACAGTAGATCACCCGCTTCGACAAATGCGCCTTTGCGCTTTGGCTCGGACACGACGGTCGAGGTCGTCTCAGCCAGTACCTCGACCTGGCGATTTGCCTTGGTTTGACCGCGCAACTGGACCGCACTGCCGATTTCGCGCGCAGTCGAACGCACCACGACAACACCTATCGCATCCGGAGCAGGCACGGATTCCGAAACCTCAGTTGCGGCTTCAGCAGGCTCATCCCCGCGACCAGCGAACGCAAAAAGCGTGTCGCGTTCGAATACAAGAAAATACAACGCAATAATAACCAAAACAGCGTTAACGAATGAAATCAATCGCATGCGGTACAATCTCCAGATCTGTTCGCGCGGCTGGCTTTCGCCTCTATCACTTGAAATGGGGTAATAGAAACGGCTTTTCCATACTAAACTGAATAGTTTGGTTTAGTTTTTTTCGCAAGGGCCACGCGGATGCAGGCAAATGTGTGGATTCGAGCACTTGGCTTGGCCTGAACGGCGCGGTATGACATGGCGCTAGAAAACCGGACACTTAAGCCTGGGGGCAGGGATGAGCGACGTCGACAGTTTTATTGATGAGGTCACCGAAGAGGTGCGCCGCGATCGCATGTACCTGCTATTGCGCCGATGGGGTTGGGTGGGTGTTGTCGCAGTCGTTGCCATTGTAGGTGGCGCGGCATTCAACGAATACCGTAAGGCGCGCGATACAAATCAGGCCGAAGCTCTGGGTGATGCGATTCTGTCTGCTTTGTCTCAGAATGCATCCGATGAACGCGCAGCCAGCCTGCGAGCGGTCGATGCCTCATCTGCCGGAGGTGACGCGGTTCTGAATATGTTATTGGCTGCATCGCAGGCCGATGCAGGATCGCAACAGGATGCTGTGAACAGCCTGAACGCGATCGCTACACAAGGGGATTTGCCAGAAATCTACCGGGCGATTGCAAGTTTCAAGGCTTTGCTGCTGCAAGCCGACACGATGCCCGTCGCAGATCGCCGTCAACAATTCGAGGCGCTTGCGATACCCGGTGCGCCTTTGCGCTTGCTTGCCGAGGAGCAACTGGCCCTGATTGATGTGACCGAGGGAAGTACACAGGCTGCGTTGGATCGTTTGCAGGCTTTGCGCCAGGACGCCGAAGCCAGCGCCGATCTACAGCAACGCGCAGCCCAATTGATCATTGCGCTTGGGGGTGTGCCCGAGCCTGTCGCAACCCAGCAGGGTTGACCCGGCAGCGAAACGGAACATCACAGGCGAGTTTGTCGAATATGGTAACACGTTATTTCTCACGCTTTGGATTGGTCGCCGCGGCAGTTTCCTTAACTGCGCTGAGCGCATGTCAGGAACCCGAGATTATTCTGCCCGGTGAGCGTGAGGATATTCGCGCCGCCGATGACAACGAAACCGTGGAAACACGTGGCGCCAAGCCAATTAGCATTCCGGCCCAAAGCCGGAACGCGAACTGGTCGCAAAGCCCGGGCACCCCTGCATTCCGCACTACAAATGCCGCATTGAACCCCACGCCACAGCGTATCTGGTCAGCCAACATTGGTTCCGGCGACAGCCGGAAACAGCGGATTACTGCAGACCCGGTTGTTGCTGGTGGTTTGATTTATACGCTCGATTCCGGTGCGACTGTTTCGGCGGTGACGCCACAGGGGCAAGTTGCCTGGAGCACCAATCTGATTCCACCGAATGAAAAAGACGTCGATGCCACGGGGGGCGGGCTCGCTTACGCCGATGGTGTGTTGTACGTCTCATCGGGTTTTGGTCGATTGACCGCGTTAGATGCTAAAACAGGCGCTCAAAAGTGGCAAAAGCGTTTGAATGCAACCGGCAGTGGCGCGCCTTTGGTCAGTGGCGGGATTCTCTATCTGGTGGCCGGGGACGAGACCGGCTGGGCGGTGAACACAAAGGATGGCCGGATCATCTGGCAGATTGACGGCACTCCGAGCGTCGGGAACGTTTTGGGTGCACCAGCGCCGGTCATCGCCTCTGACCTGTCGGTCTTTGCGTTTGGATCGGGGGACATCGCTGCGACTTTTCGCCGGGGAGGCATCTTGCGATGGAACGCATCTGTAGCGGGTGGCCGCCGGGGTCGCGCGGCGGCTCAGATCGTAGATGTGACAGCCGGGCCTATGGTGTCTGGCAATTCGATCCTGATCGGCAACCACTCGGGTCGTACGGTTTCCTTTGATACTGGCTCAGGTGAGCGGAACTGGACCGCTCTGGAAGGTGCGGTTGATACGGTCTGGCCAGCAGGAAACAGTGTATTCCTGATAAGCGATCGCAGCCAGCTGGTGCGTCTGGACGCAGCGGATGGCTCGATTGTCTGGGCAATCGATCTGCCCGGATTCGTCAAGAACAAGCCGGGCCGTCGGGGTCCGATCTTTGCTCACTACGGCCCGATCATGGCCGGAGGGCGGCTGGTTGTAGCTTCGAACGATGGGTATCTACGCTTCTTCAATCCAGTTGACGGCGCGTTGGTCCATCAGATCGAAGTGCCGGGCGGCGCGACCACTGCGCCGGTTGTGGCGGGTCAGACGCTCTATGTCGTTTCGACTAAGGGCGAATTGCACGCTTTCCGTTGACGACAAGATGCGCTAAACGGCGCTTCTTGAGTCTTGAAAGATGAGAACATGTCGCTGACCCTCGCCATTGTGGGGCGCCCGAATGTGGGCAAATCCACCCTGTTCAATCGCCTCGTGGGCAAACGTCTGGCTTTGGTTGACGACCAGCCCGGCGTGACGCGTGATTTGCGCGAAGGCGAGGGCCGTTTGGGAGATCTGCGCTTTACCGTGATCGATACGGCGGGTCTTGAGGACGCGACCGATGACAGCCTGCAGGGCCGGATGCGGCGACTGACCGAGCGTGCTGTGGATATGGCTGATGTCTGCTTGTTCATGATCGACGCGCGGGTAGGGCTTACGCCGACCGATGAAATGTTTGCTGATATCCTGCGCAAAAAATCCAAGCATGTGATCCTTGCCGCCAATAAGGCCGAAGGCAACGCGGCCGATGCGGGTGTGCTTGAGGCTTACAACCTTGGTCTTGGCGAACCGGTGCGCCTGTCTGGCGAGCATGGCGAGGGGATGACTGATCTCTATGCCCAACTTATGCCACTGGCGGATGCGGCAGCGGAAAAGGCACAGGACGACAGCCCCGAAATTGATATCGAACTGGACGAGGATGGCGAGGGTGAAGCCCCTTTGATCACGGCTGATAAACCTCTGCAGGTGGCTGTGGTTGGGCGGCCAAATGCCGGTAAATCCACTTTGATCAACAAGATCATCGGGGAAGATCGTCTGCTGACCGGCCCCGAGGCCGGGATTACCCGTGACGCTATCAGCTTGCGGATCGATTGGGCTGACCCTGATGGCGACAGCACACCGATGCGGATCTTCGACACAGCAGGGATGCGCAAGAAGGCCAAGGTGCAGGAGAAGTTGGAGAAGCTCTCGGTCTCGGATGGTCTGAGGGCGGTCAAGTTTGCCGAAGTCGTCGTGGTTCTGTTGGACGCGGCCATCCCGTTCGAACAGCAGGATCTGCGGATCGCCGATCTGGCTGAACGCGAAGGCCGCGCCGTGGTCGTCGCCGTGAACAAGTGGGACATCGAGGACAACAAGCAAGAAAAACTTCGTGACCTGAAAGAGTCGTTTGACCGTTTGTTGCCACAACTGCGTGGTGCGCCTCTGATCACGGTATCGGCCAAAACAGGTAGGGGGCTGGAGCGTTTACGCGCAGCGATCCTGCGTGCTCATGACGTTTGGAACCGCCGCGTGCCGACCGCAGCGCTGAACCGTTGGCTGACCGCCATGCTGGAACAGCACCCGCCTCCAGCGCCGCAGGGTCGTCGGATCAAGCTGCGTTATATGACTCAGGCCAAGACGCGCCCACCGGGGTTCGTCGTGATGTGTTCGCATCCCGACAAGATGCCCGCAAGCTACAACCGCTATCTGGTCAATGGGTTGCGCGAGGATTTTGACATGCCGGGCACCCCGATACGCCTGACTTTGCGTGGGCAGGGCGACAAGAACCCCTACAAGGGCCGTCGCAAGAAGAACGCAGGCGCCTTGGCCAAGCATCTCAAGGGACGCGCGTAACCCGCGCTAATTTTCAGCATTTTCAGTGAGGGGGCGTGACAGCCCCGTTTCCGCGCGCTAGCATTCAAGTGAGTGCATTTGTATTTGCACGTGCTGCTTGATTGCGGGTCTGCCGCACGTAATTTGAGTTTGAGATTGGTCGGACCACCCTGGGGAGCGGGCGTGATGGATCTGAGAGAATATACAAGACAATACGCGGTACAGGACAATACGCTTGCCGCCCTTAGCTATTTTGGAACATTTGCGGTGTATTTCGCATCGCTGGCTTTGGCGATTACGTATGTGGACCAGTGGTATGTCATGATTCCGGCAGGGATCGTTTTTGCCTTTTCTGCAGTCCGTCTATACGTGCTGCAGCATGATTGCGGTCACCATTCGCTGTTTGAAACCCGTCTGCAAAACGAATGGGCTGGCCACGGATTGTCGCCATTTACCTTCGCCCCGTTCGAAGTGATGAAGCAGAACCATAATCTGCACCATGCTGGGATCGGAAACCTCGAACATCGCGAGACAGGTGAAATTCACACAATGACGCTGCGTGAATGGAACGAAGCCGATTGGAAAACGCGTCTGTTTTATAGGCTTTACCGGAACCCGTTCATTCTTGTGCCGATTGGTGCTTTGTTCACCTACTTCATTCGCTATCGCTGGCCCAAGAATACTGTTCGCTTTGGGGCGGTGGGGGTGCTTCTGCATAACCTTTCGATTATCGTTTTTCTTGGGCTGCTTTACCTGATTGCCGGTACCACCGGTATTATGGTTTGGTTGGTCTTTTCTCTGCTCGGAGGAATGCTTGGCGTGTTCCTGGTGTATTTGCAGCATAACTTCGAAGACACCTATTGGGACCGACGTCCTGAGTTGGACCCCAAGCTAGCAGCACTGGAAGGATCATCGGCATTGGATTTCGGTTGGTGGTTTGACAATGCCGTGGCTTGCATCACCTTGCACGACATTCACCACTTCAATGCGCGCATTCCGTCCTATCGTCTGCGCGCGTGCCACTATAACTTACCCCCGGAATACACGCCGCGTCGGATCAAATTTCCCGAAGCAGTGGCGGCACTGAACCTGAAGCTTTGGGATGAGGAAGCCAAACGCCTTGTCCCATTCCCCAACAGAACCGAACAGCACCGGCTGGCCGAAAGCGGTTAACGTTACAAATGCTGTCACTCTCTCTACTTTTTCGTCAATGCCAAAACATTTACGTTGCCAAGGGGAGACAACGAAAGGAACCGACATGACCGCAGTTACCGACGTGAGTGGGGTAGGGCCAACGCTGGAGCGGGCGCTGAATTCAAAGGGCTTCAAAACAGCAGAAGCCTTAGCAAAGGCCAAACCTGAAGACATTCTTGGTATTCCGCGCGTCGGTATTGCCCGCGCAGCCAAGCTGATCGCAGCGGCGAAGGCTGTTGCAGGTGCCAAACCCAAGGCCGCGGCTCGTGCACCAGCACGCCGCTCAACCAAGCAAAAGCCAGCAGCAAAGCAATCTGCGGTACGTCGGGCAACTGCAAAAAGCAATGCCGCCGCGAACAAGGCCGAGGCCGAGCGAAAAGCCACAGAAGAACGCCTTGCGGCGGAGAGAGTCGCTGCCGAGGCCAAGGCGAAGAAAAAGGCAAAGGCCAAAGCCAAGGCTGAGAAGGCTGCGAAGAAGAAATCCGAAATGGAAGCAGCATTTTCCAAAGCCAAGGAAAAGGTCAAGGAAAAGTCCAAGAAGGGCAAGAAAGACAAAAAGCCCAAAAAGGACAACAAGAAGAAGGACGCTAAGAAGAAGTCTGACAAAAAGTCCGGCAAAACGTCTAAAAAAAAATCTGGTAAGAAGAACAATAAGAAAAAGGCGAAGAAGTAACTCTTCTTCGCCTTGTCAATCGGGAACCGGCATCATCGATGCAGGTTTTGTTATGCGAGTTTACCGTCGATCTGTAGCGTAAGCTTGCCGCCCAGATAGGGGCCCAAGGCTTCAGGCAGGGTCACCGTGCCATCTGCGTTTTGGCCATTCTCAAGCACGGCGATCAGGCAGCGCCCGACAGCCAGACCAGACCCGTTCAAGGTGTGAACATATTCCGGCTTGCCGCCAGCTTCTGGCCGGAAGCGTGCGTTCATTCGGCGGGCCTGGAAATCACCGCAGGTCGAAACCGAACTGATCTCGCGATAGGTGTCCTGACCGGGTAGCCAAGCCTCGATGTCATAGGTGCGACGGGCGCCAAAGCCCATATCGCCCGTGCACAGAATGACGGTGCGATAGGGGATGCCCAGTTTTTCCAGAATGCCTTCGGCGCAGCGCAGCATGCGTTTTTGCTCGTCGTCCGATTTGTCCGGATGCGTGACCGAGACCATCTCGACCTTTTCGAACTGGTGCTGGCGCAGCATCCCGCGCGTGTCCCTGCCTGCCGAGCCCGCTTCGGACCGGAAGCACAGGGAATGCGCGGTATAACGGCGGGGCAGATAGCTTTCCTCGATCATCGTGTCGTTGACGATGTTGGTCAGCGACACTTCGGAGGTTGGGATCAACCACCAGCCCTCGCGGGTCTGATAGCTGTCCTCGCCGAATTTCGGTAGCTGGCCAGTGCCTTGCATCATTTCCGAAAGAACCAGAACCGGGCCGTTAACCTCGGTCAGCTCGTTCTCATTGATATGCGTGTCCAGCATGAATTGCGCCAGAGCGCGATGGATGCGCGCGACGCCACCCGAGAGCAGCACAAAGCGCGAGCCGGACAGCTTGGCAGCGGTTTCGAAATCCATACCGCTCTGGACGGCTTCGATTTCAAAATGCTCTTTCGGTGCAAAATCCAAGGCGCGCGGAGTGCCCCAACGGCTGATCTCGACATTGTCGTTCTCATCCGCACCTTCGGGCACATCCTCTGCCGGCAGGTTGGCGATACGGATCAGCTGGTCGGTCAGCAGAGCGTCCAGGTCCTTGGCTTCGGTCTGCATCTGGGCCACTTCGGCCTTTTTCTCGGCCACCAGCGCGCGCAGACGTTCGAATTCAGCCTCATCGCCGCGCCCCTTGGCGGCACCAACCTCTTTGGAGGCCTTGTTTTGCTCGGCTTGAGCCGTCTCGGCTGCCAGAATCTTGGCGCGGCGACTTTCGTCCAGCCTTAGCAGGTCTGACGACACCGGCGCGTCCCCACGGCGCGCAAGGGCGGCGTCGAAGGCGGCTGGGTTTTCGCGAATGGCGCGGATGTCGTGCATGGTTCAGATCCTTAAATGCGTGAATCACTGAAACCGCTTATGCACCATCTGAAAGGAAGGGTGTAGCGCCGGTTACGACTTATCCGCGTCGTCGTGCGTTTCATGTGCCAGATGACCATCCCACTCTTCCGCTGGGATCTTCGGCTCGGGCGGATCAGCCATGTACGAAGGTGTCATGATTTGCACGTTGTTTTCGTTGAACACGGCAACGATGTTGCGATGCAAATCCGAGCGGATCTTCGGGATGATACTGCCCCGTGTGCTATATCCGTTGATCTGATAATTGATCGCGTAATCCGCCAAAGCAGTCCACAAAACAAAGGGTTCGGGTTTGGCTTTGATGCTCTTGGTACGATGTGCGGCCTCGATCAGCATCGCTTCGACCTTCTCGGGCGGTTCTTCATATCCGATCCCAACCGTTGTATGCAGCAGCAACCCATTGCCATCGGTTTTTTTTGAGAAGTTCACCACGTCCGAATTCATCAATTGCGCGTTCGGGATCGAGATCAGCTCATTCTTGATCGACTTCAGATGTGTCTCCATCAGCTTGATCTGCACTACATCTCCGATGTGGTCTCCGATCTGGATACGGTCCCCGAGCGAAGTCGAGCGGCGATAAATCACGAAAAGCCCCGCCAGCATATTCGAGACCACCGAGTTCGCGCCCAGCGACAGCATCGCGCCGACAAGGATAGTCAGTCCCTGAAAGGCCGCAGAGTCTGATCCGGGAATGTAAGGGACAGCAAAGACCAGTGCGATCAGTATCACAACAACCCGGGCAATGTTAAACGTGGGGCCAATCCAGTGTTTCTCGAAATCGCCAAGATCGAACGATCCCGCTTCGACCGCGTCAAAGAACACGCGCATTCCCCGGATGATATACATCGTTATCCAGGTGATAAGCACCAGCATGATCAGGTTCGGGAAATAGCTGAGGATACCCTTGAAGATCAGCAGGACCGGTTCGGTCAGGTGGGTCAGCAGCAATTGCGCAAAGTATCGCGTTTCGGCAAAGGCCAGCAGAACGAAGGAGAGATAGTAATAGAAGCCAAGGAAAAAGATCACCAGCAATACGAAATTCAGGGCATACCGGATCAATGCCGCTATGGCCTCGGCCTGGACGCTCTTGGCGGTCGCGGTTTCGACGTCTTTGAGATAGCGTTTAACCAGTTTAAGCGTCCGCCGCCTGATGCGTCGGTGTAACCAGAGAATGATGACAACGAATAACGCGAAGCCGAGCGTCCAGGCCAGGGCCTCGATAGCACCCGAAACGCGTGCTTGTTCCGTGCGATTGGCGCGGTAGTTTTCGATCGCCTGTTCAATAGCTTGGCCGTGCAATAACCCGAGAACATTCAGATCCATTTGTTCAAGTTCGGAATCCGCATCGGTCACGATCGAAACCTGGATGCCATCGGCAAATATCCGGATCCCGAATTCAGAGTCCTCGAAGGTTATCGAAACTTTCTTTGCATCCGAGGATTCGGCTACTTCTATGATCTTGTTCTGAACACCCTCCGCCCGCTCGTTTGCGGGCAAAGCGCTGGAGCCGCGCACATGAAACAGGGTATCGCCATCAACGATAACCGGAGCCTGAAAGGTCTGTGTTTCAGAATCCTCTGTGTTTTGTTCTTCTCCGATTACGTTCTGTGACCAAAGTGGTGGTGCCAAGAGACAAAGAGAAACCGTCAAGAGGATTAGGCGAATAAACTTGCCAAAGGTCTGGATTAATTGAATCATTGGGCCCCCCTGGCCACAACTATATCCGACTTGCCGGGGCTGCCTAGAACATATCTGCAACGTCCCGCATCAATCCTGTGCACTTGATAGGTGAATTGCAGATGCGTTTGCTTGCAAACGTCTGAACCAAAGCATAGGTTCGCGCCAACTTTGCAGAGAGCCCTCTGCATTACCAGAACAAAGGAATATGTCATGGAAGGTGGCGCAATCGCCCAGTTTCTCCCGCTGATCCTGATTTTCGGGATCATGTATTTTCTGCTGATCCGCCCGCAGCAGAAGAAGATGAAGGAACATCAGGCCATGGTCGAAGCCGTGCGCAGGGGTGATCAGGTTGTCACGCAAGGTGGGCTGATCTGCAAGGTGTCCAAGGTCAAGGAAGGCGATAACGAGATTGAGGTCGAGATTGCCGAAGGCGTGAAGGTTCGCGTGGTCAAATCGACCATCGCTCAGGTTCTGAACAAGACCGAACCGGCGAAGTAAGTTCGCGCGTCAAATCCTTGAAAAGGCAGGGTAATGCTGCAAATTGATTCCTGGAAACGGGTCCTAATATGGTCGGTCTGCGTGATCGGCCTACTGTTGGCCCTGCCGAATGCGTTCTATACACGCGTTGAGCAATCGAATGATGCCAAAGCCGCAATTGAGCTTGGCATCGATACACCTGAGATGCAGGCAGAGGCGGCGCAATGGCCGAACTGGCTGCCTTCATCGCTTGTCAATCTGGGTCTCGATTTGCGCGGCGGTGCGCATCTGCTGGCTGAAGTTAAGGTTGATGACGTCTACGAATCTCGGATGGAGGCGATGTGGCCCGAAATCCGCGATGCGTTGCGCGATGAGCGCGCCACGGTAGGCACCATTCGCCGCCAAGACTCGGCCCCTGATGAGATTCGCGTGCGCATCAGTCAGCCCGAAGGTATGTCGCGCGCGTTGGAAGTCGTGCGCGGTCTGGCACGTCAGGTGCAAACACTGACCGGGGTCGGGGCCACTGACATCGAAGCCCGCGCCGAAGGAGATACCATTGTTGTACAATTGTCCGAGGCCGAAAAGCTCGCCTCGGATGACCGTACGGTGCGTCAGGCGCTTGAGATTATTCGTCGCCGCATCGACGAAGTCGGCACGCGAGAACCGACAATCCAACGCCAAGGTGCTGACCGGATACTGATACAGGTGCCGGGCATCGGTAGCGCAGGTGAGTTGAAAGACATTATCGGCACCACGGCTCAGCTGACGTTCAACCCCGTGGTGGGGCGCGGTACTGATCCTGACGCCATCGCGGGTGTGGGTGAAGAAGTTGTTCCTTCGATCGATGAGGACGGGGTTTATTACACCTTGGAATCAGCGCCGGTGGTAACCGGGGAAGAGCTGGTCGACGCACAACCGTCATTCGATCAGAACGGACGCCCTGCGGTCAGCTTCCGTTTCAATACTTCTGGTGCCCGCAAGTTTGGTGACTACACGCTAGAAAATATCGGCGCGCCGTTCGCCATTGTTTTGGATGATGAGGTGATCTCGGCCCCTGTAATCCAAAGCCATATTCCTGGCGGTTCCGGCATCATCACCGGTAACTTCACGGTTGAGGAAAGCACCAATCTGGCGGTCCTGCTGCGTGCGGGGGCCTTGCCTGCGGGCCTGGAATTTCTTGAAGAGCGCACCATCGGCCCGGAGCTGGGGCAAGACAGCATCGATGCGGGTAAAGTTGCAACCATCGTGGCGTTTGTCGCAGTATTGGTGTTCATGGCGCTCAGCTATGGCCTGTTTGGCATCTTCGCCAATATTGCGCTGATCCTGAATGTGGGATTGCTATTCGGACTGCTCTCGTTGATCGGTGCCACGCTGACCCTTCCGGGGATCGCCGGGATCGTATTAACGGTCGGTATGGCAGTTGACGCCAACGTACTGATCTTCGAGCGTATCCGCGAGGAACTTAAATCCGCCAAAGGTCCGGCGCGCGCCATCGAGCTGGGCTATGAAAAAGCGCTTTCGGCCATTCTGGACGCGAACGTGACCACTTTCATCACCGCAACCATCCTGTTTGCCATGGGCAGCGGGCCGGTACGCGGGTTCTCCATTACACTTGGTCTGGGTATTCTGACCTCGGTCTTCACCGCGATCTTTGTAACGCGCCTGATGATCGTAATCTGGTTCGAACGCCGCCGTCCGAAAACGATCGAGGTTTGACATGAGACTGAAACTCGTACCGCAAAACACCTCGTTCGATTTCTTCAGCCGCTGGAAGATCTGGCTGGGTATTTCGGGCCTGATGATGGTAATTGCGTTTACCTCGTTCCTTCTGCAGGGGCTGAACTTCGGCATCGACTTCCGCGGGGGCACCACGATCCGCACGCAATCCGCGCAAGAGATCGACGTGGGCGCCTATCGCGACGCCATCGCGCCGCTGGAACTTGGCGACGTGACCATCACGGAGATTTTCGATCCGACATTTGGCGAGGATGAAAACGTCGCGATGATCCGTATTCAGGCACAGGATGGAGCCGAAGCTGTGTCTGCAGCAATCGTGACCGCCGTTGAAGAAGCGTTGACTGTTGCAGCGCCGGACATTCAGTTCGTTTCGGTCGAATCCGTGGGCCCCAAGGTCTCGGGCGAGTTGATCCAGACCGCAGTGATTGCTGTCGCCTTGGCCATCGGCGCGGTGCTTGTCTATATCTGGCTCCGGTTCGAATGGCAGTTTGCTCTGGGTGCGGTCGCCGCGCTGGTGCATGACGTGATACTGACCATTGGTATCTTCTCGGAACTGCAAATTCGCTTTGACCTGGCCATCATCGCGGCGCTCCTGACCATTGTCGGCTATTCGCTTAATGACACCGTGGTTGTCTTTGACCGCGTTCGCGAAAACCTTCGCAAATACAAGAAGAAAGACCTTAAAGAGGTTTTGAATATCTCGATCAATGAAACGCTCAGCCGGACGGTGATGACCTCGGTGACCACGCTGCTGGCGTTGATTTCACTCTATGTCTTGGGCGGGGATGTGATCCGCGGCTTCGTCTTCGCGATGATCTGGGGCGTGATTGTCGGGACCTATTCGTCGGTCTTCGTGGCCTCGACCATCCTGCTGTGGCTGGGGGTCAAACGCGACTGGTCGAAACCGTCGAATACGGCGGGCAACCAATTTGCCAACATTGATGCCTGAGTATTTCGGCCAGACCCCAACCGGTCTGGCCGTACTCATTTTCGCTGCTTTTATTGGGGGCATCGTGCGCGGTTTCTCCGGCTTTGGCACGGCCCTGATATTCCTGCCCATCGCCAGCCCCTATCTTGGTCCCTTCGGTGCCATCATCGCGCTGACAGTTATGGACATATTCGGTCCCATCCCAAACCTACGCCGCGCATGGTCTGTCGTTGACATAGGAGATTTGGGGCGCCTTCTACTCGGATGTGCATTAGTACTGCCGGTGGGTTTATGGCTGCTTACGCGCACGCAACCCGAAGTATTTCGCTATTTGGTCAGTGTGATCTCGTTGTCGATGCTTGTCGTACTGATATTTGGTCTGCGCTATCGCGGGACGGTGCGGCGCCGCATGGTTGTGGCAATTGGCGGGGCAGCGGGGCTACTCGGTGGAGTGGCCGGGATACCGGGACCAGCTGTCATCCTGTTCTACATGTCGCGCACATTGCCGGTTGAGATAATCCGCGCGACGATCCTACTGTTCCTGTTTGTTTTCGATTTGCTGATCCTTGGATACCTCGGCGGGATGGAGCGTCTTTCGCTGGCAAGCATTGGATTGGGCCTCGCGCTGGCGATCCCCAACATCGCCGGTAACTGGCTGGGGGGCTGGATGTTCCGACCCGAACATGAAAGGCTGTACCGCGCCGCAGCCTATCTGGTGATCGCAACAGCGGCCTTGTCCGGCCTGCCGCTTTGGGGCTAGAACCCTCCGCATGCGCTTAAATGAGATCACATATACAAACGCTCAACCCGTCGATGGCTATGGCCCTGGGTTCTTTCGGATCGGTGGGCAGGTTCATAAAGGGGCAGTCTTGACCGGCCCCACCGGAACTTCGATTTGGGCAGGATTCTCGGAGGCGGATCCGCTTTTGGCCTTATCCGAACATGTCGACGTTCTGTTCATCGGTACGGGCAAAGACCTGACCCACATCCCCACCGACCTACGCACTAGGCTAGAAGAGGTGGGGCTGGGTGTCGAAATCATGAACTCTCCGGCTGCCTGCCGCACCTACAACGTGCTGCTTTCCGAAGGCCGCCGCGTTGCGCTTGCGCTAATTCCGGTCTGAGGATCTGTTCTTCATCTGGCTAAAAATATCCCAGGGAGTGTGAGGGGCCGGCCCCTCACTGCGATCCAACCAGCCGCTCTGCGGCAATTCCGACCTTTTGCCCACACGCACAATCCGCTAAGCGGGCTTCATGACTTTGAAGGTAACCGATCTGGCTATCGCACGCGGCGGTGTTCCCGTGCTCGAAGGGCTGAGCTTCTCGCTTGAGGCCGGAAGGGCGCTGATCCTGCGGGGGCCGAATGGGATCGGAAAGACAACATTACTGCGTACGCTTGCGGGCCTGCAGCCGCCGCTGACGGGGCAGATCGACGGGGCAGAAGACCAAATCGCTTACGCGTCCCATTCTGACGGGTTAAAGCCGACCCTCACCGTGGTCGAAAATCTCAACTTCTGGGCGTCGGTCTTTGGCATCCGTGATATCCAGCATGCTCTGGATGCATTTGAGCTGAATGAGTTGGCTGACCGTCATGCGGGCAATCTCTCGGCGGGGCAAAAACGGCGTCTGGGATTGGCGCGAATGCTGGTTACCGGGCGTCCAATCTGGATGCTGGATGAGCCGACGGTCTCGCTGGATCGTCACGCCGTGCAGATGTTCGCGGATGCGGTACGCGCGCATCTGGGGCAGGGTGGTTCGGCCCTCATCGCGACCCATATCGATCTTGGATTGGACGGAGAGGTTTTGGACGTTGGCCCCAACAAGGCCAAACCCAAACCCATCGACGATTTTGACGGAGGCTTCCTGTGATCGCTTTATTGCTGCGTGATCTGAAACTGGCCTTCCGCGCAGGGGGTGGCTTTGGCCTCGGTCTTGCTTTCTTCCTGATCGTCACCGTTCTGGTGCCATTTTCGGTAGGCCCGCAATCCTCGTTGCTTTCGACCATCGCGCCGGGCGTTCTTTGGCTGGGCGCGCTTTTGGCGTGCCTGCTTTCGCTGGACCGTCTGCTGGCGCTGGATTGGGAAGACGGCTCGCTTGATCTGCTTGCCACCGCGCCGCTGCCACTGGAGTCGGTCGTCACCATCAAAGCGCTAGCCCATTGGTTGACCACAGGATTGCCGCTGGTGTTGGCTGCGCCGTTTTTGGGCGTTTTACTAAACCTGCCTGTACCTGGGTTTTCGTGGCTGGTGATCTCACTGCTGCTTGGCACCCCGGCGATGAGCGTTATCGGCACCTTCGGCGCAGCCCTCACCGTGGGCCTGAAACGGGGCGGTCTGCTTCTTTCGCTTCTGGTTTTACCGCTTTACGTGCCGACATTGATCTTCGGGGCCGAGGTTGCCCGACGCGGTGCGACAGGTATGGAGACGCAAACGCCCCTGCTTATGCTGGCAGGGATTACCGCCGCTACGGTCGCACTTTTACCCTTTGCCAGCGCCGCCGTGCTGCGCATCAATCTTAGGTGATGGGAACAAAGCTTGACTGAGGTCAATTGAGAACCACGCCGACTCGGACTAGATAGGGCCCATGACAATCGCAGCCAAAGCCAACGCCCTTTGGGAATACGCCAACCCGCGCAAGTTCCTCGCCACCAGCGAACGGGTCCTTCCGTTCTTCTGGATCGGCGCTGGTCTATGTCTGGTCGTAGGATTGATCTGGGGCTTTTTCTTTACCCCAGATGACTACAAGCAAGGCTCGACCGTAAAGATCATCTACCTGCATGTGCCTGCCGCGCTGATGGCGATCAATTGCTGGATCATGATGCTGGCAACCTCACTGGTCTGGCTGGTGCGTCGCCACCATGTCAGTGCGCTGGCCGCCCGTGCCGCTGCGCCCATCGGCATCGTCATGACGCTGATCGCATTGGCCACCGGAGCGATCTGGGGTCAGCCCATGTGGGGTACATGGTGGGCCTGGGATCCGCGCCTGACCTCGTTCCTGATTCTGTTCCTGTTTTATTTGGGATATGTCGCGCTATGGGAGGCGATCGAAGATCCGGATACCGCGGCTGATCTGACCTCGGTCCTTTGCCTCGTGGGCTCGGTCTTTGCATTCCTCAGCCGGTATGCGGTGAATTTCTGGAATCAGGGGCTGCATCAGGGGGCTTCCGTGATGCGTGCAGGGGCGATCACAGGTACGGATACCGAGGAGAAGGTTAGCAACATCTACTTCTATCCGCTGCTCCTGTGTATCATCGGCTTTGTGCTTCTGTTTATCGCGCTGGTCTTCTATCGCACGGGCACCGAAATCCGAGCCCGTCGAACCAAGGCGCTGATGGCGCGGGAAAGGGTGAACGGATGATCCCTGATCTTGGAAAATATGCCGATACTGTTTTGTGGTCCTATGTTGTATCCATCGGGCTTCTGATTGCGCTGGTGGGATTCAGCGTGATCCGAGGCCGCAAGGTGCGGGCTGAGATGGAGAAAGTCGAACAGAGGATGTCGCGCAATGGCTAAGATTTCGCCCCTGATGATCGCGCCTCCTCTGATTTTCGGAGCCTTCGCTGTGCTTGCTGGAATCGGCATGTTCCGCGACGATCCCAATGCCTTGCCTTCGGCGCGCGAAGGGCAGCCTGCTCCGCCCGTCGTTCTGACAGAATTCGCGGGTAAACCCGGTTTCGACGATGCCACCCTACGTGATGGCGAGGTTAAGCTGGTCAACTACTGGGCCAGCTGGTGCGCCCCTTGCCGCGTCGAACACCCCAATCTACAGGCCCTGTCGGACGAGGGTATTCCGGTTTACGGCATCAACTACAAAGACCAACTGGACAATGCCGAGGCTTTTTTGACTGAGCTGGGTGATCCCTATGCCGGGATCGGACGGGATGAACAGGGTCGTATGGGGCTGGATTGGGGCGTCTACGGCGTGCCCGAGACTTATGTGGTCGATGGTGAGGGCACGATTATTCTGCGTTGGGCCGGGCCGATTACGCAGCGGGTGATCGAAAGCACGATCCGCCCGGCGCTTGAGAAAGCCGCGGGGGGCTCATAAGCGATAGCCACCCGTCACGGTTAACACCTCGCCGGTGATAAACGACGCGGCATCTGAGGCCAAGAATCTAACGGCCTTGGCGATATCCTCGGGCCTTCCAGCGCGTCCTAAGGCGGTGTCGTTGACAAACAGAGCAGTCAGTTCCTCTGACCGGGGAGCCTCGGGGATGTTGATTGCGCCTGGCGCCACTGCGTTGACCCGTATCCCCTCGGGCCCAAGCTCTTTGGCCATGGCGCGGGTCCACAGGTTCAAGGCCGCTTTACTGGCGCCATAGGTCACTGCGTCTCGGGGGGGCAGGACCGCGTTCATTGATGAGATGCTGACGATTGAGGCATCGCGTTTCAGATGCGGCAGCGCGGCGGTTAACAATGCGGCTGGAGCCAGTAGGTTAAGGTCCAGAATGGCGCGATGATTCTCGGCCTGAAATTCTTCTTTCGGCGTAGATTTCACCAGACCGGCGTTATTGACGATCACATCAAGCCGCCCAAAGTGCTGCACTACCTGTTCGATCACCTTGGCAGGCTGATCTGGCGCGGACAAGTCGGAACGTATAGCCAGTTTATCCCCGACCAAAAGATCTGGCATCGGTTCGCTCGACAGCCATGTAAATGCAATGCGGTGATCGCGGCCCAGGTCTTCGACGATTGCGCGCCCAATGCCGCGCGCGCCGCCGGTTATCAATGCGACTTTTTCCATAGTCGCAGAAAATCGGTAAAGCGGCAGAGATTCAAGCAGCTACTTGCGAACCAAAATCCAGATCATTGCGCCTATGAAGGCAAATGTGGTCAGGTTCATCAGGGTGTCTGTCAGATCACCGATCAGCATGGGTTTGCCCCTCCTCTCGTAACCCTCGGAATAGGCAGACCATCAGCAGAACCGAGATGAACACAAAGGGTAGCGCTCCAAGTGAAATCAGGACTTTGACCGAGTCCACCGAGCCCGACAGGATCATCGCGACGCTCAACAGGCCCAGTAATGCGCCCCAGAGCAGGCGCACGCGCGGTGGCGGATTTTCATCCCCCTCGGTCGAGAATGTGCCCAGCACAAAGGCCGCGCTGACGACGCTGGTTACGATGAACAGAAACGCCGCGGCTACGGTTGCGAGTGTTGTGATCAGCGACAGCGGCAAACGGTCGAGCAGGGCGAAGGTCACACGCTCGATGTTTGTTTGCGTATAGGCCAACAGCTCTCCGGCACCGTTGAGCGCCTCAAACAGACCGATGCCGCCAAAGGCGCCGAACCAGAGGATCGAGAACAGTGTGGGTGCGAAGAGCACTCCGATCACGAATTCTCGGATCGTGCGACCGCGAGAGATGCGCGCGACGAACACGCCGACAAATGGACCCCAGGCGATCCACCAGACCATGTAGGTCAGGGTCCAGTCGCTGAACCATTTGGTGACGTCATCGCCAAAGAACGTGAAGGTCTGAAAGCCCCGAGGGATGACATTGGTGACGTAATCGCCAAACCCCTGAACCACAGTGTTCAACAGATACTCGGTGGGGCCGAGGACCACTGTGTAGGCCACCAGGCAGATCGCGATCAGCATTGCTGCATTCGACAAGCGCGCCATGCCTTGGCCAAGGTCGATCAATAGAGCAGGGATATACGCTGCGACCATCGCCAGGAAAACAACACCGATCAGAAGGGCACCAACCGTTTCCCGACCACCCAGAACCGCGATCCCGTCCGCAACCTGAAACACGCCCATGGCCATGGAGCCGCCAACGCCAATGGCGATTGCGACGATGGCCATGAAGTCCGACAGCCAACCCACGCGCTCGGCCCAGCGTTCTCCGGGGAACAGGCTTTTGATCGGGGCGCTGACCATCATGCCCGTCCCGCGCCGAAAGCTGAAATAAGCGATGGTCAGCGCGGTGGAGCCGTAAATCGCCCAGGCGTGCAGGCCCCAGTGGAAGTTCGTCGCCAGCATCGCCTGCTGCGCGGCAACATAATCGGGGGCCATGCCTGAGATGAAATTGAAATGGGTTAGTGGCTCGGCGACAGCCCAGAACAGCAATCCGACGCCCATTCCGGCCGAGAACAGCATTGAGATCCAAGTGGCGGTCGAGAACTCGGGCTCTTCATTATCCCGGCCCAAACGAATGTTGCCATAGGGCGAAAATGCCAGAACCAAACACCCGATCAACATGCCCGAGGCCGCGAGCATCACGAACCAGCCGCGACTGTGGAAGGTTTGCTGCACGATGCCGTTGGCCCAGGATACTAAACTCTGGATATCGATCACGCCCCATACCCCGATCACCGAGATGACGCTGAGCGAGCAAACCAGCAAGGCGTTAGGTTTTTTCATAGTGATTGGGTTCCAGATGTGCTTTCGCCCAACAGTTTCAGATTTTTGAATGAATGGCCAGAAAACAAAACCCCCGGCGCTGGGCCGAGGGTTAAGATTGGGTTGTAAGCTATTGCGTTACGGAGATTTTGCGAGGTTGCGCAGCACATATTGCAGCACACCGCCGTTTTCGATGTACTCGATTTCGGGCGCGGTATCGATGCGGCACTTCAGGGTGATGGTCTTCTCGGCCCCATCGCCATAGACGATTGTGCAGGGCACCTCTTGCAGCGGTTCAACCGAATCCAATCCGTGGATCGAGACGGTTTCATCGCCTTTCAAGCCCAGCTTCTTGCGATTGTCGCCGCCGGTGAACTCGAACGGGATCACACCCATTCCGACGAGGTTCGAGCGGTGGATACGCTCAAAGCTCTCAGCGATCACGGCTTTGACGCCCAGCAAAGCGGTCCCTTTGGCCGCCCAGTCACGAGAAGATCCCGCACCATATTGTTCGCCGCCAAAGACAACCAGCGGCGTACCATCGGCCTGATAGGCCATTGACGCGTCATAGATCGACGTCTGCTCGCCATCGGGTCCTTTTGTATAACCGCCTTCAACGCCGTCCAGCATCTCGTTCTTGATGCGGATATTGGCGAACGTGCCGCGCATCATGACCTCGTGGTTGCCACGGCGCGACCCGTAGGAATTGAACTCGCGCGGCTGAACCTGACGTTCAATCAGGTACTTACCGGCCGGAGTTGTTGTCGCGAAGGACCCAGCGGGTGAGATGTGGTCGGTGGTGACCATATCACCCAGGACGGCCAGCACCTTCGCCCCGTCGATATTCGAGATTGTGCCGGGTTCATGTCCCATGCCCTGGAAATAGGGTGGGTTCTGGATGTAGGTCGAAGCAGGTGGCCAGTCGTAGGTTTCGGCATCGGTGGTCTCAACCGACTGCCATTTCTCGTCGCCTTTGAAGACGTCGGCATATTTCGACTGGAATGCCTCGCGCGTCACGGTTTCCTGCACCAGATCGGAGATTTCCTTTTGGCTCGGCCAGAGGTCTTTCATGAAGACATCATTACCGTCCTTGTCCTTGCCGATTGGCTCGGATGTCAGGTCGATATCCATGGTGCCCGCCAGTGCGTAAACGACAACCAGCGGCGGTGAGGCCAGATAGTTGGCGCGTACATCAGGCGAGATCCGACCTTCAAAGTTCCGGTTCCCGGACAGAACCGAGGTCGCGACCAGATCGCCCTCGGCAATCGCTTCGCTGATTTCTTTCTGGATCGGTCCAGAGTTACCGATACAGGTGGTGCAGCCATAGCCCACAAGGTTAAATCCGATCGCATCCAGATGTTCCTGCAGGCCAGCGGATTCAAGATACTCGGACACCACCTGCGATCCGGGGGCCAGCGAGGTTTTGACCCAAGGCTGCCGGTTCAGGCCCAGCTCATGCGCTTTCTTCGCCACCAGACCAGCGCCAATCATGACATAGGGGTTCGACGTATTGGTGCAAGAGGTGATCGAGGCGATCACGACCTTGCCGGACTCCATTCCATATTCTTCACCTTTGACTTCGACCTGTTTGCCCATTGGGCGCTTGAAGGTTTCTGCCATTTCCTTGGTGAAAGCGGCTTTGGCGTCGGTCAGCGCGACATAATCCTGCGGACGTTTCGGGCCCGAGATCGCGGGAACGATCGTGCCCATATCCAGCGACAGGGTGTCGGTGTAGATCGGGCTGTAATTCTCATCCCGCCAGAACCCGTTTTCCTTGGCATAGGCTTCGACCAATGCCAGACGATCCTCATCGCGCCCGGTATTGCGCATGTAGCGCAGGGTTTCGCCGTCGATGGGGAAGAACCCACAGGTCGCGCCGTATTCGGGGGCCATGTTGGCGATGGTCGCCCGGTCGGCCAGAGGCAGCCGGTCCAGTCCTTCGCCGTAGAACTCGACGAATTTGCCGACCACACCTTTCTCGCGCAGCATCTCAACGACCTTCAGAACAAGGTCTGTGCCGGTTGTTCCTTCAACCATCGAACCCGTCAGTTCAAAGCCCACAACCTCGGGGATCAGCATCGAGATCGGTTGACCCAGCATCGCGGCCTCAGCCTCGATCCCGCCAACGCCCCATCCCAAAACGGCCATGCCGTTCACCATGGTGGTATGGCTGTCGGTGCCGACCAGTGTGTCGGGATAGGCAACTTCTTCGCCGCTTTGATCCGTGTCGGTCCAGACGGTCTGGGCCAGATATTCAAGGTTCACCTGATGGCAAATGCCTGTGCCCGGGGGCACAACGCGGAAGTTATTGAATGCACTCTGACCCCATTTGAGGAACTGGTAGCGCTCCATATTGCGCTCATACTCGCGGTCTACATTCATCTGAAATGCGCGCGGGTTCCCGAACTCGTCGATCATGACCGAGTGGTCGATGACCAGATCAACCGGGTTGAGCGGGTTAATTTTCTGTGCGTCACCACCCAGCGCTTTGATGCCGTCGCGCATCGCTGCCAGATCAACCACAGCCGGGACGCCAGTAAAGTCCTGCATCAGCACACGGGCAGGGCGATAGGCAATCTCGCGTGGGTTCTTGCCGCCATTTGCGCCCCATTCGGCGAAGGCCTTGATGTCATCTACGGAGACCGAGAACCCGTCATCCTCGAAGCGCAGCATGTTTTCCAACACCACTTTCAGCGCGGCAGGCAGGTTCGAGAAATCACCCAGGCCTGCTTCTTGAGCAGCTGGAATCGAGTAATAGGAAATGGATTTACCATTCACGCTCAGACTGCGGCGTGTTTGGGTTGTGTCCTGTCCGACCTTGATGGGCATCTTTGGCCTCCCTCTCGAATGATTTGGATACTGGAGTTCGCTATGGCCTATCTGCATCACGGCACGCGTTGTTTCAAGGTGCAACGGGTCGCATACATGGAAAATTGTATACCATTGCACACATTTGGTCGAGGATTGAAGGCTTCGGTCTCAAGAAACCTTGATTGGCAGTTTTTTCAGTTTCGATCTAAACCAGTTGAGCACTCCGCGAAAACTGAGAGAGATAATGTATAGATCAGCCGCCGTGACCGCGTTTGTTTCGCTTTTTCTTGCCGTTTCAGCAGACGCTCAGGATGATCCGGTTGTTGTCGAGCTGTTTACATCGCAAGGGTGTTCGTCCTGCCCGCCCGCGGACCGGATCATGCATGAACTGGCCAAGCGGGATGATGTGATCGGGCTGGCGCTGCATGTGGACTATTGGGACTATATTGGGTGGAAAGACGAATATGCTGATCCCGACCATACGGAGCGTCAGAGAGCCTATGCGCGCGAAGGTGGGCGGACGATGATTTATACACCTCAGATGGTTGTGAACGGTCAGCAGGACGTGGTGGGTGCAAAGTCGTTTGAGTTGGAACGGCTGATCGACGCGCACCAGACCGCAGCGCCCCAAGCCGAGGTTAGCGCCACGCGTACGGCTAACGACGTGACTGTGGACGTTGTCCCGGTCGAGTTGGCGCAAGATGAAACCTATGATGTGCGGGTCGTGCAGTACTCACCGATGCGTCACGCCTCAATCCGGCGTGGGGAACTGGCTGGGCACGAACTGGATTATGCGAATGTGGTTGAGAATTGGCAGGTGGCCGGTCACTGGGATGGCCAAACACCGCAGAGCTTCACTGCGTCGCTGTCATCGGATTTACCGGCGGTAGTTCTGATCCAACGTACAGAGCATGGTCCGATCGTCGCTGCGGCAAGAGTCGAATAATCAAGGCATGTCTTTGGGTTGAACGCCTAGTCCACGCCAGGCCTTCCAGCGGCGGTGAATCCAGAACCATTGCCCCATATGTTGACGCACCATCGCCTCCAGATCGTCATTGGTGAACTGGGTCATGCTTTTGGCATCGGTATGAGGGACCGGGTCGTGCAGGACGATGTCAAAATCGATCCCATTGGGTTGGCGCACCGCATAGCAGGGGATCAGCACGGCCTTGTACTTGATCGCAAGTTCCGCGTTCAGCACCGAAGTCACGGCGGGTTTGCCGAAAAAGGTCAACTCTTCGCCGCCATGCGCATGCAGATCGGATACGATGGCGATAATACCTCCGCTTTTGAGCGACCTGACCATCTCAACCATGCCCCGGCGCCCCTGTTCGAACATGGGGGAACCAGTCTGATGGAATGCTTCGACATACATGTCGTTGAAGTACGGGTTAGCCATGCGGCGATAAAGGCAGCCGATGGGTCGACCGCTGCGGGCCTGCAAAGCGACGCGCGCTGCCAGATAATGACCAAAATGCGCAGTGATCATCATCACCGGACGTCCCTCGGCGACGGCGGTATCAAACGCCTGGACACCCGATCCAGAAACTTTGGCCTTGCTTTGCCGATCAATGAAACCATCGGCCGAAAAGTGCTCCATGATCGCGCGACCAGCATTGTCAGGCACGGCGCGGCAGATTCGTTTGACCTCGGCCTCGGGTAAGTCGGGGCAGGTGAGTTTCAGGTTGCGGCGCACACGGGTCCGGAAACCAACCAAAGGCGCAAGCCAGCGAACAATTGCTCCCATCGCGCCGATACGGCGCTCGTATGGCAGCAGGCGCATACAGCCGATCACACCGGTCAGAAACAAGTTGGCGATGTAGTATTTTCCAAGCTCAAAGCGGCTCAGTTCCGACTTTTCGACGGGCATGGGGAAGGACACCTGAGTGTTGTGAACTGCGCGCTCAGACATACAGTCCTCATCGTGCGATCACAAGTAGCCGCGCCGGGCCAGATTATTCTTCAGCCTCGTCCGTTTCGACAAGTGTAATCGCGCCTTCGTCCAGAAGGGCGTGAATGGCGGCGACGACCTGAGACATCGCATCCTCGGTATCGGATTGTTTGACCTTGCTACGTTCGGCCATTTCTTCACGCAGATTATCTGCCATGCGAGAGGACATGTTTGCCAAAAAGAACTCGACCGTTGCAAGGTCTTCGTCGGTGCTGGCCCCGGCAAGTGCGGTGACAAGAACAGGTTGGTCCACGCTGCGCAGAATTGCAGGAATATCGCGGGATTGGATGCGGGAAGGCACGTGCGAAAAGATGAAGATCGATTGCCGGACGGTATTGGCAAAATCGGCGTCCTCCTCATCCAGTGCGGTCAGCAAACCATCACGCGTCGCCGCAGCGGTCTGGTTGAGGATCGCGCCCACACGCTTACCCGGGCCGTCCCGAAAGGCGGGCTCGGGGCGTTGATCCAATTGAGCAGCCAAGGACCAACCAATCCGCTCAACCGCCTCAGGCGTCACGTTGGCCGTTTTCGATACCGCATAGGTTATTCGCCGCGCCGTGGGACCGGGCAGGTGGCCCAGCAACTGGGCGGCCTTGGCGGTTTCGAGTTTTGACAGCATGACGGCTGCGACTTCGGTGCTTTCCGCTCTGGCCATCTCGGCCAGATCTTCTGCGGATACCTCGCGCAAGCGTTGCCATGGGTCACCGATCTGGCGTACCCCCGCCACTTTGCGCAACCGGGCAGCGGTGGCCGGGGCAATTTTGCCATTCACAGCATCCAGAGCGCCGGCCAGCCCATGTGGGAATGAAAGACCGACACCATCAAGCGCATCGGCAAATTCCTGTGCGACAGCCGCGAGCGTCACTCGGTCAACCAGTCCCATTTGACCCAGTTGATGGGTCAACTGCTCCTGCAGCAGGTCAGGCAGTTCCTCAAGCGGGATATCCGCGCCTTCGTTCAGAAGAAGCCGGACAACAACCGCAGCCTTTTCCTGATTGCTGAGATTACGAGGCATGACGCGTGGTGCGTCGTTCTCTTGGTCTGCCGCCGGGGCCTGAGCACCCGGCGCCATCTGTACCATTAGTTTCGTATCCTGCATCTGCCTGCATTGCCAATATTGCGTTACAGGTAGATTAGCGAGACTCAGGTAAAGAAACCCTGAAACTCAGTAGCTATAGGTCAGCCCGGTGCGAATAGCCTCGCGCAGCGATGCTTCGGCCCAAGTACCTTCACCGCCGCGCGCCTTGATCTCGCGCCATTGCGCTATGGCCAGTTCAGTCTTTCCTTCGGCGACAAAGCCCTGACCCATATAGCTACGGGCGAGGATGTTATCAGGGTTTGTTTCGATGGCTTTCTGATAGAAGGTGTTGGCCAGTTCCAACTCACCCATTTTGCGATAGGTGAAGCCCCAATAGGTCTGCACCAGATCGTCATCTTGGTTCATGATACGCAGAATTCCCTGCGCGTTCTCATATTGCCCATCATAGGCCAACTCACGCACGGCGTCATACAACTGATCGTCGGAGAACTTGGATTTGTCTGGTTTAACACAGCGCCCTGCAGACTCGTCGTAAACTCGACCAAACAGGCACTTCTTGGTGGTATTTGTCGGCTTGGGTGGGCTGCTATCACCACCACCCGCAGCAATTGCCATGGGTGCGAAGGTAAAGGCCTGAAGAGCGATGGCCGAGGCTAGTACGAGACGCATGTTCCTACTCCGTTGTCAAAGTGACTTGTTACAATCATAGCGTGATCTACAAAAAAGCTAACGATTGACCGATCTCTTTTATTCACAAGCAGGAAATAAAAATGTCAGCTATTGACGATTTTCATGCAGCTTTGGCTTTCGCTGTCCCATGTCGTGCCTTCCGCACAGGACTGGGTTTGCTTTGCATGACCGCTGCAAGCAAGCCCGGCGGTGCCTGCGCAAATCAAAGCAATTGCACATAGAGCAGTTCTTAGCATCGTGTTTTCCTTTCGCGGAAAAGATGCCAGCAGATTACCCGAGTTTTGCCAATCTGGCAAAGAAACAAGGCCCGGCCTGAACAAACAGGCCGGGCCTTGCCTAAATCCGGTCCGGGTTTATTCGCCGAACACGCGCGCGAAAATCGTATCAACGTGTTTGGTGTGGTAGCCGAGGTCGAATTTCTCTTCGATCTCTTCCGGGCTCAGCGCGGCGGTTACATCAGCGTCGGCCAGCAGTTCCTCTTTGAAATCGGTACGATGCTCCCAGACCTTCAGCGCGTTGCGCTGAACCATGGCATAGGCATCTTCGCGGCTGACCCCTGCCTGTGTCAGCGCCAGAAGAACCCGCTGGCTCATCACAAGACCAGGGAACTTGTTCATGTTTTCAAGCATGTTCTCGGGGAAGATCAGCATCTTGTCGATCACCCCTGTCAGGCGGGCAAGGGCAAAATCCAGAGTGATGGTGGTGTCCGGCCCGATCATGCGTTCGACCGAGGAATGCGAGATATCGCGTTCATGCCAGAGCGCCACGTTTTCCATCGCTGGGATCACTGCTGCACGCACCATGCGCGCCAGACCGGTCAGGTTCTCGGTCAGCACAGGGTTCTTCTTGTGCGGCATGGCCGACGAGCCCTTTTGTCCCATCGAGAAAAACTCGGCCCCCTCCAGCACTTCGGTCCGCTGCATGTGGCGGATTTCGATGGCGATGTTTTCAATGCTGCTGGCGATCACTCCCAGCGTGGCAAAGAAGGCCGCGTGACGGTCGCGCGGAATGACCTGCGTGCTGATCGGTTCAGGAACCAGACCAAGCTTGTCGCAGACATGCTCTTCGACCTGCGGGTCGATGTTGGCGAAGGTGCCGACTGCGCCGCTGATCGCGCCGGTGGCGATTTCTGCGCGGGCGTCGCGCATGCGGGACAGGTTGCGGTCCATCTCGGCATAGAAACGCGCGAAGGTCAGGCCCATGGTAGTCGGCTCTGCGTGAATACCGTGACTGCGACCGATGCGGATCGTGTTCTTGTGCTCGATAGCGCGGCGCTTGAGGGCGGCCAGCAGACCTTCGAGATCAGCGATCAGGATGTCAGCGGCACGGGTGAGCTGCACGTTAAGGCAGGTGTCCAACACGTCGGAGGAAGTCATGCCTTGATGCACGAAACGGGCCTCTTCGCTGCCTACATGTTCGGCCAGGTGGGTCAGGAAGGCGATGACGTCGTGCTTGGTAACGGCTTCGATCTCGTCGATGCGGGCAACGTCGAATTCGACGTCCTTGGCTTTCCACACCGCCTCGGCGTTTTCACGCGGGATCACGCCCAGATCGGCCATGGCGTCGCAGGCATGGGCCTCGATCTCGTACCAGATGCGGAACTTGCTCTCGGGCGACCAGATGGCGACCATCTCGGGGCGGGAATAGCGGGGAATCATTGGCGGCAGCACCTTTTTATGATTGGGATGAGGCGTTGGCGCGGGGTTTAGCTGCGCATTCACCAAGGAACAAGGCGCGAGTGCTGGGATGAGACGGTTTGCCCTGATTTTATTGCTTTGGCCGGGAATTTTATCCGCCGAGGAGTTTCGGCGGCTGACAGCGGATGAAATCCTGATGGCGCTTATGGGCAAGAAACTCGACTACGGTGAGGGTATCAGCCAGACCTTCGATGACAGCATGCACACGCAGTACTTTTCCGGTCGCCCTAGCGCGGGGCGCTGGGCTTTGCGTGAGGATCGGTATTGTTCGGTCTGGCCGCCATCGGAAATCTGGGCTTGCTACGATGTGGAGCAAAGCGGAGATACGATCCGGTTTGTAGATGATGCAGGCAATACGACTGACGGAACCTTTGTGAAGTGAACCTACCCAGGAATATCGCGGATTTCCAAGGGGTTTGGAGCCTGACACGCCTCATCCGGGATGAGCGTGCGGGCCAGATCATTCATGCGGATGGTCAAGCAGAGTTGCAGCAAGATGCGCTGGGGTTGGTGTATGACGAGACGGTCACGCTGCGCATCCCGGGGCAGCCTGCAATGACGGGAACGCGTCGATACCTTTGGCGTGATGCTGGGGATCAGATTGCCATTCACTTCGACGATGACCGGTTTTTTCACGCACTCCAGCTAGGTCAGCCCCGCGCCGAGGACCACCACGATTGCCCGCCAGACAGCTATGATGCAGTATATGATTTCTCGGGATGGCCGCGCTGGACTGTCCGTTGGAAAGTGACCGGACCGCGAAAATCCTATGAAATGGAGACCAAATACGCGCTGCGATAGCGTAATCATCTTGCAGCAACGCTTCGGAACGGGCATTGCTGCAGTTGCAAATAAGTCCGAATGTGGAGAAATGAGATGAACGCAAACGTATTGGCCAATGCTTTTGGCCCGCGTGAGGGGACGGCGCTGCGCGTCAAGCAGGTGGCTCTGGTTGCCCTGGGTATCGTTGCTCTGGCTGTTGCTGCCAAAATCAAAGTGCCGATGTGGCCGGTTCCGATCACCATGGGCACATTCGCCGTTCTGACCATCGGCACCGCTTATGGCGCGCGCCTTGGCCTGATCACGATGCTGGGTTACCTGCTGGTTGGCGCTCTGGGCTTTGACGTGTTTGCGGGTTCCTCGGCCGAAAAATTCGGCCTGACCTACATGATGGGTGGCACCGGTGGCTATCTTGTCGGTTACCTGATGGCGACCATTCTGCTGGGCGCACTCGCCGCGCGCGGCTGGGACCGCTCGGTCGGCAAGCTGGCGCTAGCGCTGGTACTGGCCAACGTGTTGATCTACGTGCCGGGACTGCTGTGGTTGGGTCAGCTGTATGGCTGGGACAAGCCGATCTTGGAATGGGGCCTGACACCGTTCCTGCTGGGTGATGCGATCAAGCTGGCGCTGGCCGCTCTGCTGATCCCCGGTCTGTGGAAACTGCTGGGCGACGCACGCACCTGATAGCGCGCTCATGCGCAAGACACACCCGCGTTCGGAGCTTTCCGAACGCGGGTTTTTTATTGTCTGCAGAATAGGATACTGGACAAAGTCAATCTGCGTGGGCAACCTGAGACCAGAAAACTGATCAGGTTATTGAGATATGCGTATTTTGTTAAGCTTGGCGCTTGCGGCAAGTGCCGTGACTTGGTTGGCTGTAACGCCTGTGCAAGCCGACACACCGGTGACCTACACCGATAAAGGGCGCGCCCTGTTCCGCTTTGAGGTTCCCGACTTCTGGACATTGCGCACCGGTGGCCCGCGTGAGATCGAGGATACCAGTCTGGGCGATGCCCGTGCGATTTCGCGCGTCATGGGGATCAGACCGGTGACTGACGATAATGTCTGGATGGGGTTCGTCTCCCCATCGCGGGTTTCAAGCATTCAGGGCGGGCTGCGCTATCTTGAGGATATCGACAAATTCCTCGTCAAAGACCCGACCGTGACCAGTACGAGCGATACAAGGATTGGTGGGCGGCCTGCCCAGGTTATTCGAGGCACTGGCAATCGAGATGGGCGCGGAGTGAACTTTACCGCCACCGTGATCGACCTGCCGCGCGACCGTGTGGCCATTGGGGTTGCGATCCTGCGGGACGGGGCCGACCCGTCTTATGTTGATGCCTTGAACGCCGTTTTCGCGTCGTTCCGGTCTTTGCAGTAAGGAGGCCCGGATGACACGCAAAGTGATGAAACGCTCAGTTTTGGCGCTGGGACTGGGGGCTGCAACCTTCACATTGTCAGCCTGCGATGGCGTAACGGTCGGGGTAGGGTATGGCGTCGGCTATGACCCATTCTACGACTCAATGCTGTGGAATGACTATTACCACGATCACGATATAGACGTGGATATCAATCGACCCGACAGACCCGACAGGCCTGACCGCCCGGAGCGCCCGAATCCGCCGCAGCGGCCCAAACCTCCAGTCGCCAAACCACCTACGCGCCCGCATCCCCCAGTGGCGCGCCCCCCGGCGGCGCGGCCGCCGATCCATCGGCCGTCTCCAAGACGTCGCTGAAGGATTCGGGGCAGATTGGTCTGCCCCGACCCGATCGGGGATTGGTACGTTAGGCCCCACAGATTATGCGAATTGCAAATCTGTGACAGAGTGCAAATGGGCGGGCTTGATTTAGAAGTTCCGTAATAACAACTGCATCGAACGTCACAGCCCGCTCGACCTTTGCCAAAAGGAGTCGACGATGCTGACTGAAGAACAGCTAAGAGCCATCGCAGCTGCGTTCTGCGGGATCCTGATTGTGCCTAATATCGGTCTGCCGAACCCGTTTCGCATTGATCTAAATGCCAGAGCCACTCCCTAAGATATTATCGACGAGATAGAAGATAATATGGGCGACTTTGGTTTTGCCGGACATTCACGCGGACCGTTTGGACAAGATATCCGCGATGCTTTTATGGAGATTTCGTTCGATCAGAGGGGATGTGTCTATTCGATCTCGGTTGTTGGTGGGGTCAAGAGCGGTATTGGCGCTACCAGACGCCGAGAGACGCACTCGACAGATTGGAAAGCGCCCTGATCCAACCGCATTTTACTGCAGAAGTTCAGTCGTGATATGGGCCGAGCCTTCAAGAGTTCGGTGAACAGGACATTTGTCGGCAATCTCCAGCAGCTTGGCCTTCTGATCCGTGTCCAGCGGGCCCTCCAGCCGAATTTTACGGCGAAACTGATCGACCTTGCCTTCGCTGGCAAGCCCGGCATCCTGCGCGTGAACTTTATCATGACAGACATCGACCGTGATACCAGTCAGCGGCCAGCGCTTGCGGCGGGCATACATGCGAATGGTCATCGAGGTACATGCCCCCAACCCGGACGACACGAACCCGTAAGGTGACATGCCCCGATCCGAACCACCATAAGATGCGGGCTCGTCCGCGACCGCGTGATGACGCGGGCCTGACTGAATGTCCTGCAGAAAACCCGACGGGTCTGCCTCGGTCACGCGGACGACACCTTCCGGTGCCCCAGGTGGCGGGGCCGGAGGGCACAGCTTGACATAGCGGGAAACCCACGCGGTGATGACATCAGCCGCATAATCCGCATCCTGTGCACGCGTGATCAGGTGGTCGGCATCATCGAGTGTAACAAAGCTTTTGGGATGTTTTGCCGCCGTGAAGATGGTGCTGGCATTGTCAATACTGACCGTGCTGTCGCGTGGTGCGTGCAGGATCAGCAAGGCAGCTTTCAGATCAGAAATGGCCGGAGTGAGCGCGGTTGCCGAAATATCTTCAACAAACGCCTTGCCAATGCGGAACGGACGCCCTCCCAACGACACTTCGGCGCTGCCTTGAGATTCGATTTCGGGCAAGGCGGCCTCGAAATGGTGGGACACATGGCCGGGGTCGGCGGGTGCGCCGAGCGTTACCACGGCTTTGATTGACGGAATTCCTGCGCGTGCTCGCAATACGGCAGCGCCACCAAGCGAATGGCCGATCAGAAGCGACGGTGCCATATTACGGCCTGCAAGGTATTCTGCGGCTTTGATCAGGTCCTCGACATTCGAGGTGAATGTCGTATTGGCGAATTCGCCGTCCGAGTGACCAAGGCCGGTAAAATCGAACCGCAGGACCGCGAAGCCCATCGCCGCCAAGCGCGCCGAAATTCGCCGTGCTGCCGGAATGTCTTTCGAGCAGGTAAAGCAATGTGCAAATAACGCCGTCGCCAGAACCGGCCCGTCTGGCAAATCCAGGCGCGCGGCCAGTTGGCTGCCGTCGTGACCGGCAAAGGTAGTGCGTTCGGTGGGCATGATTATTCCTAGGTTGTCAGGTTTCGACAATACTGTGCGCTGAGGGCGGGCGGCTCAACCCTTGTGTCAGGCGCGTCACGGGAAGGTGAGAGATCGGGAAGTGATCTTATCTGGGCACCAAGTTCTTTGTACAATTTTCGTCAAAGAGCCTGATAAATCAAGATTGGTGATGTATTGCCGTAAAAATATTCATTTTACTTATTTGTTGTCGCCTCCCAACTAATAGTCATTCTAATGACTCTCTGTGGAGGCCAAAATGGCACATTCGACACCTGTACCTCTGAGTCCGGCAATTCGTCCCGGAGTACTGATTGCGATCCTACTGACGGGCGCAATCGGTTTCGCGCTTGGGCAAAACTGGCCACTGAGCACCTTGCCCCAGGAAACACAGATCATCACCGCGCCCGAGGATTGGCACGGTAACGTCAGGCGATCTCACTGGTCGAAATAGCGCTTAGTTTGCGCCCATCAACTGTGCGTCGAACGGATACTTGGTCAGGTTTTCGTAGCCGTCTTCTGTAATCAGCACCTGATCTTCCAGCTTGATTGAGAAGTCGCCACCTACCTCACCAACTGCCGCTTCGACGCACAGCACCATTCCTGGTTCAAGCGGGTAGTCATAGGCCCCTTCCACCGCCTTGTCTGGATAAGCCACCAAAGGCCATTCGTCGCACAATCCCACGCCATGCATCAGGCAACCATATTTCTGTGCCTGGAATTTGTCGTCCAGCCGGTGTGCATTTGCGGTCAGTTCTGGGATCATGACGCCCGGTTTCAGCATTTCCATATTGGTCATGATATGCTCGTGCGCGTGCTGCATTGCATAAATCATGTCAGGCCGTGGCTTTTGATCGCCGATCCACCATGTGCGCGAAATGTCGATGCAAATGCCGTATGATCCAATCAGGTCGGTATCGAATGCGATGATCTCGTTCTGTCTCGTGATACGTGGGCCACATTCCTGAAACCATGGATTGGTACGCTGGCCTGAAGCCAGAAGCCGAGTTTCGATCCACTCGCCTCCGCGTCGAATATTTTCAGCATGTAAAACGGCCCAGATGTCATCCTCCGACGTCTTACCATCCCCGACATTGGCACGTGCGAACCGCTCCATTTCAGCGACGGCGGTTTCACAGGCGTGGCTGGCACAGCGCATGGCGAGGATTTCGTCGGGGCCTTTTACAGCGCGGGTTTTCTCGGTGAGCTCTTCCCCCTCCATAACTTGAAACCCTTGCGCCTCAAGAGCGCGTAGGCCGTGCAACATGATCTTGTCTACACCAAGTCGCTTATTTCCGCCGCCATGTTCCTCGATCAACACGCGCACTTCGTTCGAGAACACATCCGCCGCGATATCGATTTTGTCGCCCCGGTCGAAGTAGAACAAATCCGCACCCGAGCGTTGCTCGCGCACCAGCGGGTTGAATTTCGACAGGAAAGGAGAGTTTTTGTAGTCCCAGATGACCATATAGCCATCTGCGCAAACCAACACCGCCCGGAACGGATTGTGAGTGTTCCAAAGCTGCATATTGGTGCTGTCGGTCGCGTAGCGAATGTTGAGGGGGTCAAACAACAAGACACCACCCCAGCCACGTTTCACAATGGCTTGGGTTAATCGCGACCAGCGGTATTCCCGCATCCGTTCGAGATTGGGCAGGCTCAGCCCTGCGGCCGTCCATTCATCAAAGGCCAGCTGTGTCGGTCCGATTTCGATCCGATCATTGTCATTTGGGGTTCCATCGCCGAGAGTGGCGCCCCTGGTGGGATCAATCTTACGGGTGTCGCGATAGGGTGTGTTCACGGGCGGGCCTTTCTGCTTGCCAACCCAGCCTGCAAAGCCAAAGACGATACGTCTCGAAAGTTTGCGACTGTCTAGAAGTCGCTTTTTGACCGGCAAAGCCAGTTTGGGATGCTATGCCTCAGTTATGACGGAGATATTGCAGCATTCCATCCCCCACAATCCGCTTGCCCCAAACCCGCTACCTGGGATCAAGCCGGCTGATCCTAACAACTGGTTGCACCAGGACGATGCCTTTGCGGCTCAAATGCAACGGCGGACAGATTTGTTGGAAGAGCGGACGTTAGATGTTCTGGCCCAGAGCCCCGAAGCATCGAAGCCCGCGCAGGAGTTGCTTGAATTGGTTCTCAGGCAAGCCTACCCGGATGCTTCCGATCAAGTTGTTAGGCCAGACGGGATCAAAATCGAAATTGATTGGGACCACCCGTTGGAAACGCTTTGCCAATTGGTACAGGAAGATTTCTGCATATTGCAGAAGCACGGAGATGAGCATGTATTGACAGGCGCGATCCTGTGCTTTCCTGCAAGCTGGATGTTGTCCGAAAAATTCATGCGCCCACTGACCGGAATTCATGAACCCGTGGATGTCTACGACGCAAACGTAGCACGTAGGGTTCAGCGTTTATTTGATGGGATTCAACCGAACCGCCCGCTGTGGCGGTTTAATGCGCTTTGGTATCATGACGCTGAACTGTTCCAGCCACGCAGTATGGCGCAAAGACGTGCGCCACAGAACGAAAACACCGCCCGGTATCTGCGCAGCGAGCGACAAACTCTCTTGCGTCTACCACAAACAGGCGCGGTGGTATTTGCCATCCACACATACGTGATGGCGGCGGAGCAGGTCTTAGAATTGGAAAACCCCGCCTGATGGCGGGGCTTCCAAGGAGGGTCTTGGGTCGTTTGGTTACATGCCTAGGGCGTTTGCGACCTCGCCAAAAGCATTTGTAAGGTTCAGGCCGAAAATCGCGGTTGTAAATGCCAACACCTGAGTGTTGAGGCGAAAGTCCTCACCGCGGATCAGATTGACAGCCGCCAAGGAAACGGCAACCGGGGCAGATACGCTGGCAATCGCGCCTGTCATGCCCCAACTAGTCAGCCTAAGGATATCGCTTGGGCGATCGGTTTCCTCAGCGCTGTCCTGATAAAGGTTTGCCGACGGCGACGGATCGGTTTCAGTGCGAAACGCAATACTGAGGAGTTGGTCATCGCTCAGCTTTATTGGGCGCGGCTTGCTCCGGGTTTTGGTTTCCAGTTGCTCTGGATTGGAATCGGGCAAGTCGAGCCCAGCAAATGGACCGCTGATCGCTTCGAAAATCTGTTTCCGATTTCGGGAATTGCGGGGGCTGATCGAGTCGAACGCGCTCATGAATTGTTCAATCGTCAGCACTGTTTTGGGCGATAACCATTCAACCCGACGTGTCGTGCAGATATCGACCATGCGGTAAAGCATCACAACCAGCATCAGCTCTGAAATTTCGCTATCATCAAGCAGCTTTGAAACTGGACAAATTGTAATCGTCAACCGGTTGTCTGGGGGGGCTACGACACGACGAGCTTTGGTTCTGAGACCCGCAGATTTGTCCATCCGTTCATGGTGGCTGAGTTCAACTGCCTTGGATTCCGAATCAAGAGTCAGCCGCACAAGATACTGGCTGCAGACGATGCTTGCCTCGGACGCACTGAGAAGCGTCTTGCGCTCAACCAGATGGCCATAATCCGCGAGTGTGGTGGATACGACATCGCAAACGCGTTCAAGTGCGCCATCCGCAGAGCCGTCGAACTGGAGACCGCCGTGGTACATATGCTTCGAAGTCACAGCATGTTCCTTTGCCGTAATAATCTTCACAACAATGTAGCAACCGAAATGGTGCAAATTTTGACGAAAATGCAAAAAAGTCAGAGATTTCCATCATTGATTACACTTTGGAAACCAAGAAAAACGCGGTTTTCTTTAATATATGTGGCGAGAATGTGGCTGAAATCGGATCTGCCGGGCCAGATAAGTTGGTCGACTCAACCGTCGATTCGAGCGGCCATAATAGCGATGGATTGCTGATAAACAGTGGCGGCATTCCACTGTTGGATAACCGCAAAATTCGGCTCGCCGGATTGGTAGCCACGTCCTGGCTTCCACCCTTTCTTACGTAAGAAATTTGCAGTTGAGGCAAGGGCGTCGGTCATGTTGTAGAAATCGACCCGACCATCACCCGTTGCGTCCACGCCATAGGTCAAAGCATTGCCAGGCAAAAATTGCGTATGACCCAGCTCGCCATGTTTTGCCCCTTTTGTCGCCATCGTGACGCTTCCTTGATCGACTAATTTTAGCGCACCAATGGCATGCGGGATAAAGAACTCGGATCGGCGACAATCATAGGCCAATGTTGTGATTGCGGAAACAACCTGGCTGTCGCCCATGAAGTTACCAAAGCCGGTTTCCATGCCGTGGATGGCAATCAGAACACCCGCGGGCACCCCGTATTGGCGCTCCAGAGCAGCATAGAATTGCGGGTTGCGCGCCTTACGCTTACGTCCCTGCGCGACGATGGTATCCGCTCCGCGAATTTTCATGAACTTGTCCAGCGAGTATTTGAAGCTTTTTTGATTGCGATCAGCTGCAATGGTGCGGGTCGCGTATTGGGTCTGCGCCAATGCCTGCAGGCCTTTCTTTTTCACCCCAGCACGCTTGGCCGTTTTGGCGAAGTCGGCTTTCCAAGCCTCAAATCCGCTACCGGTATTGCCGCATGGCGCCGTGAACGCCATCGAGGGCATGAGAATAGCGATAGCAACGCTGGTGCAAATTCTAAGCATGAAGGAAATCCGATTGCAGAATAACTGCTTCAGCCTAAGCTTTCATCGCTGTCTGGCAAAGCGGTTTAATACAGATCAAGTTCACCTGTGGTTTTCAGGGTTTCGAACCACTCGTCCGGGGTTTTATCGATCTTGGCATGCTTGACCATCATCGCGTTCATATTGGGCAGATGCGAAGAATCCGGCCATTCCTCTGGCTGCCACAGGTTTGAACGGATGATGCATTTGGGGCAGTGCGCAAAGATGGTTTCGACATGGATCAACAAGGCCAGTTTGGGGGCATGACCTCCAACATCCATGGTAGAAAGCAGTTCAGAATCCGCACAAATCCTTGCAGTGCCGCGAAGTCGCAGCGTTTCCATTTTTCCGGGGACGAAGAAGATCAAACTAACGCGCGGGTCCTTCAGAACGTTGTGAAAGGTATCTACGCGCTTGTTTCCAGGGCGGTCGGGCAGGGCGATCAGTGTGTCAGAAATGATGAATGTAAACCCTGCCGGGTCCCCGCGTGGAGAAATATCAAGATAGCCGGACGGGTTCGCCGACGCGATGAGGCAGAAAGGTGAGGTTGCGATAAAGTCACGGCACATTTGATCCAGCGCTGGAAGTTCTTTGTCGATGATCTGAGGCAGGGGGTGCCCGCAAATCTGTTCGAGTTCGGCTTCTGAGGTCACGAGATTTGCGAACTCTGAAAAAGGTGAAGCATCGACGGGCATGCGCGTTCCTCCTTTGGTGCTGGTTCAACGAGTTTGGAAGATCGCGCCAAACGAAACAAGGGCGCCCCGAAGGGCGCCCTTAAAACAGTCCGATATGCTATTGGATCAGCAGCTGTAGTACATGCCGTACTCAACCGGGTGCGGCGTGTGTTCGTAGGTTTCGACCTCTTCCATCTTCAATTCGATGTAGCCGTCGATTTGGTCTTTTGTGAACACGTCGCCCTGCAGCAGGAAGTCGTGATCGGATGCCAGAGCTTCCAGAGCCTCACGCAGCGATCCGCAAACGGTCGGGATGTCGGCCAGTTCTTCGGCGGGCAGATCGTACAGGTTCTTGTCCATGGCTTCGCCCGGATCGATCTTGTTCTTGATGCCGTCCAGACCGGCCATCAGCAGCGCAGCAAACGCCAGGTAGGGGTTTGCGGCGGGATCGGGGAACCGAGCCTCGACGCGCTTGGCTTTCGGGCTTTCGGTCCACGGAATACGCACACAGCCAGAGCGGTTGCGGGCCGAGTAGGCGCGCAGAACAGGGGCCTCGAAGCCCGGGATCAGTCGCTTGTAGCTGTTGGTCGCCGGGTTGGTGAAGGCGTTCAGCGTTTTGGCGTGCTTCAGAACGCCACCGATGAACCACAGCGCCTCATCCGACAGATCAGCATATTTGTCGCCTGCAAAGAGCGGCTTGCCGTCTTTCCAGATCGACATGTTCACGTGCATGCCGGTGCCGTTATCACCTGCGATGGGCTTCGGCATGAAGGTGGCCGATTTGCCGTAGGCGTGGGCGACGTTGTGGATCACGTATTTGTACTTCTGCAGCTCGTCGGCCTGTTTGGTCAGGCTGTCAAAGATCAGACCAAGCTCGTGCTGGCACGAGGCGACTTCGTGGTGGTGTTTGTCGACCTTCATACCCAGACGCTTCATGGTGCTGAGCATCTCGGAACGCAGATCCTGGCTCTCGTCCACCGGGTTCACGGGGAAGTAACCGCCTTTGACCCCGGGACGATGGCCCATGTTGCCCATCTCGTATTCTGTGTCAGTGTTCCACGATGCATCAGTTGCATCAACTTCGTAAGATACCTTGTTGATACTGTTAGAGAAACGAACATCGTCGAACAGGAAGAATTCGGCCTCAGGGCCCATATAGGCCACATCACCGATACCGGACGCCTTCAGGTAGGCTTCGGCTTTTTGCGCGGTGCCGCGCGGGTCACGCTCATAGGCTTCGCCGGTGTCGGGCTCGACAACCGAGCAGTGCAGGCAGATGGTCTTTTCCGCATAGAACGGATCGACATATGCGCTGTCTGTATCGGGCATCAGCTTCATGTCGGATGCTTCGATCGACTTCCAGCCTGCGATGGACGATCCGTCGAACATGAAGCCTTCTTCCAGAAAGTCTTCGTCGACCTGATCGGACATGATGGTTACGTGCTGAAGCTTGCCGCGCGGGTCGGTAAAGCGGATGTCGACATATTCGGCGTCCTCATCCCGGATCAGCTGAAGAACTGCGTCCTTGCTCATACTCTCTATTCCTCTGATTTGAGATTAGTCGGTTACAGCGCGTCCGAGCCGGTTTCACCGGTGCGGATGCGGATAGCTTGTTCAACGGGCGAGACAAAGATTTTGCCGTCGCCGATCTTGTCTGTCTTGGCTGCGCCAACGATGGCTTCGATGGCGGCGTCAGCCTGATCGTCGTCCAGCACCACCTCGACCTTTACCTTGGGCAGAAAGTCGACCACGTATTCAGCGCCGCGATAGAGCTCGGTGTGGCCTTTCTGACGGCCAAAGCCCTTGACCTCGATCACGCTCAGACCTTGTACGCCCACGTCCTGCAGCGCTTCTTTCACTTCGTCCAGCTTGAACGGCTTGATGATCGCTTCGATCTTTTTCATTCCGGCTCACCTTGCATGGTTGTCTTGAAGGCACTGATCACGTCTAAGATTGGGCGGCAATCTGATTGCTGTGTTGCAGGCTGCCAGAGACAGTGAAAGCGATCATTGGATCAAATTTTGATCGCTGTGCACAAAAAGTAATCAAATTCGAATCGCCTGAGGGGCCAGAGATGACGAAACTGCTGACCGCTGCGCAAATGCGCCTCATCGAGACCACCGCGATTGGTCTTGGGCAGGCGACGGGTCTTGAGTTGATGGAGCGCGCAGGACAAGGCGTTGTGGCCGCGATTTTTGAGGAATGGCCAGACTTAGCGAAATCCGGTGGTCGCGCGGTGATATTAAGTGGCCCGGGCAACAATGGCGGAGACGGCTTTGTGGTCGCGCGGTTGCTGCAAGGGCAGGGGTGGCAAGTCGAAGTGTTGCTCTATGGTGACCCTGCCAAATTGGCACCGGATGCGCGCGTGAACTATGAACGGTGGGAAGGAAGGACGCTTGGTGTGGCTGATTTTGGTAAGGCTGAAATTCAGCATCCTGACCTTTCCATTGATGCATTGTTTGGCACCGGATTGACGCGACCAATCGAAGATCCGGTTTTGTGGGAATACCTATGGGCGCATGATGATGCGGAAGACGCATGGGAAATGCGCAGGCAAGGTCGTGGAACCGATATCGTACCACCACGAACAGTCGCAATTGATCTGCCTTCAGGTCTCTGCTCGGATTCAGGCAAAGTTATTGGGGGCACCTTTGCACAGCATGGTCGCCGTTGCGCACGGTCCGCCCTGACCGTTTCATTCCACGCGCGAAAGCTTGGGCATGTTCTGAGCGAGGGTTCATCTTATTGCGGTCGACTGGTCGTGAAAGATATCGGATTGAATCGGCATGAGGGAGGGATTGAGGCAGCAACTTCTGTCGAAGCGCCATCTGGCACTCATCTCAACAAAAGTGAGCACAGCCATAAGTACTCGCACGGTCATGCGCTTGTGCTGTCGGGCGGCGTCGGCAAAACCGGGGCCGCACGTTTGGCAGCCCGAGCGGCGCTGCGGATAGGGGCGGGGTTGGTGACACTGGGTGCGCCACCTGCCGCGCAAATGGAGATCGCGAGCCAGATCACCGCTCTGATGCTGAAGCGGGTTGATGGGGCAGGGGACTTACTTGAAACTCTGCAGGATGAGCGGTTTAACGCATTGTGCCTTGGACCGGGCCTGGGTGAAACGCGATCTCGGGAATTGGTGCCGGTTGCACTAAGCGCAGCCCGGCCGACTGTGTTGGATGCGGATGCCTTGTCAGCGTTTGCCGAAGAACCGGGGGCGCTATTAGAACTGCTGCATGAAAGATGCGTGCTGACGCCGCATACAGGAGAGTTCGCGCGTTTGTTCCCGGATATCGCAGAAAAGCTGAATGAAGTGCCCGCCAAGGGCCCGGCATTCTCTAAGGTTGATGCGGCTCGTGAGGCGGCGGTGCGAGCTGGATGTTGTGTACTGGTGAAGGGGCCTGACACGGTCATTGCCACGCTGGACGGGCGGTGCTCGGTCAATTCTGCACATTACAACCGGGCGGCCCCCTGGCTCGCAACGGCTGGATCGGGCGATACGTTGGCCGGCTTCATCACCGGATTGCTTGCCCGTGGGTTCGAGCCAATGCAAGCGGCAGAAACGGCGGCCTGGCTGCATGTTGAGTGCGCCCGGAACTTTGGGCCAGGCTTGATCGCCGAAGATTTGGCCGAGCAGTTGCCCGCCGTATTGCAACAGATTGAAGTATAAATGGATCGGCGGTAAATGGCCGATCGCAACCCAAAGCGGCGAATTTATGCCGCTGCGTCCCGCCAGTTGCATAGCGGCTGTTTGCAGTATGCAACGATCGGCGTCACAATTTTCTTGCATGGTTATTAGAGTCGCCTATGGGACTCGATCAATGAATTGAAATTAATGCAGAATTCTTGCCTTCGACGCAGATACCTGTGGCGATAAAGCAATGAATGCTGAACTTGAGCCGGGTATCATTGGAAATGCAGGAACCGATGAGCATTTGAGCAGTATCAAACTTAAAGAACCATCTACGGTGAATGACATGACAGTGAAATATAAACTGACTTCCTTAGCAGCAGCTTTTGCTGCAACAACCGCAATACCTGCCGCCGCCGAACTTAAATATGAAAACAACACAGGTGGTTATGTGTTGCTATACGGACAGTTGCACCCTGCGTTGATTTCGGTCGATGACGGAGAAGACACCGAGACCCGCGTGCTGGACAACGACCTTTCGAACAGCCGGGTCGGACTTGAGCTGTTACAGCCTTTTGGCAATAACGATTTCACATTCCGGTTGGAAACCGGATTGGGACTTCCGAATTCAAGCGAGTGGAACCAGCTAGGCACTGATTTCAGCGGTTGGACTCGCGAAGACATCCGGCATGTAGATTTCGCTCTGGCGGGTGACTGGGGTAAATTCTCTGCTGGTCAGGGCAGCATGGTGGCGGACGGTGCTGCCGAAGTGGACCTGTCCTATGTCGGGACCGCGCTGTATTCTTTCACGAATGACGAGAACGGCGGTTTTTTCTATCGCGGCACTGACGGTTTCCTAAGCGATATCACCGTGGGCGATTCCAGCAGCAACTTTGACGGCGCGCGTCGTGGCCGTGTTCGTTATGATACACCCGAGTTCAGTGGATTCACCGCTGGGCTGGCATATGGTCAGAACATCCTGTCCAGCGGCGATGACGATGACTATTATGATGTTGGCCTCAGATACAACAACACCTTCGGTGGCGGGGTCGAGTTCGCTGCAGCCATTGCTTACTCGGTTCGTTCGGCTGACGATGGATCAGGGGATCGCAAGGATACGATCGGTTCGGCGTCCGTTCTGCTGCAGAGTGGGTTGAGTTTCACCGTCGCTGCGGGCACGCGCGACAATGATGCGGACGGTGCGTCTGATCCGAACTACTTCTATGGGAAGATCGCGTATGAAGATCAGTGGGTCTCCTGGGGCAAAACCGGTATCGGGATCGACTACTATTCGGGTTCGGACTTCGTGAATGACGGGTCCAGCACAGACGCTTGGGGCATCGCTGTCGTTCAGCGTATCGACAGCATCAATACAGATGCCTACCTGAAATACCGCAATCACGACTTCGAAGATGGCGCTTCGTTCGACAACAACGAAGCCTGGGTGTTGGGCGCCCGCTGGAAGTTCTGAGCTCTTAACTCAGTAATGATCAAACGCTCCGGTCTGCGCCGGGGCGTTTTTTCGTCTGTGATATGGGCAAAACGGGGCTGAAAAGGCCTTTGCCTCTTGCACGTAGGCGGCTGGGCAAATAGAAGGCGTCAAATTTGCCCGGCGCGCCCGTTTTGCGCGCCCCGAATCCTATGGGGACTACCATAATGCAGGTTACCGAGACGCTGAATGAAGGTCTGAAACGCGGGTACAACATCGTTGTGACCGCAGCCGAGCTGGACAACAAGGTCAACGAAAAGCTGACCGAAGCGCAGCCCGAAGTCGAGATGAAGGGTTTCCGTAAAGGTAAGGTGCCGATGGCGCTGCTGAAGAAGCAGTTTGGCCAGCGCCTGCTTGGCGAAGCGATGCAGGAAACCATCGACGGTGCCATGAACAAGCACTTTGAGGACAGCGGCGAGCGTCCTGCACTGCAACCCGAGGTCAAGATGACCAACGAGGACTGGAAAGAAGGCGATGACGTAGAAGTTGCTATGTCCTACGAAGCGCTGCCCGAAATTCCAGAGGTTGACCTGAAATCGGTCGAGCTGGAGAAGCTGGTTGTCAAAGCTGATGATGCAGCCGTGGAAGAAGCGCTTAACAACCTGGCCGAAACCGCCCAGAACTTCAAAGCGCGTCGCAAGGGTTCGAAAGCGAAAGATGGCGATCAGATCGTGTTCGACTTTGTTGGCAAGGTTGATGGCGAAGAGTTCGAAGGTGGTTCGGCTGAAGATTACCCGCTGGTTTTGGGCTCGAACAGCTTCATCCCTGGCTTTGAGGAGCAGTTGGTTGGCGTAAAAGCCGAGGAAGAAAAAGACGTGAACGTCACCTTCCCGGAAGAATACGGTGCCGAGCATCTGGCCGGTAAAGACGCCGTATTCACCTGCACCATCAAAGAAGTGAAAGAACCGGTTGCAGCCGAGGTTGACGACGAACTGGCAAAGAAATTTGGTGCCGATGATCTGGCTGCTTTGAAAGAGCAGATTGGTGAGCGCCTGGAAGCGGAATATGCCGGTGCGTCGCGTGCGGTTATGAAGCGCGCACTATTGGACGTGCTGGACGAGAAAGTTTCGTTCGACCTGCCACCCTCGTTGGTGGAAGCCGAAGCCAAGCAGATTGCACATCAGCTGTGGCACGAAGAGAACCCTGAAGTTGAAGGCCACGATCATGATCCGATCGAGCCCACCGACGAGCACAACAAACTGGCCGAGCGCCGCGTGCGTCTGGGCCTGTTGCTGGCAGAGCTGGGCCAGAAGGCCGAAGTCGAAGTGACCGATGCCGAGATGACTCAGGCGATCATGAACCAGGCACGTCAGTACCCAGGTCAGGAACGTCAGTTCTTTGAGTTCGTGCAGCAGAACGCTCAGATGCAGCAGCAATTGCGGGCGCCGATCTTTGAAGACAAGGTTGTCGACTACATCGTCGAGCTGGCTCAGGTCGCAGACAAAGAAGTCAGCAAAGACGACCTGCAAAAAGCCGTTGAGGCACTGGAAGAGGAATAATCCTCTTCCTTCTCCCAGCCTGGGGCCACAAAAAAGCGGAGCCGTCTGGAAATTAGACGGCTCCGCATGGGTGGCTTTGTACTATGAGGTGAGGGGGTCAGGCCTCATGAGCAAAAGCACGGGGGGTCTGTAACAGAGCGGTCTTTTGCTCTGGGGTGAATGTATCGGTCAGCGCTTCGATCAGTTTCAGCACTGCCTGTCTTTCCACTTCCGTCTTGGCCGCACTCATCTGTTCGACAAAATACTTCTCAAGATCGGTGAGCGGTTTGTGGTCGCGGTTTGCCGGGTTGGCAGTCGCTGCCTTTTTTGCCTCGAAGAACTCCAATGCCTTTTCTTCTTCGATAAAGACATCGTGGTGGATGTCAGCAAATTCTCGAAGGCCCGAAATCCTTTCTTCCGAGCAATCCAGCAGGGCCGCCATCGCCGGCACTTTGCCCATCGGTACTGTTTCGCCAACATAATCGTAGGGCGCACAGTTCGAGCGTTTGAGGACGCGGTTCATGACCGGGTCGATGACGGTGATGATGTCTTGAATACCCGCGCTGCGGCAATATTCCAGTGATCCAATCATCAACTCACAGGTCGCATATGAGACTGAGTTTTTCTCTTTTCCTCGAGTCAAACGCTGCGTATCGACACAGAAGCGGGTCGATTCCCACATAGTCGCACTGCGCATTGGTGCTTCGCCGCATAAGATATCCGAGAACACATCCGAAAGCATGTGTGGGCCAGTGGTCTGGAGTGCACGTACTGCGGCCACGACGTTCCCCTCATCGTCGAGACCGATTACATATGCAGGATCCAGATGATCGAATTGATCGATTTCTTTCCCATCTTGGATGTTAACGTCCCAACCAAGTCGCCCGCCAAAAACCCGAGCGCGCAGTTCGAACATATCGTCAAGAACTTCGGTGAACAGATGTCTGTTCAGCCCATCAACTACCAAAATCATGTTAACCCCCTTCGAGTGATCTGTCTGTGGATAAGACGTTACTCGGTTTCCACAGCGAATCTATTGGGGGTTTCCCGTAATATTGGCTTTTTTTAGCCCAATTTTGGCAAGATTTGGCTTTACCCTGGGTAGATTAAGCCGATACCGATGGCGCGACCGACGGCCTGCGGAGTCGTCAGTGCATTAAGCTTTTCGCGAGAAGAGCGCAAGTGCACCTCAACCGTACGGTGCGAAATCGACAGAATATCGCCGATATCCTGCTGTGATTTGCCTGCTGCGGCCCATTGCAAAATCTCCAACTCGCGGCTGGAGAGGGTCGGGTGGTACAGCATTCGGCTGATTGTATCCGACGTCATGACGTTGTCATGAATGTGTACGGCCAAAGATTGCAGGTCACTTATCACGTTGGGCACAAGTTTCTTCCACTCTTCCCGGCTGCATTCACGCACGGCGCTGAGCAGGCCGATATCTCCGTACGGCCCGCGCACAGGAATCGTAATGCCCTGATCTGGAATGCCAAAATCATGTGCATCACGGAAAACGCGCTGGAAATCCTTGCCGCGTTCTAGACGGCTCCAATCGACCGGGGCGATGCTGCGCTGGCTCATGTGCAGCGTCGGGTCTATCAGGTGCAGGCCTTGCTCTTGATAGTGGGTTTTCCAGTCGTCCCCATAAGTCACGTGGCCGTGGATCGTCCCCGCAGCAGGGTTCATACCCGCATAGGCTGCGTGGTCCATTTCGTACCTGTCACAGACTTGGCGCAGGAACTCGTCATATCGAGTATCCTGTTCTGGAAGGGTGCTGAGATCAACAATATCCATACGGCAACGACCAGCTAGACCCGAGTGAGCGGGCGGATCCCTTTATCCAGGAAAAAAGATACTGTCTTCCCTGACGTCAACAAGGACACCACATTTCCCATATCATGACAAGAAGCTAGGGGAAATGTCTGCCGTTTAAAGGGAAATGTGCCTTTGGTGCACATCTTTATGGCGTCCTTTGCTCAGGTCAATTTCAGATTTGTGGTGCCCATTCCGAAGTTTATCGGGTGTTTGAGTGGTTATGCGCATACTTTACGAGGTGAATGCGCAGTAATAACGTCTATTTTGTGGCGGAAACTAGGCCGGTTTCAACTAGCATACCCCTCTTCTTAGCTTCGGGGTAATACCCTTTCGCATAGAGAAAAATAGCGCGCTGTTGATCGCCGTCCGACAATAGCCACGCGCCGCGTAGGTATTTACCTGCAAATTCCAGATTTGTGTCTGCGTCCAGCAATCCCTGGGCATTACCAGCATAGCCCATAGATCGCGCGGTCGCAGGCAGGATTTGCAGCAGCCCATAGTAGGGGCGGTTCACCGCCCAGGGGCGATGTGTGCTTTCGCGGATGGCAAGTTTGTGCACCAACTCTCGTGGAAGCTCATAGTGATCGGCCCATTTGTTGATCGAGGCACGCAGTTCCGGCGTCTCATTGGGGTAGAGGGGCGGGTCGGAGGTGTCGGTGCCACCTGAAGCGTTTGGGCCACCACAGGCGGCAAGTGGCGCAATGAGCAACAAGGTCAAAACGCTGCGGCGAAGGAGAGGGGTCATATAAATGCTCCTGATGTCGAAGGGCGATGATATGAAACCTTCGCCAGTCCGCAAGTCTCGGCGATCAATCGGGCTAAATCTTGCTGGTGGCGATAAGAAAACAAAAATAGGCCGCACATAAGTGCGGCCCTTTGGATCCGTAAAAGCAGCTGGATCAGGCTTTGGCTTCGTCTTCTTCAGCCGGAGCTTCTTCGGCAACCAACTCATCGTCATCCGACGCGGCCGAGCCGATGTCGTCAAAGAGTTCAGCGATTTCGAATTCAGCGGCGGCTTCTTCTTCAGCAGCCAGTTCCTGAATCGATTTGCCCGATGCCTGCAGTTCGGCTTCTTCTTCCGAACGCGCGACGTTCATCTTGATCTCGACTTCAACCTCGGGGTGCAGTTTGACTGCCAGCGAATGAAGACCCAGTTCTTTGATCGGGGCGATCAGGACAATCTGTTTCTTGTCGACGGTGAAGCCTGCGTCGGTCGCAGCGTCTGCGGCGTCACGCGGGGTGACCGAACCGTACAGAGCGCCGGCATCTGACGCCGAGCGAATCACGATGAACTGCTGACCGTCCAGCTTTTCAGCCAGCGCTTCAGCTTCTTTCTTGGTTTCCAGGTTGCGTGCTTCAAGCTGCGCTTTCTGGGCTTCGAACGATGCGATGTTCGATTCGGATGCGCTCAGTGCTTTGCCCTGAGGCAGCAGGAAGTTGCGGGCGTAGCCGGGCTTGACGTCAACGACGTCGCCCATCTGACCCAGTTTCGCAACGCGTTCCAGAAGGATAACTTGCATGTCAGTCTCTCCTTACTTCACGGCGTAGGGCAGCAGGGCGAGGAAGCGGGCGCGCTTGATAGCACGGGCCAGTTCACGCTGCTTTTTCGCCGAAACGGCGGTGATGCGCGAAGGAACGATCTTGCCACGCTCAGAGATGTAGCGCTGCAGCAGACGGGTGTCTTTGTAGTCGATCTTCGGCGCGTTGTCGCCCGAGAACGGGCAGACCTTGCGGCGGCGGAAAAATGGTTTTGCGGCCATGGTTTATGTCCTTTCGTCAGGCGTTGATCAGCGGCGCTCGCGGCGGCCTTCGCGCTCATCGCGCTTTTGCATCTGGACCGAGGGGCCCTCGTTGTGCTCGTCGACCTTGATGGTCAGAACGCGCATAACGTCGTCATGCAAGCGCATCAGGCGTTCCATTTCCTGAACCGCGCCCGAAGGGGCATCGGTTTTCAGAAAGGCATAGTGGCCTTTGCGGTTCTTGTTGATCTTATAAGCCATCGTCTTAACGCCCCAGTACTCGCTGTCGACGACGTTGCCGCCGTTGTCAGCCAGAACGGTGCCGAAATGTTCGACAAGGCTTTCTGCCTGCGCGTTGGACAGATCCTGACGCGCGATCATTACATGCTCATACAGTGGCATGTGCACTCCTGTTTATATCAAGGCGCATTTCAAAGGCGGGGTCATTGGTCCTTCGCGACCCTGCCACGAGAGGCTGCGCGATTCATAACCTTTGCGAAGGATGGCCCCGTATACACGTTTGCGCGGTCGGGGCAAGCCCTGCCATGGATGCCTTGGTGAAGTCGCCCAATTTCCTTTGGTGTGCCCAATTCCTGACGCTTTTCGCCCCGAGGTTGTTCATGAAGACCGGAGTACCCGGCAGTTTGGAAAAATTAGACAGGGCAAAACAATGGCCGTCATGAACACAAACACTTTTGAACAATCTGCGTCTCGCGCAGCATTTGAGAAATCAGTTCCCGTTCTGATTACCTTCGCGCCGAACTGGCGCGCACGGATCGTTCTTATGCGTGTCGTAGGTGCTTTTCTGATCCTCTCGGCATTTTCAATGTGGCTTATGCCTGGCTCTGTCATGGGGGCCGAAGTTTGGCCGATCAAACTGGCCGCATCGATGATGTTCCTAATTGTTGGCGTCAGCCTGCTAACCATCGAGGTCATGGATTCACGCCCAGATGCCTATTTTGATCCGATCCGCCGCGAAGTTCGCATTTTGCAGAAGAATGAAAACGGTCGGCCGCAAACGGTTCTGCGCCGCAGCTACGACTCGCTGGGCGGTGCACGGTTTGCGGATGATCAGGTTGAATTGTTTGATGTGGATGGCAGCCTGCTGATGAAGCTGCCGCTGCAATCGGCCGATGTCAGCTCAGCGCTGAAAGGTCAACTCAGCCAAAACGTAACAATTTTCGCCTGAATTTTATTCTGTTCAAAAAGGAACAGATTCTGTGAATCAAAAAAACTTGTGTGCTGCCCTTGGGCAGCACATTTTTGTTGGTGAGCAACCCACCCGGTTTGCGACAACACCATTGCGGAGATTGTTATGAAATCCACCCTTCTTGCCGCTGCTCTGGCTGTTTCGGCCACGACTGCATTTGCCAGCGCTGAAAAATATACTCTGGATCCAGGCCATAGCCAGGTCATCTTCAACTACAACCATCTGGGTTTTTCGACCACCTACGGTATGTTCTCGGGTTTTGAAGGCGAGATCATGTTTGATCAGGAGAACCCCGCTGCCTCAAGCGTGAATGTGTCGATGCCAGTTGTTGAGATGTTCACGGGCTGGAAGCCGCGTGAAGACCACTTCATGACCGAAGATTTCTTCGGCGTGACTGAGGGTGATCTGATCACGTTTACCTCTACTGGTATTGAAGTTACCGGAGAAAACACCGCCAACATCACGGGCGATCTGACCATGAACGGTGTTACCAAATCGGTCGTACTGGACGCCAAGTTAAACCAAGTGGGCGAACACCCAATGGCGGGCAAACCCTGGGCCGGTTTTGACGCCACCACAACACTGGTGCGCAGCGAGTTCGATCTTGGCCAGTTTGCACCCTTTGTCAGCGACGAAGTCGAGGTTCGCATTTCGGTAGAGGCCCAGAAGGCCGACTAATCCGACGTTGACGAACTCTATTACCGCCGGAGGCAACCCTCCGGCGGTTTTTTCATTCCTGGTCGCGCTCTGCCGTCAATTCAACTGTGACAGCGACAGTGAAGCCTAACGAATCTTCAGTGGGTTGCGATGTGCCTACGTTGAAATCCATGCGGTTGAGCTCCAGACTGCCGGACATGGTCGCTTCGTCGTCCGCAATCTCCAGCGTGAACGGCAGAACAACATCAACCGATTTATCCCGGATCGTCAGAGGCCCACGTGCTTCGTAGCCTGTTTCTGTTTTGAGAAGATCAGCTTTGAATTGAGCCGTGGGAAATGTCTTGCTGTCGAAGAAATCCGCACCCATCGCCTGATCGGTGACCGTACCAAGGCTGAGTGATCCGATCGCAATGGTCACATCGACCGATCCCGCCAGTCCCGGTTCGGTGGGGTCCTCGAACGCAATCGCCGCAGTCCAGTCGGCGAATTCACCGGTCACCGGGCTCCCCAACTGGGAAATCGTGATCGACAGGGTGCCTTCCTCAACTTCCCACTCTGATTGGACATCTTCAAGCTCTGCAGTGTCCACCGAGGCTTTGCCGTGGTCGTCAAACTCGCCAGTGGCCCAGCCGCCCACGAGCACTGCAGCCCATATTGCCAAAGCGGCAAACGCGGGTACGGTCGAATGGTGCTGTGCTGGTGGCTGTGGCGCCTCGGACCGACCCGGCAGCATGCGGCGCAGAGTGCTGTCTCTGTCCACGACATGGTGTTTCAACGCGCCCGCGATATGTAGCAAGAGCGATCCGGCCAGGACCAAGATGAATAACCAATGAAAGGCGGCGGTTAGCTCGGCGAGAAATGCCGATTTTGGAACAAACGGCAGGTTCTGACCGAACGGCCAGAGAATTGGGGCAAAGCCTTCGGCGGCGGCGTGGTGGATCCAGCCACTGAGTGGAACCAATATCAGCGAACCGTAAAGTAACCAGTGCACGGTTTCAGCGGCAAAGGCCTCGGGCTTGTTATCGGCGTTGAGCAGACCGGGTTTTGTTTGGTTTAGAGCCCAGAGGATTCGTGCCAGAGCCACGAAGAACACGGTGACCCCGACGGTCTTATGCAACGAAAATAGCCGGGCCGCGCGGGCGATATCATCCTCGGTCGTTTGGATGTTTGGATCATATATCGCATGGGCCAGCTCGTTCGCGAACCAACCCAGTGGCAAAGCCGTCAGGATCAGCAGAGCAGTCAACCAATGAAATGCTTTGGTTACACCACCATAGCTGGACTGGGTATTTGTCAGGGGCATTGTTTAGCTCTCCGCATTTCTGGGTTGCGGGTAAGTTAAAGGGATGCTGTGCGGACACAAGGCGGAGAAATGCACAGACAAGGTGTCCTGATGCAGAACGCATGCAACGCTTGTGCAGCGTCGTCAGTCAGTTTACACCCCGCCGCAATCTAACGTCATCCATGAGGTTGCAATGACACGCGCATTCGTTTTCCCAGGGCAGGGTGCCCAGACCATCGGAATGGGCAAAGCACTGGCCGACGCCTATCCCGCCGCGCGCGCGATTTTCGATGAGGTCGATGACGCTTTGGGCGAAAAGCTGAGCGATCTGATCTGGGAAGGCGATATTGCTGAATTGACGCTGACGCAAAATGCCCAGCCTGCGTTGATGGCGACATCGATGGCAGCGATGCGTGCACTGGAGGCTGAAGGGGCGTCAATCTCAATGGCGTCCTATGTGGCGGGACACTCGCTCGGTGAATACTCGGCTTTGGCCGCTGCCGGTGCTTTGTCGGTTGCTGATACCGCACGGCTGTTGCGGACGCGCGGACAGGCGATGCAAAGCGCTGTACCAGTAGGTGAAGGCGCAATGGCCGCAGTCCTAGGTCTGGACCTAGAAGCAGTGCGTCTGGTGGCCGAAGAGGCCGCGCAGGGAGAAGTTTGTCAGGCTGCCAATGACAACGATCCGACTCAGGTCGTCGTCTCGGGTGCAAAGGCCGCTGTTGAACGCGCTGCCGAGATTGCGAAGGAAAAAGGTGCCAAACGCGCGATTATGTTACCTGTAAGTGCTCCATTTCACTGTGCGCTGATGCAACCTGCTGCAGATGTAATGGCAGACGCTCTGGCTGCCGCGGAAATCAAGGCACCTGCCGTGCCGTTGGTCGCGAATGTTCGGGCCGATGCCGTGACCGATCCGGATGTGATCCGACAGCTGCTGGTGGAACAGGTCACCGGTTCGGTTCGGTGGCGCGAGAGCGTGCAGTACATGGTCGCACAGGGTGTGACCGAGGTGTGGGAGATCGGCGCGGGTAAAGCTTTGTCTGGCATGATCCGCAAGATTGATCGTGCGCTGTCCTGCACGGCGGTTGGATCGCCTGAAGACGTACAAAAAGCCGTTAACCCCGGCGCATGAACAATGGACAGCCGCCGGTTACAGCGGCCAGAGAGGGAACATAGATGTTTGATTTGACAGGTAAGAACGCGCTGGTCACTGGTGCTTCGGGTGGAATTGGCGGCGATATCGCTCGCGCCCTGTATGACGCTGGTGCCACTGTTGGCCTTTCCGGAACGCGCGTGGAACCTCTGCAAGCGTTGGCTGAAAGCCTTGGTGAGCGCGCGCATGTCTTACCTTGTAACCTGAGCGACCCCGAGGCCGTCGAGGCACTGCCGAAACGGGCTACCGAGGCGATGGGCTCGGTTGATATTCTAGTCAACAATGCTGGAATCACGCGTGACAACCTGTTCATGCGCATGTCGGACGAAGAGTGGCAGAGCGTGATTGACGTGAACATGACTGCCACGATGAAGCTGTGCAAAGGCGTGATCCGGGGCATGATGAAAGCGCGCTGGGGTCGGATCGTGAATGTCTCGTCCGTTGTTGCTGCGATCGGGAACCCGGGACAAGCGAATTATGCTGCATCTAAGGCAGGGATGATCGGGTTTTCCAAGGCGTTGGCGCATGAGGTGGCAACCCGCGGCATCACTGTGAACGCGGTCGCTCCGGGCTTTATTACCACGGCCATGACCGAGAAGCTGACAGATGAGCAAAAGAAAGGTCTGCTGCTCAAGGTTCCGGCTGGCCGCATGGGCGATCCGCAAGAAATCGCAGCCGCCGTTCTGTACCTCGCAAGCCCCGAAGCCGGGTATGTTACCGGAAGCACCTTGCATGTGAATGGCGGTATGGCCATGTTGTAATCGCAATTCGGGGCGGATGCGAAAGCGTTTGCCTTGTGCGTTGTCTGTGCTATAGGCGGCGCATATGCGCAGGAACCGGTCCAAGGGCCGGTTCTCTGATTTCCCGGGGACCCGGGACCCAAACCGCCCGGAAAGGGCAAAACCAGTCCATCCCGAACGGGCAAGGGCAGAACCGGGCGGACAGCCCTGAAATGAAATGAGGAATAGACATGAGCGACGTCGCAGATCGCGTAAAGAAGATCGTTGTTGAGCACCTGGGTGTTGAAGAGGACAAGGTTGCTGAAAACGCCTCGTTCATCGACGATCTGGGCGCAGACAGCCTGGACACCGTTGAGTTGGTAATGGCGTTCGAAGAAGAGTTCGGCATCGAGATTCCAGACGACGCTGCCGAGACCATCCAGACCTTTGGCGACGCGGTCAAATTCATCAGCGAAGCTTCCTAAGCTTATCGTTCTAAGACAAAAGCGGCGCTTCCGGGCAACGGAAGCGCCGTTTTTTTTTGCCTGACGTAATTCGCACTTGCCTTGATCTGTTGAGAATTCGCAATCTGGCGCTTGAGGCAAAAAATGAGCGGGTAAGGGCATGATAAGATCCATCCCGATGATCAATACGGCGCGTCTGACCTTGTGTGCGATGCGCCCCGAGGATTTCAACCGTTTCGCCGAGATCTGGCGTGATCCGAAAGTTGTGCGCCATATCGGTGGCACCCCGAAGACGCGTGGCGAGGCCTGGGATTCCTTCTTGCGCAACGCTGGCCACTGGCAGATGACCGGTTTCGGTCAATGGGGTGTGATGCTGCAATCGAATCGCACTTTGATCGGGCAGGCCGGGTTCTTTTTCGGCAACCGCGAGCTTGGAGAAGATTTTGATGGCTTCCCCGAAGCAGGGTGGGTTCTGGACCCAGAATTGCAAGGGCAGGGGTACGGGTGCGAAGCCGCCCAAGCCGCGCATGACTGGTTCGACCGCGTCATACCCGGCCCGCTTGTCGCGCTGATTGATGCCGACCATGCAGCGTCTCAGCGACTGGCTGAGAAGTTGGGCTACAAGTTGCTGCGTGAGGCAGAGTACCTCGACACGGCGGTTCATTTGTTTCGCCGTGATGGACCCCCGGCGCGGGTCTGAAACGCTTATACTTGAGCAATGCCGCAAACGGCATTTACTTTGCCGATCCCGGGAAAAGATGGGAGGGGCGGCGGAGATATGGTATCGTGGTATTGCCATTTGAGTGAGCGGAGGAAAAGGCTCATGAGAATTTATCCCACGATGGAACTACAGAACGGTCGCTGTGTGACGCTGGACAAGGGGCGTCTGGATGACGCGATGATCTGGCATGTGAATCCGGTAGAGACCGCGCGAAGCTGGTCGGCTGCAGGCGCAGCATGGATGCAACTGACGGACTTCGATGCCATCGAAGGACGTGACACCAATGCAGAGCTGGTTGAAGAGATCATTCGTTCGTCCGAGATGTCCGTGCAGTTGGCCGGTGGCATGCGGACGCGCGAGCAGGTTGAATATTGGATCAACAAAGGCGCTGGACGAATCGTAATCGGGACGTTGGCGGCCTGGGACCCTCAATTGGTAAAAGAACTGGCTAAGCTGTATCCTGATCAGATCGTATTGGCAGTTGATGTCTGGCAAGGCCAGGTGATGACCGAAGGTTGGCGAAGCCAGAGCGCCTTTACACCGGAAGCGTTCATTGAAGCATTTGCAGATACACCATTTGCGGCCATTTTGGTCACTGACATCGATAGCGACATGGAAGATGTCGAGGCGCAGCTGGGGCTGATCTCGGGTCTCGCCGAGAAATCACGCACACCGATCATTGCAAGCGGCGTCGTCCGTACTGCAGATGATATTTCGCGCCTTGCCTATATATCGAATATTTCAGGTGCAATCGTTGGTCGCGCACTGTTCCGCAAAACAGTTGATTTGTCCGAGGCGTTGGAAGTTGCAAAATCGGCACATGAGCCGGTCGCTGAATTCCAGTAAACATAGCGCAACAGAAAACCCGGCCGTTATATGCTTGATGTCGGTCGGGTTTTCACTTTTTCACGCATTTTAGATTACATGGCAGAGTTTTGAACGATTTCCGGTTTGGGGATACCGAGCCAGATTCTGCCGTTGCTCTTGCCCCCGCACCCCGGGCCGGGGTATGAGCGGTTCTCATAACAGGAAGCAGGCAAGAGGCACTTCATGCGCAGAGTCGTCGTAACCGGTCTTGGATTGGTCACTCCTTTGGCCAGTGGGGTTGAGGAAACATGGTCGCGGCTGCTGGACGGCGAGTCCGGTGCAGGCCCGATCACACATTTCGACGCTGAGGCAAGCGGGGTCACCACGACCTATGCCTGCGAAGTGCCGCGCGGAGATGGCACCGACGGGACGTTCAATCCCGATGATTGGATGCCACCGAAAGAGCAGCGCAAGATTGAGGATTTCATCCTCTATTCGATCGCGGCTGCCGAGATGGCCTGCAAGGATGCCAATTGGCTGCCCGAGGACGAAGAAGACCGCCTGCGCACGGGCGTTCTGATCGGATCGGGTATTGGCGGGCTTGGGTCGATTGCCAACACAGCAAATCTGATCCGTGACAAGGGTCCGCGTCGAGTGTCACCGTTCTTTATTCCGGGCGCTCTGATCAATCTGGCCTCGGGTCAGGTATCGATCCGGCATGGATTTAAGGGGCCGAACCACTCGGTCGTGACCGCGTGCTCGACCGGTGCCCATGCGATCGGCGACGCCAGCCGCATCATCCGCGCCGGAGATGCAGACGTGATGATCGCGGGCGGTGGCGAGGGCTGCATCTGCGAAATCGGTATCGCAGGCTTCAACGCCTGCAAAGCCTTGTCGACCAAATATGCCGATGACCCGAAGAAGGCGAGCCGCCCCTATGATATTGACCGCGACGGTTTCGTCATGGGTGAGGGCGCGGGTATCGTGGTTCTTGAGGATTACGAACACGCTAAAGCTCGTGGTGCGAAAACTTACGCGGAGGTGCTGGGTTACGGTATGTCCGGCGACGCCTATCACATCACTGCACCGTCCGAGGATGGCGACGGGGCCGAACGCTCGATGAAAGCAGCGCTGCGCAGCGCGGGGCTTGAGCCGAAGGACCTAGACTACATCAACGCACATGGCACTTCGACCATGGCGGATACGATTGAATTGGGCGCGGTCGAGCGCCTGCTGGGGGATCACGCCAGCAACGCGACCATGACCTCGACCAAATCGGCCACCGGTCATCTGCTGGGCGCTGCTGGCGCGATTGAGGCAATCTTCTCGATCCTTGCGATCCGCGATCAGGTTGCTCCGCCGACCATCAATCTGGACAACCCGGCGGTTGAAACTCCTATCGATCTGGCGCCGAATGCCAAGCGCGATCGTGAGATCAATGTGGCCTTGTCAAACTCGTTCGGATTTGGCGGCACCAACGCAAGTGTGATCTTCGGAAAGGTCAGCTAAATGTGGCGAGCGCTCGCTTCGAACGCGTTGACTATTCTGATCGTTGGCCTGTTCCTGATGGGTGGCGTCATCCTGTGGGGGCAGTCGCAATACAAGTCCGAAGGTCCCCTAGAAACTGCGATCTGCCTGCAGGTAAAGCCGGGCTCTAACATGACAAGAGTCAGCCGTGATCTAGAGGATCAGGGGGCAATCAGCAGCGGGTTGATTTTCCGCTTAGCTGCTGATTACGCAGACAAATCTCAGCAGCTGAAAGCGGGTAGTTTTCTGGTTCGCGAAGGCGCGTCGATGGAACAAATCGTCGACGACATAACCCATAGCGGCGCCAGCACCTGCGGGACCGAAATCGAATACCGCATCGGTGTGACCCGTATGCAGACCCGCGTGCGCGAACTGAACCCGGCGACGCTGGATTTCGACGAAGTCGCATCCTTCGTAGTCGGTGAAGAGGAAGCGCCTGAAGCCTATGCAGAAAAACGCGGTGAGGCGGATACGCGCTATCGCATTTCTCTGGCCGAAGGCGTCACCAGTTGGCAGATTGTCGAGTCGCTTAAGGCGATCGATTTGCTGACCGGTGAGGTGGCCGAAACGCCCGCCGAAGGGATGTTGGCCCCCGATAGCTACGAGGTCGCACCCGGCGAAGATCGGAATGCAATTCTCTCTGAAATGCAGGAAAAACAGAAGCTTAGGATCAATGCCGCATGGGAGGGACGTCAGGACGGACTGCCCTTGGGCAGTCCCGAAGAGATGCTGATCCTGGCGTCGATCATCGAAAAAGAAACCGGTGTGCCGGATGAGCGTGGTCAGGTGGCCAGCGTCTTTGTGAACCGCCTGAATCAAGGGATGAGGCTGCAGACAGACCCGACTGTGATCTATGGAGTAACCAAAGGTCAGGGTACCTTGGGTCGCGGCTTGCGGCAGAGCGAACTGCGCCGCGCGACGCCTTGGAACACCTATGTCATCGAGGGGTTGCCGCCCACGCCGATCGCCAATCCGGGCCTTGCGAGCCTTGAGGCTGCGGTGGCGCCAGACAGCACGAATTTCATCTTCTTCGTTGCGGACGGGACCGGTGGGCATGCCTTTGCCGAGACCTTGCAAGAGCACAATCGCAACGTTGCAAAGTGGCGCGAAATCGAGGCAGAGCGGAATTCAGGGAACTGATCTGATCTTCTGACTTGTACGAGTTTGAAACGGCATGTTGTCCGACTTGTACAACTTGAATTCATAACCCCAATAAAAGCAGCGGCCCGGTCAATCGACCGGGCCGTTTCTTGTTTAGGCCGCCTTGGCGCGACGTGGACGGCGGCGTTTCTGACCGTCCGGTTTGGGTGCGCCGGAGTGCTGAGGTTTCGGGCCACGACGACGATTGTTCGGGCGGCGCGGGGATTTCTTGGGTGCGATGGCCTCGGGCATCTCACCACTTGCCACCGGAATCTCGATCTTCATCAGCTTCTGGATCTGACGCAGCAGGTCGACCTCTTCCGCCGAGCAGAAGGCGATGGCCTCACCCTCGCGGCCTGCACGGGCGGTGCGGCCGATGCGGTGGACATAGTTGTCGGGCACCTCGGGCAGGTCGTAGTTGATCACGTAAGCCACGCCCGGAATGTCGATGCCGCGCGCAGCGACGTCTGTTGCGACGAGAACATTAATCTCGCCCGCGCGGAAGGCCTTGATCGCGCGATCACGCTGGCCCTGACTTTTGTTGCCGTGGATCGAGGCCGCGTTGAAACCATCGGCAACGAGGCCTTTCATCAGTTTCTCGGCCCCGTGCTTGGTGCGAGAGAAGACCAGCGTTAGGGCGTCCATATCTGCCGACAGGATCTCGCGCAGTTTGGCGGGTTTTGCAGGCTTTTCAACAAAGTGGATCGACTGCGTGATTTTGTCGGCTGCTTTGCCGGGAGGTGAGACCTGCACCCGTTGCGGGTTGGTCAGATAGGCCTGGCTGAGCTCTTCCATCTGCTTCGGCATCGTGGCCGAGAACAGCATGGTCTGGCGCGGCGTGCCTAGTTCCGGCGCGATGCGGCGCAGAGCGTGAATGAAGCCCATGTCGAGCATTTGATCCGCCTCGTCCAGCACCAGATGACGGACCGAACCCAGATCGACCGCGCCGCGATCCATCAGGTCAATCAGGCGACCGGGAGTGGCGACAAGAATATCGGTGCCGCGAGACAGAAACATGATTTGCTTGTTGATCGATTGGCCTCCGACCACGGTGGCAACGCGCAATTTGGTCTTTTTGGTCAGGTTGCGCAGGCTGTCGGCGATCTGATTAACCAGCTCGCGTGTAGGCGCAAGGATCAGCGCCTTGGCGGTTTTTGGCGCAGGTTTACCGGGCTGAGCCAGCAGGTGGTCGATCAGCGGCAGACCGAAGGCCAGTGTTTTACCTGTACCGGTCTGCGCAAGGCCGAGGATATCGTGACCGTTCAGCGCCAGCGGGATCGCCTGGTTCTGGATTGGGGTCGGTTGAGTGAAGTTGGCGCGTTTGAGCGCATCATTCAGAGCGGGCGCGAGGCCCAGCATGTCAAAGTCGAACAAATAACTATCCTTTACAGCCCGAGGCAATGGCCCACGGGCAAGTCGTGATGGGCCGCATCCGCGACCGGCAGGGGTTGTGCGAAACCTCAGGACGCGCAGGCGTTTCCTGCAGCATCTGGTTGTCGCGTCAAGAACCCTGCGTGATGGGGAACTATGGGTGAATCGGGCGCTGTTGGGGGGCGGTGTCGCCCACGTGCTCACGCGGTAGCGCTGTTTGAGGGGCACATGCGGGTTGGAAGAACGATTGTCAAGCAAACATTACGGAGATGAGACAGTAAAACACTGGTTTAACTGCGATCGATTAACCCGTGGCGCACCAGGCCAGAAAAAAGGATGTCGTCCCGTTCGTCCTCATACGGACACCATTTACTAAGGCGCGCGACACTTCCAGGTGAAAGCTGCTCGCATGTGACCAAAGCTTTTGATGCGTCGTCCACCCGGTCAAGCGCTGCAAGGCAGATCGCACGACGATACACCATATTGGCGTCGGTCGGGCGTGTGCTGACAGCGCGATCGGCCCAGTCAAGTGCATCAAACGCTTCACCTGCCACTAGGTTGATGCGTGCGATGGACCAGAAATAAAATGCGCGGTCAGGTTCGCGCGGTGAAAGAGCTAGCGCCTTTCGAATCTCTTCGGCGGCTTCCAATCCCTGTGAAGGATCGGCCAATTCCTTTCGGTTGTGATATGCGACTTTTGCGCGGGTGAAATAGGGATTCAGCCGAATTGCATGCTCAAGCTCATTGAGGCTGAGTTCTTTTTCTCCGCGCCAGACATAGGCTGTGGACATAACGTAATGGGCGAATGGCGATTTTTTAGAAAGAGACAGAGCCTTTCGCGCAGCATCGAACCCATTTTCGAGGGCTGTGTCACGGTTCTTTGACAAGCCAAAGCCATACTCTTTTAGGTAGGCCCAGCCTAGAGCCGCCCAGGCCTCGCCATAGTCCGGCTCAATATCGATGGCGTCACAAAAGTCCCTTTGCGCTTCTTTGAGGTCCTGCAGCGCCGCGTTGCGCAGATTTGCCATGCCACGCAGATAGAGTTCCCAAGCGCCCAAGTGGCGTGGTCTCTGCTTGCGCAGGCGGTCAATCTCACCCTCGACCAGTTCCACATCGAGCGCGGTGACAACGCGCAAAGTGATATCGTCTTGGATTCCGAAAAGATCCTTGAAATCACGGTCATACTTTTCGGACCAAAGTGAATGTCCGGTGTCACCCTCGATCAGCTCAACTGTAACCCGAATGCGCTTGCCAGCGCGCCGAACCGTTCCTTTGACCAAATATCGGGCACCTAGAACGCGCGCCGCATCCTGCGGCGAAAGAGCGGGATCGATAATGAGGCTCGACGCGCTGGCGATAACAGGGAGGCGGCCCATATGTTGCAGAGCAGAGATGATGTCTTCGGCGAGACCTTCGGCAAAGAATGACTGGTCGGGATCAGGGGCGTGATCCAGAAACGCAAGGACAGCAACCGTTGGCGGGGAAAAAGATTGATTGGGCTCGGTATGCTGCAATTCACGATCCGCTGCCCAACGCCATACCGTCAGTGAGCGCGAGATATTCTTAACGGTGTGTTGCCCATCCTGATCCAGATGAGCAACAAGACCTTTCTGTAGGGCATGCGCAAATTCGGAAGAAGCCGCGATGCCACTAGGGTGTGCTAGCCCTTCGAGACGGGCAGCGATATTGACACCATCGCCGAGGATGTCTTCACCTTCGATAATGACGTTGCCGATATGGGCGCCCATGCGCAGGAATAGTCGCCGATCTGCTGGCGCCGCGCGTGCTTGTTCAACGCAGGCATTTTGAATCTCGAGCGCCGAAGTCATTGCTGCATCTGCTGTACCAAATTCAGCCAGGAACCCGTCGCCCATTGTCTTGACCAATCTCCCTCCCGATGCCTCTAATGCAGGGAGGATGATCCGATTTCGTAGACTCCGCACCGCTCGCACGGTTCCCAGTTCATCCGCCTCAATTAGTTGCGAATACCCAACGACATCCATGACCAAAATGGCAGCGAAACGCTTTTGATCTAATGCGACTGTCATCGTTTCGATGCCCCATAGATGATACGCGATGCGTATAGGTTACGAATTGATGCCGATATTACCAAGTGTCATAGGGTGATCGGCCTGAGATGACGCTGGAATGGCGGACCAGTTCTTGGCTAGAGTTTAATAAAAAGTAATATTTATAGTACGTTGGGTGTTGCGGCTGTTGCATGAATCCTTGACTTGGCGAGCGGTTTCTCGTATAGGTTGTGTCATGCTAGAAGAAGTGGGCAACGGCCCCGGGGTGACCCGGTGGCCGTTTTTCGTTTCTCTCGTGCGGAAAAAACTCACGCATGAGGTCACAGGCAAACATGACTTTGATTACCCCGGAAGAGCGGATCTCTCAGACGGCTGATTTGTTGCGGTCGCTCGAAAGGTCCATTCGCGATCTGCGCCAGGCAGCGGAAGAACTGCGAAAACAGATCAGTGCCGGGGAGGATGCAGACCTTGCCGGAACAGGCAAGCAACTGGGTCAGCTAGAGGGGCTGATCCGCAGTTGCCAGAAAGTGGAGACAAGCTTTGTCGAACAACATCACAGACAAGCCGGAATTGCCCAAGGGGGCTATGCGCTCGACCTTGATCGGGCACGATCTGAGATCGGGTGCAGGCTGGCTCGCCTCCGCACCTGTTGCGGTGCAGGACAGATTTCTGAGTGAGATCGGGGAGGGGGGGCTGTGCGCCCTCCCTTTCCTGTTAGAGTTCTGGGCGCTGCCGCATCAGTTGCCGCCCGAGGGCGACTGGCGGTCATGGGTGATCATGGGCGGACGCGGAGCGGGTAAGACGCGGGCCGGGGCCGAGTGGGTGCGGTCGATGGTCGAGGGGTCTTTGCCGCTGGATCGGGGGGAGGCGTGTCGTGTTGCTTTGGTCGGTGAGACATTCGATCAGGTGCGCTGTGTGATGATCTTTGGCGATAGCGGGATTTTGCAATGCTCTCCGCCGGATCGGCGGCCTGTTTGGAAGGCGTCTGAACGCAAGCTGGTCTGGCCAAACGGAGCCGAGGCGCAGGCCTTTTCGGCACATGATCCTGAGGGGCTGCGCGGCCCTCAGTTCGATGCGGCCTGGGTAGACGAGCTGGCCAAATGGAAAAAGGCGGGGGAGACCTGGGATATGTTGCAATTTGCTTTGCGGTTAGGCGAGCGGCCGCGGGTCTGTGTGACCACCACGCCGCGCAATGTGACGGTTTTGAAGGAGCTTCTGGCATCGCCTTCGACGGTGCAAACCCACGCACCGACCGAGGCGAACCGAGCCAATCTGGCGGGTTCCTTTTTGGAAGAGGTACGCGCGCGCTATGCAGGCACGCGGCTGGGGCGGCAGGAGTTGGACGGGGTGCTTTTGTCGGATGCCGAAGGCGCGTTGTGGACGGGTTCGATGCTGGAGGCGGCGCGCTGTGCGCAGGTGCCTGAGCTGGACCGGATTGTGGTGGCGCTGGACCCGGCGGTGACGGCGGGGTCTAATGCGGATGCCTGCGGGATCGTGGTCGTCGGCGCGCAGGTTCAGGGGCCGCCCGAGGAGTGGCGCGCCCTTGTGCTGGCCGACCGGACGGTTCAGGGCGTTGGTCCGGCGGGTTGGGCGCAGGCGGCGATTGACGCGATGGATGAGTTTGGGGCCGAACGGCTGGTGGCCGAGGTCAATCAGGGCGGGCAACTGGTGGAAGAGGTCGTGCGGCAGGTGGACCCTCTGGCGCCTTTTCGCGCGGTGCGGGCGTCGCGCGGCAAGGTCGCGCGAGCCGAGCCCGTTGCAGCCCTGTATGAGCAGGGGCGGGTGCGCCATGTGGCCGGGCTGGACGCGCTGGAGGAGCAGATGTACCAGATGACCGCGCGCGGGTTCGAGGGGCAGGGCTCGCCTGACCGGGTCGACGCGCTGGTCTGGGCGTTGCACGAGCTGGTTGTGGGGCCCGCGGGGGTGTATCGACGGCCTAGGGTGAGGGCATTGTAATCGCATCAGTATTCTTGCTTCCGGCAATCCGCGCTCAATGACTTAAAGTTGAAAGTGAATCAGGAGTTACATCTTTAGAAATGCAGATTATTGAATACAATGGCACCGCCCGTTCTGCGATCGACGTCGAAAGGAGAATTTGGTGCCGTTCGATATATTGGCGCACACTGTTAATGAAACCGGTCAGGGAGACCTGATCGTACAGGACACCACGGTACCTGCCATTATTGATGGGTCGACCATTTCTTTCGACGGTGGTCAAACATTCCAACCATACACCTATCTTGGCCAGGGGAACTATCGTGGCACAGGTGAATCTGGCGAGTTTATTCAGGTTGGGGGGCAGGTGTATGCTTACGATACGGCAAACCCGACAGGCCCGATGCGAACAGGTAACTGGAAAATAACGGAAAACGACCTTGATCCCAGTAATCCGCCTTGTTTCGTAAGTGGCACCCTAATCCAAACACCTAAGGGCGAAGTGCCGGTTGAGTCTTTGTTACCGGGGAACAGTGTTGTAACCGCTTCCGGCAACAAAATGCCAATTCTTTGGAAAGGAAGTCGAGTAGTCACGCGATATATGTTCCATCGAAATCCATCGCTTAGGCCAGTAATCATAGAGAATGGTGCTTTAGAAAACGAGAGGGCTTTGCAGGTATCTCAGCAACATCGGTTGTTGATAAAAGGTCATCAGGCAGAACTGTTTTTTGGTGAACAAGAAGTCTTGGTTCCGGCCAAGGCGTTGATCGGATTGCCCGGAATCACTGTGGATTGTTCCGACAACGAAGTCACTTACCACCACATTTTGCTGCAAGAACATCAAATGGTTCTTGCAAATGGGATTGTCGCGGAGAGCTTATTTATTGGCGATCAGCTTGGTCACAAGGACTTAGCGGAAATTAAGGCTCTTTTTCCGGAACTTATCGCGGATCTCAAGAAGGTTAAAGCGGCGAAGCCGATGTTATCCTACAACGAAGCAAAGGTTCTAGTTTGGTAAGGCCAGAGTGTCTCACCAGCAAAAGTTCTTGAATCTTTGTGTTGATAAACTTGCGGAACGGGTTTGGTTTCTTCCCGATCGATTGCGATTTGCTCGCGAAGCGCCCAGTAGAGATCAACTTTGGGCATTTTTGGTGCTCTCTAGACCCCTCTTCCAAGGCTTTAACGTTTTCCACGATAAATCCTTTCAAAAAATTGGACAGAGAGGTGATCAGTTGACCCATGATCTGGCTGGACGCGCTAGAAGCTAAGATATGTTAGATTAGCGCGCGCGGGTTTAAATGGCAGGACTCATCCTACTGCCTCGGCGCGCTGATCTGGGCGCTGCGTGAGCCGGTGGTGTGGTCTGCAGGGGCGTATCGGCGGCCGAGGGTGCGGAGTTTGTGAGCGCTTTGAGGGTTGATAGATTACTGGCGCAATCAGGTTCTCGACATTGGGTACTCTTGACTCCAATTATCCTCGTATTCGCCGAGCAGCCGGGACAGCGTCAGCAGCGAAGAAAACAGCCTTGCGTGGACATCCGGCGACATCATTGTTTTGTAGTCATCAAGCAGCTGCACAAGAACGACTACGTTGGAGGCAAACACCTCATAGACGTGCTTGTCAGCGGCAGTAGGTTCCTTGGTCCAACTATAGTTCGTATCGGAGTGTCCGGAAGGTGCAGGTTCGTTTTCATTCATCGGGTGGCCTCTTCAATTTGAAGCACACGTGGGGGCATGTGAAACGCAGACAATTGCCATGGCACGAAATCACAAGAACTTGGCGACGATTGCAAAGGAATTGGATTAAATATCCAACGAACTGCTAAATATTACAATTGGCCATGCTGGACGGGGCTGCGCTGGGCCTGTGGGCTTCGATCAAGCTGGATGAACCGGCGCGAGATGGGCGCGTTGTTACGCTGTGGTCGTCGATTGGCGGCGGGCTGGCGGCAGGGGACCGGGTTCAGTTGACCGCAGGGTGTGACAAACGCATGACCACTTGCCAGTTGAAGTTCAACAACATGCTGAATTTTCAGGGCTTCCCCGACCTGCCGCACGAGGACTAGGTCATGGCCGTGTCCAAGCGCAGCAGTCAACACAAAGGGGGGAGCCGGCGGTGATGCGGAATAAGCAGAAATCGTTGAAGAAGCGCGGGCGTAGCTGGGTACGCCCTACGTCCATCAAGCGTCTGTCTGTGGGGCCGGGGCGGATTGCCTGGGCCTGATGCGGGGCGTTTGGCGCGCGGTGATGGGGCATGAGCCTGAGGCGGTGCCGGTCTACAGCATGGACTGGTCAGAACCGCAGGGCGAGGAACGCATGTGGGCTGCGGCCCGCCGCCATCTCATCGAGAAATCGCCCGAGGAGATGGCCCCGGGGAATGTTTTGCTGTTTCGGATGCGGGACGCGGCGGTGGCCAAGCATCTGGGCATCGTCAGCGCCCATGATCCGTTGCGGTTCATCCACGCCTATACCGGGCATGGTGTTGTTGAAAACACGCTGAGCGAACCGTGGCGTCGCCGCGTTGTCGCCTGTTTCGAATTCCCGCTGGAGGACCTCTGATGGCTACATTAGTTCTGTCTGCCGCCGGGGCGGCAATTGGGGGCTCGATCGGGGGCTCGGTCGCAGGGCTGTCGACAGCTGTGATTGGTCGTGCGGTGGGGGCGACACTGGGGCGGGTGATTGACAACCGGCTGATGGCCAGTCAGTCATGGGGGGCGGCAGTGAGGTCGTTGAAACCGGACGTCTGGATCGCTTCCGTCTGACCGAGACCGGCGAGGGTGCGACCGTCGCGACAGTCTATGGCCGGATGCGTATCGGCGGACAGGTCATCTGGGCATCGGATTTTCTGGAAACCCGCTCTACATCGACCTCAACACAAACTTCGGGCGGTGGTGGCGGGGGCAAAGGGAAGCCCAAGCCCGTTGAGGTGACGACGACAACCACCACCCATAGCTACAGCTATTCGGTTTCTCTGGCGATTGCCGTGGGCGCGGGCCAGGTCGCGGATATCACACGCGTCTGGGCCGATGGCGATGAGGTCGGGCGCCAAACGCTGAATATGCGGATTTATCGTGGGGATCACGATCAATTGCCCGATCCACTGATTGAGGCGGTTGAAGGCACAGGCACGGTGCCCGCCTATCGCGGTACGGCTTATGTGGTGATCGAGGATCTAGCGCTGGGCCCTTTTGGCAACCGTGTACCGCAATTCTCATTTGAGGTGGTACGGCAAGAACAAGACGAGATGCCGGATGCCGCAGTCGCGCTGTCTCGGATCATTAAAGGCGTGGCGCTGATGCCGGGAACAGGCGAGTACGCGCTGGCTTCATCCCAAGTCAATTACACCAAGGGCCGGGGCCGTAGTTGGGCGGCGAATGTCAACTCGCCGTCGGGCAAGTCCGATCTGTTGACCTCGAACCGCGCGCTGAGCAAAGAACTGCCGGGGTGCGAGGCAGCGTCGTTGATCGTGTCGTGGTTCGGCAATGATTTGCGCTGCGGAGAATGCCAGATCCGCCCCAAGGTCGAACGCAAGAATATTGAGGGCGCAAACATGCCCTGGAGTGTTTCGGGTCTGTCCCGAACTGTGGCAGGGCAAGTGAAATGGCAAGATGGGCGCCCGATCTATGGCGGCACCCCGGCTGATGCGGCGGTGGTGCAGGCGATCCGGCATCTGAAGAATTCGGGCAAACGAGTCATGTTCTATCCGTTCATTCTGATGGAGCAATCAGAGGGCAACGGCCTGCCTGATCCATGGTCTGATGCTCTTGATCAGCCGCATTTGCCGTGGCGGGGACGGATCACGCTGGATGTGGCTCCGGGGCGGCTGGGCTCACCGGATCAAACTGCCGAAGCGGATGCGCAGGTGGCGGCGTTCTTTGGTACGGCTCGCGCGTCACACTTTACCTTCAGCAGTGGCAGTGTGACCTATCGCGGTCCCAGCGAATGGGGATTGCGTCGGTTCATTTTGCATTATGCGGCCTTGTGCAAGGCCGCAGGAGGTGTGGATTCCTTCTGCATCGGGTCTGAGATGCGCAGTCTGACACAAATCCGCGGCGCGTCAGGTTTTGCCGCGGTTGCGGAACTGCGGTCTTTGGCGGCGGAAGTTCGCGCTATATTGGGGCCGGAGACCAAGATCGGCTATGCCGCCGACTGGACCGAGTATTTCGGGTATCAACCGCAGGATGGCACCGGTGATCGGTATTTTCACCTTGATCCGCTTTGGGCTGATGAGAACATCGATTTTGTCGGCATCGACAATTGTATGCCGCTGTCCGATTGGCGGGATGGCGCCTCGCATTTGGACGCTGAGGCGTCGAACGGGTCGATCTATGACCTCGACTATCTGCGTGGCAATATCGAGGGCGGCGAGGGGTATGATTGGTACTATGCTTCGCCCGAAGAGGCCGAAGCGCAGATCCGAAGCCCGATCACCGATGACGCCAATGGCGAGCCATGGGTTTGGCGGTACAAGGATGTGCGCAACTGGTGGGCGAACCGACATCATGAGCGGATCGGTGGCACCCGGCAGGAAACCTCTACGGATTGGGTGCCGGGGTCCAAGCCGATCTGGTTTACAGAACTGGGATGCGCGGCCATCGACAAAGGCACGAACCAGCCGAACAAGTTTCTGGACCCCAAATCGTCGGAATCGGATTTACCGAACTATTCCAATGGGGTGCGAGACGACTTTATCATGGTCCAGTACCTCCGGGCCGTTCTGGGCTATTGGAGCGATCCTGAGATTAACCCGGTATCGGACATCTATGATGGCCCGATGGTGGACATGTCGAACGCCTTTGTCTGGGCCTGGGATGCACGACCCTTCCCAACCTTTCCAAACCTGAGGTCGCAGTGGTCTGACGGAGACAACTACGCGCGCGGGCATTGGCTGAACGGGCGGTCCGGGTCGCGGACACTGGCCTCGGTTGTGACAGAAATCTGTCACAAGGCGGGGGTGACGGCCATCGATGTCTCAGAGCTGTATGGCGTGGTGCGCGGCTATGCGGTCGAAGAGGTGATGAACGCCCGGCAGGCTTTGCAACCCCTGATGCTGCGCTATGGGTTCGACGCGATCGAGCGAGACGGGGTGCTGAAGTTCAGAACGCGGGATGGGCGTCAGGCTGTAGATCTGGATCCCGAGCAAATCGCGATCAGCTCGGATATCGATGGACCGGTGGAACATCGCCGCGAGGCAGAGGCTGAGATGACAGGGCGTGTCCTTTTACGGTTCGTCCAATCGGATGCCAACCATGATGTCGTCGCGGAAGAGGCCGTCTTGCCCGATGACAGAACCCATTCGGTCGCCGTCAACGAAATGCCTCTGTCGATGACCCGCGCTGAGGGGCGTCAGACGGTCGAACGCTGGCTGAGCGAATCCCGCATCTCGCGCGAGACGGCGCGCTTTGCTCTGCCGCCCTCGCTGCTGCATGTCGGGGCTGGCGATGTGGTTCGTTTGCCGGATGCTGGGGACGGAACGCTATATCGGATTGACCGGCTGGAACCGGCCGAGATGCAATTGGCCGATGCAGTACGGATTGAACCCGGCGTCTATACGCCGTCCGACGTGCTGGACGATGTAGCTGCGGCCAAACCGTTCATCGCGCCGATGCCCGTCTTACCGGTGTTCATGGACCTGCCGCTGATCACCGGATCCGAAGCGCCCCATGCACCTTATCTTGCAATCTCGGCCGAGCCGTGGCCCGGCAGCGTGGCCGTCTATTCAGCCCCACAGGATGAGGACTATACGCTGCATCAGGTGATCGCAGGGCAGGCGGTAATTGGATTCACCGAGACACCGCTGCGGCGCGCTGAGGCCGGGCTCTGGGATGAAGGGGCTGCGCTGCGGGTCAATCTCATCGATGGCGTGTTAGAGTCTCGTCCACGCTCAGCGTTGTTGAGTGGTGCTAATCTGGCCGCCATCGGGGACGGAACGCCCGGCAATTGGGAATTGTTCCAGTTTTCCGAAGCCAACCTGCAGGAGACCGGCGTGTATAACCTATCAGGCCGCCTGCGCGGACAGTTGGGTACGGATGCCTTGATGCCCGATATCTGGCCAGAAGGGTCAACCTTTGTGCTGCTGGATGAACGTGTTTATCAGACCGGATTGCTGCGCACCGAACGGCGCGTGGCCAAGCATTACCGCATCGGCCCGGCAACACGCGGCTATGAGGACCCGGCCTATGAACATCTGGTCGAAGCGTTCGACGGCAATGGGCTGAGGCCTTATTCGCCGGTGCATTTGCGAGTCTCTGTGACGGGCTCGGGCGACGACATCTCTTGGGTGCGCCGGACACGGATCGATGGCGATGACTGGGGCGGGCTCGAAGTGCCCTTGGGGGAAGAAAGTGAGGTATATCTAGTTCGCGTGTTCGCCGAAGGCGCTTTGCTGCGCGAGACGGTTACTAGTGCTCCGGTCTGGCAGTATTCCGCCGCGATGAAGTTCGACGATGGGCTGAGCGGAGCTTACGACATCGCGATCGCGCAAGTCTCAGCCACTTATGGGCCCGGTGCGTTTGCACATCTTTCGGTAGGCTAAGGCACTGTGAGACCGGTCCTGCACGGAGATATCAGCGCAGCGGCGCGGGCTTTGCTGGCTGCGCCGCTAGCCGACCGTGATCAGTTGAGCACCCTTTTGATCTCTGGGGCCGAACTGTCAGATCAGCACGTCGCCAGAACGGGTCGGCTGCATCCGGTTTACGGCAATGGCTCACTAATGGCGGCTGCACGCAGTCGACCGCTGGCAGATGAACCAAGTTTCGATGATCTGCAATATTGCCAGTGTTTCGAGATGGTTCTGCTAAAACTGATCCGGTTTCAGATTAAGCAGTCGCGCAGCTGACACATTTGGATGCGGCAAGGTCCAATTTTAGCCGACCGTGGGCAATTTCCTCGCCGCAATCTTCGCAATAGCCGAACTCGTCCTCTTCCATCCGGACAAGCGCAGCCTGAAGACGATGAACTTCGGTGTTCCGCCGAACCTGCTGGGCTTTCGCCATCGCCTGATTTTGAAGGGCATCCATTCGGCTAAGTCGACCAACTGCCTGTTGATCCAGTTCCACAATCGATTGAGCTTCTTGGCCGGCTGCGGATTGCGTGGCCAGATCGCCAAGGCGTTGGTGGATGAGTTGCCGGAATTGCTCCAGTTCAGCTGAGTTCATTTTTTGTTGCACTGTGCATCAAGGGTTTGCGTTTGGCGTTTTTGCCACTAGATGGCTATTCTAAGCGCAGCAAAGGATGAAAAGCCATGTTCGAAACGCGCAGCCAAGTGACGCCAGTGGATCCCGTTTGGGACCGCATAACCTCTGAAGCCCACGCGGCCGTTGAAAAAGAGCCACTGATGGGCGGATTGGTGCATGCCTGTATACTGCATCACCGCAGCCTGGAAAGGGCGCTTTCCTATCGCATCTCGGCCAAGCTGTGCTCGAACGAGATGTCGATGATGGTGCTGCGCGAGATAGTGGACGAGGCTTATGCCGACGACAAAGCGCTGCTCGAAGCCGCGCGCGCAGACCTGATGGCAGTCTATGAGCGCGATCCGGCCTGCCACCGTCTGCTGCAGCCGATTCTGTATTTTAAAGGCTATCAGGCGATGCAGGCCTACCGTGTGGCCCATTGGCTTTGGAAGAAGGGACGGCATGATCTGGCCTATTTCTTCCAGATGCGGTCATCCGAGATTTTCGGGATCGATATCCATCCCGCCGCGCGGATTGGTAAGGGCATCATGATTGACCATGCGCATTCCATCGTGATCGGTGAGACTGCCGTTGTGGGTGACAATGTCTCGATGCTGCATTCGGTAACACTGGGCGGGACCGGCAAGGAAGAAGAACAGCGCCATCCCACGATTGGTGATGGAGTTCTGATCGGCGCTGGTGCTAAGGTTCTGGGCAATATTGAGGTCGGCCATTGCAGCCGTATCGCGGCGGGTTCTGTGGTGCTGCAAGAGGTTCCACCGTGCACGACGGTTGCGGGTATTCCCGCCAAGATCGTGGGCGAGGCCGGGTGCGATCAACCTTCGATCTCGATGGATCATATGCTGGGGAAAGACCAGTAAATCTGAGTTATTAAACGAAAAAGGCCGCCTCGGGGTTCGAGGCGGCCTTTTTTGTGCGTATTCCAGCTGGCTTAGGCCAACATGACCATCGGGTTTTCCAGATTATCGACGATGGCTTGCAGCAGCTGAGCGCCAAGCGCGCCGTCGATGACCCGGTGATCAACCGACATGGTGACGGACATGACGGTGGCGACCGTCAACTCTCCATCATCTCCGACAACGGGTTTCTTGAGGCCAGTGCCGACTGCGAGAATACCGGCATGCGGCGGGTTCACGATGGCATCGAAATTGTCGATGCCGAACATGCCCAAGTTCGAAACGGCGAAAGTGCCGCCTTGGTATTCATGCGGCGCCAGCTTGCGTTCGCGGGCGCGACCGGCGAGGTCTTTCATCTCGGTCGAGAGCGCCGACAGTGATTTGGTGTCGGCATCTTGCAGGACCGGAGTGAACAGACCACCCTCGATGGCGACGGCAACAGCCACATCCGAAGGTTTCAGTTGCAGAACCCGGTCGCCCGCCCAGACAGCGTTGCATTCGGGCACTTGCTGCAGCGCGTTGGCGACGGCTTTGATGATGAAGTCGTTGACGCTGAGCTTCACTCCGCGGCCTTCAAGCTGCTTGTTCAACTGGCTGCGGAACTTGAGTAGTGCATCCAGTTTGATGTCGCGGCGCAGGTAGAAATGCGGGATGGTCTGCTTCGCCTCAGACAGACGCGCGGCGATGGTCTTGCGCATGCCGTCGAGTTTGATCTCTTCGTATTCGCGACCTTCATACATCTTGGCCACGGCGTCTGCCGATGGGCCTGCAGGCGCAGCGGCGGCTGGAGCGGCCGCAGCAGCGGGCGCTGGTGCCGCTGCAGGTGCGGCTGTGGCGCTTTCCACATCGGCTTTGACGATACGACCATGAGGACCAGAACCTGAGATTTGTGCCAGATCCAGGCCTTTTTGTGCGGCAATCCGACGAGCAAGGGGGGAGGCGAAGATACGACCGCCATCCGCTTTGGCCGGCGCTGCCGGGGCAGGGGCGGGCGCCTCGGGTGCCGCTGGTGCGGCAGCCTCGTTGCCCGCTGCAGCTGCTGGCGCAGCCGCGGGAGCGGCGGTTGGCGTGGTTGCGATATCATCAGCGCTTTCGCCGTCTTCAAGCAAGACTGCGATCGCGGTGTTGACTTTAACGCCTTCAGTTCCCTCAGGAATAAGGATTTTGCCGACGGTGCCTTCGTCAACAGCTTCAAACTCCATTGTTGCCTTGTCGGTTTCGATCTCGGCTAAAAGATCGCCTGAGGAGACGGTGTCGCCTTCCTTGACGAGCCATTTTGCAAGTGTGCCTTCCTCCATCGTCGGGGACAGGGCAGGCATCAGGATTTCGGTGGGCATTTCAGCGCTCCTCAATCAGAGTAATTTGGTCAAAGGGCGCTTTGGGGCGCCCGGTGCCGCGTGCGAGCGTCGCAATCGCAGCCTCGATTTTATCTTTGTTCTCCGCCATCCAGACATAGGCGGTCTGGTGCGAGGGGCGCGCGCCGATCAACCGCATATCCGCCGCAAGCCGTTCGGGCACAAGCGCCCGCACGGTCCGGTCGTCGAGATCGATCTCGACACGGTAGCATTCGGTTGCTGGATCGCGGCCCCTGATCTCCATTACCGGTAGGTCACCTGTTTCACCGCTGCGATCACCTCGTCTGTGGTGATCAGCGCCAGCTTTTCGAGGTTCGCTGCATATGGCATCGGAACATCTTTGCCGGTGAGGGTGATGACCGGTGCGTCGAGATAATCGAACGCTTCCTGCATCACGACCGAGCTGATGTAGCTACCAACGGAACCTTGCGGCCAGCCTTCTTCGACGGTCACAAGACGGTTGGTTTTCATCACCGAGTTGATGATCGCGCCGGTGTCCATCGGGCGGATAGTGCGCAGGTCGATCACCTCGGCACTGATGCCGTCCTCGGCCAGCTTGTCGGCGGCTTCCAGCGCATATTGCATGCCGATGCCGAAGCTGACGATGGTCACGTCCGAGCCTTCGCGCCAGATGCGGGCCTTGCCCAGCGGGATGGTAAGGTCATCCACTTGCGGCACGTCGAAGGAGCGGCCGTAGAGGATTTCGTTTTCAAGGAACACAACCGGGTTCGGATCACGGATGGCCGATTTCAGCAGGCCTTTGGCGTCGGCTGCGGAATAGGGCATCACCACCTTGAGGCCAGGCACCTGCATGTACCACGCGGCGTAGTCCTGGCTGTGCTGAGCAGCCACGCGGGCGGCGGCACCGTTGGGGCCACGGAACACGATGGGACAACCCATCTGACCGCCAGACATATAAAGCGTCTTGGCGGCAGAGTTGATGATCTGGTCAATCGCCTGCATGGCGAAGTTGAAGGTCATGAACTCGACAATTGGTTTCAGACCGCCGAACGCTGAGCCGACCGCGATACCGGCAAAGCCGTGCTCAGTGATCGGAGTGTCGATGACACGCTTGGCGCCGAACTCATCGAGCAGACCTTGGGAGATTTTATACGCGCCCTGATATTCGGCGACTTCCTCGCCCATCAGATAGACATCTTCATCACCGCGCATTTCTTCGGCCATCGCATCGCGGAGTGCTTCGCGGACGGTTTCGGACTTCATCTCTGCATCTGCGGGCCAGTCGGGCGACAGGTCGACCACCGGCGCAGCAGGGGCAGTGGCAGAAGTGGGGGCCTCAACCGCCGCTGGGGCGGCCTCGGTCACCGCTGCGGCCGCGGGTGCAGCCGCGGGCAGGGCCGAGGCGTCTTCGCCTTCTTCCACAAGCACGGCGATAGGGGTGTTCACTTTGACCCCCTCTGTGCCTTCAGCGATCAGGATTTTGCCGACGATGCCTTCATCGACGGCCTCAAACTCCATCGTCGCCTTGTCAGTTTCGATCTCGGCCATGATGTCGCCCGAGGATACGGTGTCGCCTTCCTTAACCAACCATTTGGCCAGTGTGCCCTCTTCCATCGTGGGCGAAAGGGCGGGCATGAGAATTTCGGTTGCCATGTCTTATTCGTCCTCTCAGGCGTAAATGTCGGTCCAGAGCTCATCCAGCGACGGCTCCGGGCTTTCTTTCGAGAATTCAGCGGCTTGATTGACGATTTCTTTGATTTCTTTGTCGATCGCCTTCAGGTCATCCTCGGTCGCATGTTTGCCGGTTAGCAGCAGCTCGCGCACGTGTTCGATCGGGTCGCTTTGTTCGCGGACCTTCTGAACTTCTTCGCGCGTGCGGTACTTAGCTGGGTCGGACATCGAATGGCCGCGATAGCGGTAGGTTTTGACCTCGAGGATGTAGGGGCCCTTGCCAGCGCGGCAGTGGGCGACGGCCTTCTCACCAGCAGCTTTGACCGCCAGAACGTCCATGCCATTGACGATCTCGCCGGGGATGCCGAACGCCTCGCCCCGATGGTAGATGTCTTTGGTTGAGGTCGAACGCGTCTGCGACGTGCCCATGGCGTATTGGTTGTTCTCGATCACAAAGACAACCGGCAGATCCCAGATCGCCGCCATGTTGAACGTCTCATAAACCTGGCCCTGGTTGGCCGCGCCATCACCGAAATAGGTGAAGGTTACGCCACCGTTTTCCTTGTACTTGTCGGCGAAGGCCAGACCTGCGCCCAATGGCACCTGAGCGCCGACGATACCGTGGCCGCCATAGAAGTGTTTCTCTTTCGAGAACATGTGCATCGAGCCGCCTTTACCTTTTGAAAGGCCACCTTCGCGACCAGTCAATTCGGCCATCACACCGCCCGGATCCATGCCGCAGGCCAACATATGTCCGTGGTCGCGATAAGAGGTAATCCGCTTGTCACCCTCTTGGGCGGCAGCCTCAAGACCAACTACGACCGCCTCTTGTCCGATGTAAAGGTGGCAGAACCCACCAATCAGACCCATGCCATAAAGCTGACCAGCCTTTTCTTCGAATCGGCGGATCAGCAGCATTTCGCGGTAGTAGGTCTTAAGCTCTTCCGCAGAAACGTTTGGTTTCTTTGTGGTTTTTCGCGCAGCCATCGTGGCGATCTCCCCCTCTCGGACAGATAGTTTAGCGTTAAACTATCTCATAAAGCATTTAATCCCTTCTGGCGAGTGCTAATGTGACGCGGGGGCAATACCTTGAGTTGCATCGCTGCCAGCCGATCAATTTGTGCAATTGAATCAGTTGCGATTTTGGTATTACCGAGGAAGGACGCAGCAGAATTAATGCAGGCCGGCGAACATGATGATCCTAAGAGAGCCAAAACTGGTGTTCATAAAGACCAAGAAAACCGGAGGATCTTCCATCGAAATTGCTCTTGGTCAACTATTGAGGGCAGGAGACTTTGCCTCTCCGCTTACCAGAGAGGAAGAGAGCCTTCGAAGTGGCAAGCGAAAAATAGTCCTGAAATCGGTGAAGATGCTGCGCGAACGAGGAGGTGGTAAAATCCGGGTGCGAAATCCGCATGCCGGAATTGAAATTGTGAAGGGTTACCTGTCTGATCTTGCCGATGATTGCACAAGTTTTTGCGTTGAGCGTAATCCATGGGACAAGGCTGTTTCAGCGTTCTATTTTTGGATGCACCAGCGAAAGACCGAGATTACAAGCCCGACGGAACAGTTCTCACGTTTTTGCCAGGCACAGCTGAGATATTTTTCGGATTTCCACCTTTATTCTGAAGATGGAGTGATCGCGGTCGATAAAGTGCTGCAATATGACAATCTTCAGGATGAATTCGAAAGTTTTTTGAAGAGCTTGGGGATTGATGGCATCTCGTTGAACGGGGTGCGGGCAAAGTCCGGAATTCGACAATCCAGCAGATTCGAACAGTTCTACGGCGAGGATTGGAGTTTCAATACTGTAGAGCGGGTGGCCGAAGTATTCCGCGAAGAAATAGATGCGTTCGGCTACCATGTTCCAAAGACGTAAGGGCCGAGAAAACCGTAACTATCTTCTAAACCTCATTTCCATTGATCAGCGAATGACAATCTCGTCCGCGCGGATCATGCCAAGGATCGAGCGCGCCTGTTGGTCCAGCAGATCGAGGTCCAGATAAGTGTCGGACAGGCGACGGGTCATATTTTCCATTCGCGCGATCTCATCCTGAAGCAGGGTAAGGTCGCGGGACAGCGCGTCACGTTCCGCTGCAATTTCCACACGTCGGAACAAGCCATAATCCCCCTGCACGGCGGCAAAGGTGAAATAGACGCCTAACATAAAGGCGACCGAGTAGAATGCGAATGCCCCAAGACCGGGTCGATAGGAACGGGTCACCGTGTAAACCACCGTAGAACGAACTGCCTCAAAACGTGCCCTTAGCGGGCATCTACCGGTACTATGTCACAGGTGATTCGGCTTGTGAATCCCCTGTGAATAAAAAGGTCAAATCTGAGGGTTGGGCGCTTACCGAACCAGAGCGGCGACGCCTGGCAGGGCCTTACCTTCCATCCATTCCAGGAACGCACCACCTGCGGTGGAGATATAAGAAAATTCAGCCGCTGCACCCGATGCGTTCAGCGCGGCCACCGTGTCACCTCCACCCGCGACAGAGGTTAGTTTGCCATCTCGGGTCAAAGCCGCGGCTTGCAGCGCGGCGGCATTGGTGGCGGCGTCGAACGGGGTCAGCTCGAACGCGCCAAGCGGGCCGTTCCAGATCAGAGTCTGGCTTTTCTCCAGCACCTCGGCCACGGCTTCGACGCTTCCGGGGCCAGCGTCCAGTATCATGGCGTCGGCAGGGCATTGATCCGCGGGCAGAACCTGATGCGGTGCGTTTGCCTCGAATGCCTCGGCCACGACGATGTCGCGCGGCAGGACGATCGTGCAGCCTGTAGATTCGGCTTTGTTCAGGATTTCTGCAGCGGTGTCGGTCATGGCGTGTTCGGCCAGAGATTTTCCGACGTCGATCCCTTTGGCCACCAGGAAGGTATTGGCCATACCTCCGCCGATTACGAGGTAATCGACCTTCTCGATCAGGTTGCCTAACAGGTCTAGTTTGGTTGACACTTTCGCGCCACCGACAACGGCAGTGACGGGGCGATTGGGTGCACCCAAGGCAGCCTCAAGCGCGCTGAGTTCCTGTTGCATCAGACGACCGGCGCAGGCCGGTAGCAGGCGGGCAAGTGCTTCGGTCGAGCTGTGCGCGCGGTGGGCGGCCGAGAAGGCGTCGTTGCAATAGACATCGCCCAGTTTTGCCATGCCTTCAGCAAGGGGCAAGCTGTTCTTGGTTTCTTCGGCATGGAAACGGGTGTTTTCCAATAGCAGTACCTCGCCTGCACCCAGCGATGCTGCGGCAGCTTCGGCCTCAGGACCGACGCAATCATCGGCGAACCGAACCGGTGTGCCAAAGGCGGTCTCGAGCGCCGGGACCAATTGCCTGAGAGACATCTCGGCGACGCGTTCGCCTTTCGGCCGACCGAAATGGGCCAGCAGGATCGGCTTGCCGTTTGCGGCGAGGATATCGCGCACGGTTGGCACGATGCGCTGAATGCGGGTGTCATCCGTGACCACACCATCCGCGACGGGCACGTTGATATCCACACGTACCAGAACCCGTTTGCCGTTCAGTTCCATATCGTCCAGAGTTTTCCAGCCCATCGCGTCTATCCTTGCCCATTACATCCAGTTTCAGGCGGTTCTTTTCCTGCATTTTGCCTTCAGGTCAATGCGTCACTTGGCATTCGCGCGTCTGCGTCATAGGTATTTGCGCAAGTTTCAAAGACAGGAGGGCCAGATGGCCGAGATCAAAGACCCCGAAAACACGATCATCATCGAGCTGAAAGACGGCAATGTCGTTATCGAGCTGCTACCCGACGTGGCCCCTCAGCACTCGGCCCGCATGAAAGAGCTGGCGCGTGGTGGCGAATATGACAACGTTGCCTTCCACCGTGTGATCGACGGGTTCATGGCGCAAACCGGTGACGTACAGCATGGCGACATGGAAGACGGTTTCAACATTCGCATGGCAGGCACTGGCGGATCGTCGCTCCCGAACGTACCTGCCGAGTTCTCGAAGCTGCCCCATGATCGCGGCACTTTGGGCGCGGCACGCTCGGCCAACCCGGATTCGGCCAACTCGCAATTCTTCATCAACTTCAAGGACAACCATTTCCTGAACGGTCAGTACACCGTGTATGGTCGTGTCATCGATGGAATGGAGCATGTGGATGCCATCGTTCGTGGTGAGCCGCCTGCGAGCCCTGACCGGATGATCAGCGTGAAGGTGGCCGCCGATGCATAAGCTGGCTGCTGCATTCGTCGTGTTGGCCAGCCCTGCGCTGGCGACAGGCCTTGAGATCGAAATCGAAGGCGAGGGGGCGAATGGAACCGTTACGGTCGACCTCTTCGAAGACCTTGCACCAAAGCATGTCGAGCAGATTACCGCTCTGGCCGCTGACGGTCAGTATGATGGCGTTGTGTTTCACCGCGTGATTGATGGCTTCATGGCTCAGACCGGTGATGTGCAACATGGCCGCGTAGGCGCGGACATGCGTCGCGCCGGAACAGGTGGGTCAGATCGCCCAGACCTGCCTGCTGAGTTCTCGGACTACAATTTTGACCGGGGCGTTGTCGGCATGGCACGGGCACAGGATCCCAACAGCGCAAACTCGCAGTTCTTCATCATGTTCGAGCCCGGTCCGTTCCTGAACGGCCAATACACCGTCGTTGGCCAAGTTACCGACGGGATGGATGTAGTCGATGCGATCAAGCGCGGCGACGGCCCTAACGGTGCTGTTATCGGTCAGCCCGATGCGATGAAAAAGGTCACCGTGACCGAATGAACGAAAAAAGCCCCGGCTCGCGACAGCGGACCGGGGCTTTCAGAAACGGACCGATCAGTCGTCGGACGACATCGCCCGCCAGATCAGCGCGCCAATTGCGCCGCCAATCAGGGGCGCCACCCAGAACAACCAAAGCTGAGCTAGTGCCGGACCGTCGGCAAACAGCGCCACGCCAGTTGACCGGGCAGGGTTTACCGAGGTGTTCGTCACTGGAATCGAAATCAGATGGATCAGCGTCAGCCCCAACCCGATGGCAATCGGCGCGAATCCTGCCGGAGCACCGCTGGACGTTGCCCCCAAAATGATCACGATGAAGAAGGCCGTCATGACGATTTCGATTACCAACGCGGACATCATCGAATAACCTTCGGGCGAGGCCTCGCCATACCCGTTCGAGGCAAACCCTCCGACACCTTCAAAACCCGGCGCTCCGCTTACGATTAAATAGAGCACGGCTGCTGCCGCGATGGCTCCGATCACCTGAGCGATCCAATAAGGGATCAGATCTTTGGCGTCGAACCGCCCGCCTATCATTAGGCCAAGGCTGACTGCCGGGTTGAAATGCCCGCCCGAGATATGCCCGACCGCGTAGGCCATGGTCAGCACTGTGAGGCCAAAGGCAAAGGAAACGCCCAGCCAGCCGATACCCACATCGGCGACGCCCGCAGCCAGAACCGCGCTGCCGCAGCCTCCAAGTACGAGCCAAAAAGTGCCAAAGAATTCAGCCATAAGTTTCGATGACATGAAAAGTCCTCCAGAAAACAATGGTTTTAAGACTAATTCATAAAGTGCGTTTTGTGAAACTGACGTTTGCGGGGAAATTCTTAGGCTCTTTCACAGCGAGTGGAAACTATCCAGTGCGTCCGTAGAACGTCTGGCGCGCGCTTTCCGATAATGAGATGCCGGGTTCAGTATTGTAGGCGAGCACGGCAAGAATACGGGTTTGTTCACCCTCGTTTGGTGCAACCCGATGGATCGAATTCCGGCCGCGGAAGAACACCAGCGTTCCAGCGCTGGCGTCAAGCCTATTAACCGGGGTACGGCCATTAAGGATGTCTCCAACCGCGTCAAAGCTCATCTCACCGGCATCTGCATTGCGCACATCACGAACGTACTCAAATGACCCGCCCTGTTCCGGAGGTTGCACCATCAAAGTGATCGCGAATGAAGAGTTGTCGAAGTGCCAACCCAACTCTTGGCCTTGCTCGGCAAAATGCAGGTTAATGGACGACAACGGGTCGGCATATTCATACAGCGCGTCTTCTTCCAGCACGTCGCACAGAAAGGCGCGGAATACATTTGAATCATATAACGCCCGCAGGGCGGAGGATTCGGCAATTTGATCATCTGTCAGGCAGCCTTTTGAGGATGTAACCAGCCTGTTGCGCGGGTGATCAGGATTGTAGGCAGGGTCCTTCGGGCTGAGATAGACCGTATGTTTTTCGGTCTTCGCATAAACCTTTTCCCGATTGGCTAGACCTTCGGCCCGAATCGAGGATATCGCGCCCTCTTTGACAAAACCCGGCATCTCCAGCACACCGTCGCGTTGATAGCACTGTCTGAGTTTCGCGCAAAATTCCGCATCCTCGATCGGGTATGTGGTGAGGTCAACAATATCTGCCAGTTCCATTGAGCCTCCAGGCCGTTGAGTGCAATTTTCCCAACCGGTGTAGGACTTATTCTGTAACCGAGAAACAAAAAAAACGCCGCGATCAGGATCGCGGCGTTTCAGCAGGACAGAATGACCTGTCGTTATTGTTTGACTTCTGCTGCAGGGTTGGCACCCGATTTGCCGCCGCGACCGGGGTTCAGCGGGTCGTCCTGACGCTGTACGGAACCCTCAAAATGGGCGCCGCTTTCGATCGCGATGGTCTTGTGGATGATGTCGCCTTCGACTCGTGCGGTCGAGGTCAGGCGGACCTTCAGGCCACGTACGCGGCCCACGATGCGGCCGTTGACGACGACGTCATCGGCAGTAACTTCACCCTTGATGGTGGCAGTTTCGCCGATGGTCAGCAGATGGGCGCGGATGTCACCTTCTACGGTGCCTTCAACCTGGATATCGCCCGAGGTTTTCAGGTTTCCGGTGATGTGAAGATCCGAGGACAGGACCGATGCGGGCGGCTTTGGCTTGGGCGGGGTGCTCGCCTTGGTTTCAGCCGGTGCAGGAGCCGCCGGAGTGGCCGGTGCGGCTGGTTTTGCTGCCTCAGTCTCTTTCGATCCGGGTTCGTTGATTTTGCTCTTAGAAAACATTTCTCGCAGCCTTGATATAAGTCATTGGGTTAACAGGTTTTCCGTTCACACGGACCTCGTAGTGCAAGTGTGTGCCGGTCGACCGTCCGGTGCTACCCATATCAGCAATATGATCCCCGCGCGAGACCCTTTGACCAACCTTTACGCGTACCTTGGTGTTATGAGCGTAAAGTGTCTCAATCCCAAAGGCGTGCTTGATCTTAACCAGCCGTCCGAAACCCGATTGCCAGCCTGCATGAGTGACAACACCATCAGCAGTCGCGAAGATATCGGTGCCCGAGGGGCCGGCAAAATCAGCGCCATTATGCATGCGGCGACCGCCGGTCTTGGGATCGCGCCGCGTACCGTAGCCGCTGGTGAAACGAACCGCTGCACGCACCGGGCTGGCGAAGGGGGCCTTTTCGGCAGCGATGCGATAGAGGTTCAGCTGGTCCATCTGTTCCAGCAGGATATTTGCGCGGATCTGGTCGGGGGTCAGTTCCTCACCGCGCGTACTAAGGGATAAAGGGGTCAGCGGACCGCCCATACCGCTATATCCGCGACGAACCTCGTCGAGGATACGATCTGTGGGCATGCCCGCGTTGCGGAACATCTTGTCGAGGGGTTCGACCGAGATCACCATGGCCTCTTCCAACTGGCGGAAAATCTCGTCGCTGCGTTCCTGCATCAGACGAATTTCAAGTTCTAGCTCATCGCGCTGATGCAGCGCGCCTTGTGCGTCAGCTGCAATCTGGTCGCGCTGTGCAGCGGTCCTAGCCAGAGCGTCTGTCATGAATGCCATTTGCGCGGGATTGGCCGATGCCGCCATATACGCAGAATCCCGACCGGCGCTTTGTTGCAGTTCGGCCAATTCAATTCGGGCGTCTTCACGCTGTTTCATCGTGGCGCGCAGTGTGGTCTGGATAACCTCGATGCCGGTCTCCAGCTCGCGGCGGCGGTTCTCGGATTCCAGCAACTCGGACTGCATGACCGAAATCTGTTCCAGCGCCGCGTTGAACCTGTCATGGGCGGCCAAAGCCTCGGCAGCGCGCGTATCACGTTCATCCGACAGGATATTCAGGCGCTCTTGATAGGTTGCTTGATCGCGCTTGGCTTGTTCCCGGAAATTGCCAGACCCAATACTGTCCATCAGCAGGATCGACGTGGCAATGGCGGTCCAGGCGACCATTACCCCGACACCAGCGACGGCGGCGATCTGGGTCTCCGAACTTAGCCGGATAAACCGTGTATCATTGTCAGATTTCAGAAAAACCCGGCGCTCTGGAAAGTGCCGCTCAAGCAGTGAGTGTAGTTTAATTGCCAGACGTGTCCGCACGCGTCCTACCTCAATTGTCCCCATATCTCGGAGCCGGTCGTGAGTGAGTAGCCGCTCCTTGACGCGATTGCATAAAGGGGTCGGGGCATTCGGGCAAGTTTGTTAACCAATCGAGCGCAATGAACGGAGTTTTACCGCACGTGATCGGCGGGAATTTGCCGATAACAGGCGTTTGCTGTCAGTCTGATACAACTCCGGGTGGTGGCAGGTCTTCGGTCAGGGGCCAATAGAAATCAGGGGGCAGTCCGGCCTCGGCGCGCTTCTCTTCGTTGAAGGGGGGTTTCAGCGCTCCGTGGAAATAGCGGCGCACAAGGGCGTGAAACACATCCTTGGGATCCGCATTCTCGCGCCCGCACAGAAAGTGAAACCATTTCGAGCCATAGGCAACATGGCCGACCTCTTCGGCATAGATCACCTCAAGCGCGGCAACGGCGTCATCAGCCTTGGCCTTGCGGAAGATGTCTACCATGCCAGGGGTCACATCAAGCCCGCGCGCTTCAAGAACCATCGGGACGACGGCAAGGCGGCCCATCAGGTCCTCGGCGGTGTCCTCGGCGGCGCGCCACATTCCCGCATGGGCGGGCAGGGCGCCATAATGGCTGCCCATCTGTTCGAGGCAGTCGCAGACCATCTCGAAATGGCGCGATTCTTCTTCGGCACATTTCACCCAATCGTCATAGAAGCCGATGGGCATCGGCACATGGCCAAATCGGGCAATGATGTCCCAATGCAGGTCCACGGCGTTCAACTCTATATGCGCGACGGCGTGTAACAGCGCGATACGGCCCGCCTCGGACCCGGGCCTGCGGCGGGGCACATCCCGAGGCGACAATAGTTCGGGCTTTTCAGGCCGCGCAGGGTAAAGCGGTGGCTCGGCGGTGCCCACTTCGATCTTGGGCGCGTCGCCCTGCCGGGATGTAAACCAGGCAACGGCGTATTGTTTGGACAGGGCGGTTTTCTCGCGTCCGACCGATGTGGTCAAAACCTCAGTCGCCATTTCGGTCAGTGTTTTTGACACGCTTGCCCCCTTACGCTGCAGTCCGCGTGGGTCATACCCTTGATGCCCGCCCGGGTCGAGAGGGTCAGAGTGCGCGCGCAGCCTCAAGCACTTCGTCCACATGGCCCGGCACTTTCACCTTGCGCCAGATACGGGCTATTTTGCCCTCGGCATCGATTAGAAAGGTTGAACGTTCAATGCCCATCGATTTCCGCCCATACATGTTCTTTTCGACCCAAACGCCATAATCCTCGCACACGGTCTGACCCTCATCGGACAAAAGTGGCGTGGTCAGGCCGTGCTTCGCGACGAATTTGTCGTGCTTTGCCAAGGTGTCGCGCGAGATGCCGAAAACGTTAGCACCCGCATCCGCAAAGGCTTGCAGTTGTTCCGAGAAACCGATGGATTCCTTAGTGCAGCCCGGCGTATCATCGCGGGGGTAGAAAAATAGAACGACGGCACGGCCGCGTTGTTCCGACAGGGACACCTCGCCGCCGCCATCGCGGGGCAGAGTAAAGTCGGGTGCGATGTCTGAGACTTCGGGCATATTCAAACTCCGGCTGGGAAATTAACGGTTGCCGCATATCATAGGGCTCCGTTTGCAGGTTGAAAGGCGTGGGACGTAAATTGGTCCAGCAAGAACAGCAGGATGACGCCGGTTCGGTTAAAAAGCCCCGACGTCGGTCGCGTCGACGGACTGCTGGCTTGTGGACACTGCGCGGTGTCTTCATTCTTGTTCTTCTGGCCCTGGTCACAGGCTTCATGGTGGTGGGGCAGCGCATGCACGCGCCGGATTGGCTACGTGATCGGGTTGAAACTCGGTTAGATCAGGCGCTGGGCGGCGTCAAAGTGCGGTTCGGCGATGTCAGCTTTATCATTCATGAAGGCTGGCGTCCTCGATTGCGTTTGACCGATGTCCGCATCAGTGACGCGGACGGACGGCAGATCGCCGAAGTGTCCGACCTGCGGGCCAGCCTCTCTATGCGCCCGCTGCTGCGCGGTCATGTGCGGCCCAAGCGGATCATCCTGCAAGGCGCGCAGATCGCTTTGACAAGGCGTGTGGACGGAGCCCTTTCTCTGACGGTGGGTGCGGGCAGTGCGCCGGTCGGGCAAGCTCCGAATCTGGCGCAGCTGATCGAGGCTTCGGATGAGGTGTTCCAGGCGCCTGTCTTGTCAGCCCTGACCTCGGTTGAACTGGATGCAATTACGCTGGACTATCAGGATCTGCGGCTGGGCCGGTCCTGGGTGCTGGATGGTGGGCGCATTCAGGCGACCCGCAGCGCGCGCGAGGTTCGACTGGCCACCAGCTTTTCGGTACTTGCCGGGCGGGACTACGTAAGCACGATCGAGGCCAATTATACTAGTTCGCTTGGCAGCCCTGCCGCACAGTTTGGCATTTCGATCACCGATCTGCCTTCCGAAGATATTGGCGGACACAGCCCAGCTCTTGCATGGATGCAGGTGTTGCGCACGCCCATCTCTGGTGCTTTGCGTGGTAGCGTGGACCCCGAAGGCGCACTGGGTCCGGTCTTTGCCACACTGAACCTCGGTGCGGGTGCGGTGCAGCCGACACCAGAAACAACACCGATCAAGTTTGAATCGGCGAGGACCTATTTTACATACGATCCAAAGCTGCAGGCGCTGGACTTTAATGAGGTCTCGATCAATTCCGCTTGGGGAACAGTGCAGGCGGATGGAATTACCTTCCTGAAGGGGGTCAAAGCCGGCGGCTTGGAGAGCATGTCAGGGCAGTTCCGTCTGAGCGGGATTGAGATCAATCCGGTCAATTTGTTCCCTGAACCATTGAATCTGGCACGGGCCGATGTGGACTTTCAGATGAAACTGGCTCCGTTTCGGATGCAGTTGGGTCAGATGACAATCGAAGATGGTGCCCATCGCGCGCGCCTTAGCGGGTCATTGGCCGGTCTGACCGAAGGTTGGGTTGCCGAGATTGACGCGCAGATCGACAAGATGAGCTCAGATCAATTGTTGAAATACTGGCCAGAACGTCTTGCGCCGAAACCGCGTCTCTGGATCACTGAAAACCTGTATCAGGGCGAAATGTCGGATCTGGATTTCGCTCTGCGTCTGCGGCCCGGAGAAAAACCCGACATCTATGCCGATTTTGAGTTCGAAGATACCAAGGTCCGGTTCGCCAAGACGCTTCCGCCCATTCAGGATGCGCAAGGGCAGGCAAGCCTGCTGAACGGACGGTTTACGGTTTCGGCCCAGAAGGGGATCGTAATTGCGGACGAGGGCGGTGCGGTTGATGCTTCGGGCACTTCGTTTATCATTCCAGACACCCGTATCAAGAAATCCACGCCCGGGATCGCCCGCGTGCAGGCCAAGGGTAGCGTGACGGCTGCCCTGTCTTTATTGGATCGGCCACCGCTGCAATTATTGACCAAGGCCAATCTTCCCATAGAGCTGGCAGAAGGTCAGGTCAGTCTTTCGGGTACGTTGTCGTTGCCCATGATCAAGGGCTTGAAGCTTGAAGACACACGATTCCATTTTTTGGGCGAACTGGTCGATCTGGACAGTGACAGGCTGGTGCCGGGGTTTGAAGTCAGTGCCGACCAGCTCGATCTGAAAGGGGATCAAACGGAGGTCGCCATTTCGGGCGAGGGCCTGTTTGGCGTCGTACCAGTTAAAGCCACCTGGCGACAGCCCATCGGCGGCGACACCGCGCAACGTAGTGAGCTGACAGGGCAAATTGAAATCTCTCCGCGCCTGATGGAACAGATAAATGCCGGTTTACCCAAAGGGATGCTAACCGGACAGGGGGTCGCCGACTTTTCACTGGGTATCGGCGCAGGTGAACCGCCACTTCTGAACGCAAACTCTGACCTGGTGGGGGTGGCTCTGGCCATCCCCGAGTTGGGGTGGAGGAAAGGGGCAAACAGCAGTGGCGCCTTAACAGCCGAAGCGACGCTAGGCGCGCAACTCAGCGTCGATGAGCTGCGCATCGAGGCGGCGGGGTTGCGAACATCAGCCACGATCTCTTTCAGAGATGGTGGGTTTGACCGCGTGCGCTTCAGCTCATTTGAATTGGGCAACTGGTTGGCTGTTCCTGCGGAACTGATCGGGCGAGGGGCGGCGTTACCGGACATCCGCGTGTTGGGCGGCGTGCTTAATCTGGGTAAATCGACCTTGGGTGAAGGGGCTAGCAGCGGAGGTAGGGCAGCTGGACCTGGGCCGAAACTCGACGTCAAATTGGACCGGTTACAGGTTACCGAGACGGTGGCATTGACCGGGTTAACCGGCTTGTTTCAAACCACAGGCGGGTTGATGGGTGGATTCGCAGCTCAGGTCAACGGTGGCGCGCGGATCAAAGGCCAGGTGACGCCGCGCGATAATCGAACGGCGGTTGGGCTGACTTCCGAAGATGCGGGTGCGGTTCTGCGTTCGGCTGGTGTTCTGACGCAGGCGCGTGGCGGGTCCATGCAATTGCAACTCGACCCGATTGCCGAGCCCGGAAACTACGACGTTGACCTAAAAATCAAGAATACACGGATCACCGACGCTCCGGCGATGGCGGCCTTGTTGAACGCGATCAGTCTGGTGGGGCTGTTGGACGAGATGGCGGGACAGGGCATATTCTTTGCAGCCATCGATAGCAAAATGCGCATCACCCCGACCGAAGTGAAGGTTTTAAGTGGCAGCGCCGTGGGGCCATCTATGGGACTTTCATTCGAGGGCACCATTGATACGGTGACTCAAATGCTGAACCTGCGCGGCGCGATCTCGCCAATTTATCTGGTTAATGCGATAGGCAGTGTTCTGTCGAAGAAGGGCGAGGGGGTTTTCGCCTTCAATTATACCCTGACAGGCCCACTGAGCGATCCAAAGGTTTCTGTCAATCCGCTGTCCGGGCTGGCCCCGTTGTTCCTGCGAAACTTGTTGCGCGAGCCCGCGCCGACTGTCTCGGATGGCCCAAATGCAACGCCTGACCGATCGGACCAACCCCATCCGGCTGTGCAATCACGCGGCGAGGACCGTTGATCTGAGCGGTGGCCGAATCTGTTGGGCCGATGTATGGCGCGGCCATGAAACTCAGCGATTTTGATTTCCATCTGCCTGAACACCTGATTGCGACGCGGCCTGCCAGCCCGCGCTCATCGGCACGCCTGCTACTTGCGCAGCAGGATACCATTCGGGATCAGCGAGTCCACGAACTACCGGACATATTGCTCCCTGGGGACCGGCTGGTCTTGAACGACACGCGCGTCATCCCAGCACGCCTAAATGGCCGCCGCCATCGCAGCAGCGCACAGGGGCCTGTGTCTGCAGCGATCGAAGCGACGCTGCTGGACCCGCAATCCGACGGCTGCTGGGCTGCACTGATCAAACCGCTAAAGAAGGTCAAACCTGGCGAAGAAATCGTGTTTTCAGATGACCTAAGTGCGACCCTGGATCGGGTTGCCGATGGCCAGGCCTTTCTGCGTTTCAACCTGACCGGAGAGGATTTCGACCAAGCCTTGGAGCAGGCTGGCGCGATGCCATTGCCGCCTTATATTGCGGCGAAACGTGCTGCGGACGAACAGGATAAGACCGATTATCAAACTGTATGGGCGCGGAACTCTGGTGCTGTCGCAGCCCCGACAGCGTCGCTGCATTTCGACGATGCGTTGCTGCAGGCGCTTTCAGCACGTGGTGTCGAGTTTACCCATGTCACTTTGCATGTGGGTGCGGGCACCTTTCTGCCAGTTAAGGTCGAGGACGTGGCGACCCACAAAATGCATGCTGAATGGGGCCGTGTCAGCGCGCAGGCCGCAGCCGATATCGCCGCGACCAAAGCAGCGGGTGGGCGGATCATTCCTGTGGGCACGACGGCCTTACGTCTGATCGAAAGTGCTGCACGTTCAGGGCAGATCGAACCGTGGGAAGGTGAGACCGACATATTCATTTACCCCGGATTTCAGTTTCACGTCACTGATGCGTTGATGACTAACTTTCATCTGCCGAAATCCACACTGTTAATGTTGGTTTCCGCGTTGATGGGACAGGATCGAGTCAAGTCAATTTATGATCACGCGATCGCGGATGAATATCGCTTTTTCTCCTACGGCGACGCATCTCTTTTGATCCCCTAGTCGCATCTGTTTCATCCGCGCCGCAACAATGTCGTAGACAGGCGCGACGCGGATAGTATTTGATCGCAAAGCGAACAAAACAAATCAGCAATTTGGGTTGGCAGAATGCTTCAGGTTCTTTCCAGCGCTTGGGCGCTTCTTCTGGGTATGGGATTGCTGATGGTCGGCAACGGCCTGCAGGGCACTCTGCTGGGCGTGCGTGGCGAGATTGAGGGGTTTTCTACCCTCGAAATGTCATTTGTAATGTCCGCCTATTTTGTTGGATTTCTCGGCGGTTCGCGTTTGGCGCCCGAAATGATCCGTCGCGTCGGTCATGTGCGCGTATTCGCAGCACTGGCTTCGTTTATTTCGGCCGTCATGATAATGTATCCGATGCTTGCCGATCCCATTGCCTGGTCGCTGGGCCGGGTCGTGATCGGATTCTGTTTCTCGGGTGTGTATGTGACCGCTGAGAGCTGGCTGAACAACGCCGCAAACAACGAGAACCGAGGACAGGCCCTTTCGCTTTATATGATCGTGCAGATGGCGGGTGTGGTCAGCGCTCAGGCCCTGCTGCTGGTTGGTGACCCCGCCGGGTATGAAACCTTTGTCATCGCGTCGATTCTGGTTTCGATCTCGTTTGCACCCATTTTGTTGTCGATCTCTCCTACACCTGCGTTTGACACCACCAAGCCGATGACCCTGCGCCAGTTGATGGAAACATCACCGCTGGGCTGCGTTGGCATGTTCTTGTTGGGCGGGATTTTCTCGGCTCAATTCGGGATGAGCGCCGTTTATGGTGCGCAAGTAGGTCTGAGTCTGGTTGAAATTTCGATCTTCGTGGCGGTGTTCTATATTGGAGCGGTATTGCTTCAGTTTCCGTTGGGCTGGATGTCCGACCGGATGGATCGTCGCGTATTGATTATATTGGTCTCGGCGGTTGGCGGGGTCGGTGCCGTTATTGGCATGGTGCTGGGGGTAACATTCACGATGCTTCTTGTTGCGGCCTTCTTTATTGGCGGCATGACAAGCCCGCTCTATTCCCTGCTGATAGCTTATACCAACGATTATCTGGAGTATGATGATATGTCGGCGGCCTCGGGCGGGCTGGTATTCATCAATGGCCTTGGAGCTATCGCCGGGCCAATTATTACCGGCTGGCTGATGGGCACAGGCGTTGTCGGGCCAAAGGGTTTCTTTCTGTTTATCGCTACGCTGATGTTTGCCATGGCCGCCTACGCCGCCTATCGGATGACCCAGCGAGTCTACACACCGGTGGATGAGACGGGCGCGATTGCTCCGATCTACCCAACTTCGTCACCTGTTGCGCTGGAAGTCGCCCAAGAGGTTGCTATTGAAGCAGCGCAAGATGAGCAAGATGCGCAAGAACCCGCCCGTGCGCCGGAATTGTGACTTTAGTGTTGCAATATGTTACTGTCACAAATCTGTAAAAGTGATTTTAATGACGTTACGTCCTGGGGAGGACAATTACGGAGTCTAGGGCAATGGCAGGTCCTGAAGAAGTATTGAGTTTTTGGTTAGATGAGGTCGGCCCCGAGGGGTGGTACCTACAGGATGAAGCGCTGGATGCGCGGATCCGAGACAAATTCCTTTCAACCTGGAAAGCAGCGTGTGAAGGCAAGTTTTCGCTCTGGCTGACCTATCCCAGCGGGACGCTGGCTTACATTATCCTTTTGGATCAGTTGCCTCGCAATATGTTCCGGGGCAGCAAGCAAGCCTTTGCATCCGATAGGGCGGCACTGGCGGCAGCAAAATGCGCGGTCGACAAGGGCTGGGATCTAAAGATCGATGAACCCGCGCGGCAGTTCTTCTATCTGCCAATGATGCACTCGGAAAATTTGTGCGATCAGGAGCGTTGTGTACGCATGATGCTTGAGCGGATGCCCGAAAGTGGCGACAGTAATCTGCTGCATGCGCGCGCGCATCGCGAGGTGATCCGAAAATTCGGTCGTTTCCCATACCGAAACGATGCACTGGAAAGGGCAACTACTGATCACGAAGCCGCATATGTGAGCAATGGTGGCTACGGATCAACAGTACGTGAATTGCAGGCCGCGACCTAGGTCGCGGGCTCGCAACCCTTGATGATCAGTATCCGGTTGGTGATGTTGTCTGCAGAAGTCGTGATCGCATAGTTGATCAGGTCTTCCGGACGTTCGACAAGGTTCGCCAAGCGAGATTGGGTGTTTTCAAGCTTCCCCTCCAAACTGTTCAAGCGTTGCAGTGTGGCGCTGAGCTGTTGGCGCATGGTTTCATCAAGCTGTGCTCTCTGGCCAAATGAGGCAAGATCGCTGCGCAGCTCTGTAATCTCTACTCTTATGCCTTGCGCCTGTTCGCGTAATGGCGCCACTGCTTGCAAGTTCTCAGCAAATCCGGTCCGAATTTGGTCTGCGGATTGCAAAAGTTTCCACCCCAGGAAGAGGCATAAGGCCAGCAATATCAATGTCGCGTTCAAAAAAGCCAGTAATAAGTCCTTGAGGGTTTTGGCCATGTTTCGCCTTTCGAAATATGGTGGATATCAAAAACAAATGGTTCCGAAGTCTCCGTTCTAGCCTTTGCGGCGGCACGGGTATAGGCTGAATTCAGCTTGATAATGGCGAAATTACCCTGCGTCACATATGTCGCGGGAAGTTATGTTGATGCGTTGGGAAAAATAGTTTAACGGTAAACTAGTTTTTAAACCGATCTGTGCCGAGAGGGAAACATGGCTGCACAATCCTATGATCTGATCGTAATCGGGGCTGGCCCCGGTGGCTATGTGGCCGCTATTCGCGCGGCACAATTGGGCCTTAAGACCGCTGTCGTTGAACGCGAGCATTTGGGCGGCATCTGCCTGAACTGGGGCTGTATCCCCACAAAGGCGCTGTTGCGGTCATCGGAAGTGTTCCATCTGATGGAGCGTGCCAAGGATTTTGGCCTGAAAGCTGACAAGGTCGGTTACGATCTGGACGCCGTGGTCAAACGCTCGCGCGGGGTTGCGGCGCAGCTTTCCGGCGGAATCGGTCACCTGTTGAAGAAAAACAAAGTGGCCGTTGTGATGGGAGAAGCGACCATTCCGGCCAAAGGCAAGGTCAGCGTGAAAACTGACAAAGGCACCGAGGAGCTGACAGCGAAGAACATCGTTCTGGCCACTGGCGCCCGTGCGCGTGAACTGCCGGGGCTCGAGGCTGATGGCGATCTGGTCTGGACCTACAAACACGCGCTGCAGCCGCCGCGGATGCCCAAGAAATTGCTCGTTATCGGTTCGGGCGCGATCGGAATCGAATTCGCCAGTTTCTACAACACGCTGGGAGCAGACACGACTGTTGTCGAAGTCATGGATCGCGTTCTGCCGGTCGAAGATGCTGAGATCAGCGCGTTTGCAAAAAAGGCCTTCACCAAGCAAGGCATGACCATCATGGAAAAAGCAATGGTCAAGCAACTGGACCGCGCCAAGGGCAAAGTATCCGCGCATATCGAGGTGAAAGGTAAGGTCGAGAAGCACGACTTTGACACCGTGATTTCGGCGGTTGGTATTGTCGGCAATGTTGAGAACCTCGGGCTTGAGGCTCTGGGCGTAAAGATTGACCGCACCCATGTTGTGACGGATGAATTCTGCCGTACCGAGGTTGAAGGACTTTATGCGATTGGCGATATCGCGGGCGCGCCGTGGCTTGCGCACAAGGCGAGCCACGAAGGAGTTATGGTCGCTGAGCTTATTGCTGGTAAGCACGCGCATCCAGTCAAACCCGAAAGCATCGCTGGCTGTACCTATTGTCAGCCTCAAGTCGCCTCGGTCGGATACAGCGAAGCCAAGGCCAAAGAGTTGGGGTACGACATTAAGGTCGGCCGGTTCCCGTTCATTGGCAACGGCAAGGCCATCGCACTGGGTGAGCCTGAAGGGCTGATCAAAACCGTGTTTGATGCCAAGACTGGTGAACTGCTGGGCGCGCACATGATCGGTGCTGAAGTGACCGAGCTGATCCAGGGCTATGTGGTGGGCCGCCAGTTGGAGACCACCGAAGAAGATCTGATGAACACTGTCTTCCCGCACCCAACGCTGTCGGAAATGATGCATGAAAGCGTGCTGGATGCCTATGGGCGCGTGATCCACCTGTAAGGAAGGGGGCTCAGCCCCCGTCGCGGTACGCCGCGACTCTCCGGGATATTTATCGCCAGATGAAGCAGGGTATCCGTACTTCATCTGGCTGGAAATATCCCGGAGCGCGAGGCAGAGCCTCGTAAAATACCATGCTTATTTCCTGGTCAAAGCGTCCAGAATGCGCGCCCACGAGCGGATTCCCTTGTGGAAACTTTTGACGTCGTATTTCTCATTCGGTGAGTGAATGGCGTCGTCGTCATTAGCATAGCCGACCAGCATGGAATCCAAGCCCAACACCGAATTGAAATAACCAACGACAGGGATCGAGCCGCCCATGCCAGTGAAGACGGCCTCGCGGTCCCATTCATCCGAAAGCGCGCCGCGCGCGGCTTCGAATTCGGGGCGATTGAGGTTCATGACCGAGGCGGGCGAGCCCTCAAGGTCGTTATCCCATACTACTTTGGCATCCGATGACAAGCGATCTTCGACATGTTTGCGGATTCGATTGCGCGACGCATCCGGATCCATATCGCCAACCAGACGGCAGGTAATCTTGCAATGCGCCTCGGACGGGATAACGGTTTTGGAGCCAGCGCCGTTGTAGCCTCCCCACAAGCCGTTCACTTCCAGCGTCGGCCGCGCCCATTGTTGTTCGAGCGTCGAATACCCCTTTTCGCCGTGTGGTTCGGAGTAGCCAACGGAGTTCAGGTATTCCGCTTCGTCGAAACCACAATTCTGCCATTGGCGCAGTTGCTCCGCTGGGACTTCGTGCACGCCTTCGTAGAAGCCGTCGACCGCCACGCGACCGGTGTCTTCGTCGTAGAATGAGGCAACGATGCGCGATAGCTCTCGCAACGGGTTCAGGCCGGGTCCGCCATAATGGCCTGAATGCAGGTCGATGCGGGGGCCGATGATGGTGAATTCATCCTTGAGCATGCCGCGCAGTTGCGACGCGATTGACGGCACGCCGCGCGACACCATAGAAGTGTCACAGACCAGAGCCAGATCAGCCTGAAGCTCGGCTTTATTTGCTTCGAGAAACGGAACCAGAGATGGCGATCCGGATTCTTCCTCGCCCTCAAAGAAAAAGGTAATGCGGCAGGGCAGGGAGCCGTGAACCGCTTTCCAGGCGCGGCAAGCTTCTACAAAGGTCATCAACTGACCCTTGTCATCGGAGGACCCACGACCGCGGATCACTTGACCATGTGCGGTGTCTTCCAATGCTGGATCGAAGGGGTCGCGGTTCCACAGTTCCAGCGGGTCAACCGGTTGTACGTCATAATGGCCATAGAACAGAACATGAGGGCCTTCGTTGCCTTCGCCGACATGACCAACAACCATAGGATGGCCCGGGGTTTCTCGCTTTTCAGCGTTGATGCCGATGCTTTTCAAATCATCGACCAACCAGTCTGCGGCTTTGTCGACGTTCTCCTTGAACGCTGGATCAGTGGAAATAGAGGGGATTCGCAGGAACTCCATCAGGCGATCGATAGAGGTTGTCAGATCGGTATCGATCCGGCTCAGTACAGCGTCAAGCGACATGGGTCTCTCCTGAAAGGTCTGGATTTGGCGCAGAGCCTAGCAGCGCAAACGGGGCCGTCCAGCCCGTTTTGCCTTAAGAATCGGTGAATCTGCCTGCGTCGTTTCCTCGCGTCTGGTTGCCGTAACTTTACTTGTCGGATAGCCGCTTAGTAGGTATTTGATGCAAATCAAAGTTGGGTTCAACGGTTTGGCTGTAGGCAGGTCGGACAGGGGAACGCGAAGCCATATATTCGGCCCGTCTGTGATGTGGCAAAAAATATCGCCCGGGGTTATGATAAACCCGGGCATCCAAGGAGGGTCCGTTGGACTATACTGCTCAGCTCGATACTGCGATTGCCAGGCTGCATGACGAAGGACGTTATCGGACCTTTATTGATATCGAACGCCGTAAGGGTCAATTCCCGCACGCCGTGCGGACTTGCCCGGACGGATCACAGCAGAACATCACCGTGTGGTGCGGCAACGATTATCTGGGCATGGGGCAAAACCCCGTGGTGCTGGACGCGATGCATGAGGCGGTAGATGCGACCGGTGCGGGTTCAGGCGGAACACGCAATATATCAGGGACGACTGTCTATCATAAACGTCTCGAAGCTGAGTTGGCCGATCTGCATGGCAAGGAAGCCGCGCTATTGTTCACCAGCGCTTACATTGCAAATGATGCGACCCTGAGCACGTTGCCCAAGCTATTTCCTGGCTTGATCATCTATTCAGACGAGCTGAACCACGCCTCAATGATCGAAGGCGTGCGCCGTAATGGTGGGGCCAAGCGTATATTCCGTCACAATGATGTCGCACATCTGCGCGAATTGCTCGAGGCCGATGACCCGGCAGCCCCCAAGCTGATCGCCTTTGAATCAGTCTACTCGATGGATGGCGATTTTGGTCCGATTGAACAGATTTGCGATCTGGCTGATGAATTCGGAGCTTTGACCTATATCGATGAAGTTCACGCAGTCGGTATGTACGGCGCCCGTGGTGGTGGCGTGACTGAGCGGGATCGCCTTGCTCATCGCATCGACATCATCAATGGAACGCTGGCCAAGGCCTATGGCGTCATGGGGGGCTACATTGCCGCAAGCGAGAAGATGTGTGATGCCATCCGCTCTTACGCGCCCGGTTTTATTTTTACCACGTCCCTGCCACCTGCGGTCGCTGCAGGGGCGGCGGCTTCAGTTGCCTATCTCAAGCGCGCACCGGAATTGCGTGAGCAGCACCAAACCCAGGCCAGTATTCTTAAGCTGCGGCTCAAAGGGCTGGGCTTGCCGCTGATAGATCATGGCAGTCATATCGTGCCGGTGATCGTCGGTAATCCCGTGCATACGAAGATCCTCAGCGACCGGTTGCTGGATGACTATGGAATCTACGTTCAGCCAATCAATTTCCCGACCGTCCCGCGCGGCACCGAACGCCTGCGCTTTACCCCCTCTCCGGTGCATGGGCCTGACGAAATGAACCGTCTGGTGCAGGCGATGGACGAACTTTGGTCACATTGTGCGCTAAATCGCGCCGAACTTGCCGGGTAATGTCACACTAAAGTGTGCAACGAGTTTGCTGCGTGTTACGCTTACGCTAACAAAAGAATTAGACGAATCGTTGTAGGGGCGATTCGCCGCTAGCGTGCAACACGCGACAGGCAAAGATGGGGCAGCAGGAATGATTGGGCGCAGATCACAGCGCGATTCCGAAGAAGACATGGACGTCAGGCCAAAGGGCTTTGACGATTATGAGGTACGACTCGGCGATGTTATGCGCGGCGAACGCGCGACGATGGGCAAATCTCTTTTGGATGTGCAGCGCGAACTGCGGATCAAAGCCAACTACATAGCCGCCATTGAAAATGCTGATCCTGATGCTTTTGACACACCCGGCTTCATCGCTGGGTATGTGCGTTCCTATGCCCGCTATCTGGGGATGAACCCCGATGAGACTTTCGCAAGCTTCTGTCAGGAGAGCGGATTCGAAGTTGCACACGGCATGTCGGCCGAGGCATCGGTAGTCAAGAAAGCCCAAGGTGGTTTGCCTGCCCGCGGCTCGATGGGGCGTGATCCCTTCGTCTCGCCGAACACGCCCTATATTCCCGGTCGCGAATCCGTGGTCAGCCAGATCGAACCGCGGGCCATCGGCTCGACACTTGTGCTGTTGGCCGTAATTGGCGGAATTGGCTATGGCGGCTGGTCGGTTCTGAACCGAATTCAGCAGGTACAGGTCAGCCCGGTCGAGCAAGCGCCGGTTGTTCTGACCGATCTTGATCCGCTGGACGCTGCGCAGGCGCGGTCGGATGAGGCCGAATTGGCCAGCGTCGACGCACCAAGCACAGAAGCGCTGGATCGTTTGTATCGCCCGCAAGCGCTGGATGTACCGGTGCTGGTTGCCCGCGATGCCCCGATTTCAACGCTTGATCCGCGTACAGTCGGCACTTTCCGCGCTCCTGAGCCACCGCAGATTCAGGTGACTGAAGTTCATACGGTCGAGCGTCCGGCGTTACCGCAGGTGGTTGAGCAACTGGATACGACGCTGAAGATCGTAGCCGTTAACCCATCGTGGATGCGCGTAACGGCCGCTGATGGCAGTGTCATTTTTGAAGGTACACTGGGTACCGTCGAACAAGGCAGCACGTTCGAAGTGCCCCTGACCGAAGAGGCTCCGCTATTGCGAGCTGGCGCATCGGGATCCGTGTATTTCTCGATGAATGGTGAACATTTTGGTCCGGTTGGCGCACCCGGCACGGTGACCAAGGGCGTTGTGCTCTCGAAAGATGCAGTTTCCGAGAAATTTGCAGTTGCAGATCTTGAGGCCGAACAGAACAGCGCGCTCAAGCAACTGGTGGCGGAATTGCAGACTAAGACAGCAGAAGCACCTGCTGAGTGATCTAGCCATTGCTCCCCTTGGGTTGGCGAACTATCTAAGGGGCAACTCAGGCTGATCTGGACCCTCCCTCATGTCCCTTAATCACGTGCGTCCCTGGCGCGACATCTATCGCCGCAAATCTCGCCAGATCATGGTGGGCAATGTGCCTGTTGGTGGAGATGCGCCGATTGCTGTGCAAACCATGACCAACACGCTGACGACAGATGTGGCAGCAACAGTCGCGCAGGTTCAGGCGGCAGCAGAGGCCGGCGCGGATATTGTTCGGGTGTCGGTGCCGGACGAGGCCTCGGCCAAAGCGCTGAAAGAAATCGTGCGCGAAAGCCCGGTTCCAATCGTGGCTGACATTCACTTTCACTACAAACGTGGTATCGAAGCCGCCGAGGCGGGTGCCGCTTGTCTGCGGATCAATCCCGGCAACATCGGCGATGAAAAGCGGGTGAAAGAGGTCATCAAGGCCGCGCGTGACCACAATTGCACGATACGGATCGGGGTGAATGCGGGCAGTCTGGAAAAACACCTGCTTGAGAAATATGCCGAACCATGCCCCGAGGCGATGGTTGAAAGCGGGCTGGAACACATCCGTATCCTCGAAGACAACGACTTTCACAATTTTAAGATCAGCGTGAAGGCCAGTGACGTCTTTCTAACGGCAGCCGCCTATCAAGGCATCGCCGAAGCCACGGACGCACCGATTCACCTGGGCATCACCGAGGCTGGCGGGCTGGTATCGGGCACGATAAAGTCTGCCATCGGCCTGGGCAATCTGCTGTGGATGGGCATTGGCGACACGATCCGGGTCAGTCTGTCCGCCGATCCGGTGGAGGAGGTGAAGGTGGGCTTTGAGATCCTGAAATCTTTGGGCCTGCGCCATCGCGGCGTGAACATCATCTCATGCCCTTCCTGCGCGCGTCAGGGCTTTGATGTGATCAAAACGGTTGAGGCGTTAGAACATCGACTGGAACACATCAAGACTCCAATGAGTCTGTCGATCATTGGCTGTGTGGTGAACGGGCCGGGCGAAGCCCTAATGACCGATGTCGGCTTTACCGGCGGCGGGGCAGGGTCTGGCATGGTCTATTTGGCGGGAAAAGCCAGCCACAAGATGTCAAACGATCAGATGATCGATCACATCGTGGAACAGGTCGAAAAGAAGGCGGCAGAGTTGGACGCTGCAATTTCAAACTGAAACAACGCACGGCGCTTCTTGTATGAAGCGCCGCGTCTAAAGAAATCCAATGCTCACAGATTTGTCAGACTGGGCGTGATTTCCGTTTGCCAATTACAATCAAACCACCAAGTCCAGCCAACAACATCAACACCGCAGGCGGCAACGGTATAGGTGCTACGGTTCCAAACGCATCTAATCCGCTTAGCCCTTTACCATCCCAAGTGAAGGTGTTGTTTTCAGAATTGTTCCTGATCAGTATATAACGAGGATCAAAGGCACTCCAAGCCAGATAGTATTGGCCAGAGCCAGTCCAGGAAAAGAGTGAGCTCCCACTAGGGTCATCTATACCACCGCCACCAACGTTCCCATCGCTTGAGCCCGACTGAGTAGTGAATGAATCTAGCCCAGCAAATCCAAGAACTGTATTCACAAATGAAAGCCGATTGGCGTTGCTATTGTTACTACCAGGTCCAGGCCCTACTAAACCACCATATGAAGCTGCCAGCCAAGATCCAGCGGATGCATTGAAACCGTCGGGATCCAACGCCAAATCCCAAAAATCACATGATCCTGAACAGGTAATATCAACGCTTTTTGTTGAAGTTGCGATAGTCACGGCTGATGCCGAATTAGCAAATATCATGCCAAAAAAGGCTATCGCCAAAACAATTCTCAACCGAAGGCGCGCAGTGAAACCCTTATTCATACCCAATTACTCTCCAAAAAGTAGAGAAAACTCGAACTGCCTGAATTATACCTTAGTTTTCGCAGCGTGTCAAAAAAGAACAATAGCCGGCAAACTTAATTCTGCAGAAGCGTTTTCAATGGTGAAAACTGCAGAGTATCCGCTTCGTCAAATATCGCGTCGTCACCTTGTTTGGCGTATATCCAGAACGCAAGCGGCAACATCTGGTCTGCGATCAAAAACCGCCACTTGATCTTGGAGATGAACAAAAATGTGCTCGTTGGAAACTTGCATCTTTTTTGAGCCATTTTACGTGCCTTGACACCTTTTTCGTCGATATTCGTTACCGCTCGATCCATGCTGAGCTTATCCAAGACGCAAACCTTCTGCTGAAGCACAACAGACGCAAAAAGGGATGGGGTTACTCTGCAAACTTCGGATATATGAAACCGTTCACCGGGTATGAACTGCCGTACCGACCCGGATTGGTTTCCACCCGCACCAGCGTCCAATCATTGTTTTTGGATACGTCCATGACGCCCATTTTCAACGACACTTTGTTGCGGTGCCAGTTTGCATGGTTGATGATGACTTCTCGGTCGGTGACGATATCGGAGACGACGGCGACATGACCCAGAGGCATTCCGCGGGTTGCACGAAACGACATCACAGCACCAACCTCTGGCTCATTGCCCCGGTCAAAGATATTACCAGCCTTGCCCCACCAGTCCTTGGCATTACCGCGGATTTGGATGCCGCTGAGGTTTCGGGCGTAGGGTACGCACCACACTCTTTGCCCGCGGGCATGCTTTTTCGAAACCTCTTGCAGCGCCATTGCCTGTCGCTCCGGATCAAGATCACTATCGTTTGGATTCTGAGCGCAGGCCGAGACAAAACCGATAAGGCCCATCGCAATCACAGCGCGGGCGGTGACTGGCAGGCGCGGCCAAATCGTATTTGTTCTACGGTTGCTGATTTGCAAGAATCTTTGATGCCGGTTTGAGTGGTTACAGAGTTTTAAGGTGATCATGCAGCTTGTGAAAAGAGCCCAAAAAGTTCCCGGCAAAATTTTGCCGGTTCCCTAGTTCCGAGGCGGTCCAATGTATGCTCAGGAAAGCCCAATCAATCGCTTCAATTCAATTGATAGGTTTGAAGAGAAGGCTCACAAAAGGTTCAATATCCGATGAAGATGGCTGTTGGGCCAAAGGTGAGTTGAACCCATCTGTAAAGTGAACGTCGGGCGATCATTCCAACCTCTGCTCTTAACCTTGTTCTGCACGAACTCCGTTCGCAATCTGCAGCATCTGATCTGCGGGTAGGTAACCGCGCAGCATTTCAGTGCCCAGAACAAATGAAGGCGTTCCAGAGATTCGTAGTTTTTGTGCCAGCGCGCGGGTTTTGGCGATCTCCTCGGTGACTTCTTCACTGTCCATCGCCGCGATGATCGCGTCGCTGTCCAGTCCCAGCCCGTCAGAGATGCGGCGCAGGGTGACTTCGGACGGCTCACCGCTAAAGGCCAGGAGGGCATCATGAACCTGTTTGTATGCATCATCTCCCGCCACCTGTTTGGTCGCGATGGCAAAGCGGGATGACACGACGGAGGCATCGCCTAAAATTGGCAATTCCTTAATAACCAGACGGATATTGCCGTCCTGGGCCAGCAGGGTCGCCACTTCGGGCATGGCGCGCCGGCAATAGCCGCAGCGATAGTCCATGAACTCAACCAGAGTTATGTCGCCGTCTGGGTTGCCGCCCACCCAGCTATAACCATCGTTGAACAGGTCTTCCGCATTGGCAGCGACGAGTTCTTTGTCGGCATTCGCCTCGGCTGCGGCGTTGCGCTCTTCAAGGATGTTGATCGCCTCGATGATCACTTCCGGATTTGCCAGCAGATATTCGCGCACCTGCGCGCCAAACTCGGCTCTCTCTGCGTCGCTCATGGCGTTCAGGTCGAGCGCCTGCGCGGGGCTAGTGATCAGGGAAAGACCCAATAGGGCCGGTGCAGCATGTCTCAGGATCATTTCCGTTTCCTTCTTTTGTTCTTTTTCAGGCGCTCCGAGGCAATCAGCACATCCTGCGCCCTTTGCCAACCCGGAGACCCTTCGGGGAGTTGTGCAACCGCGCGTTTAGCATGGATGCCAGCATCAGCAAGACGACCCTGCAGCGCATATCGCTCTGCGGTCACAGCAGACGCCATTCCATTGTTGCCCACCTGCGAATAGGCTAAGCCAAGATCACGCATCAATCGGGCGTTTCGGTAATCTCTTGCCCTTGCTTTTTCAAGAACTTGCAGGGCTTTCTTGGTTTGGCCATCCGCCAGCAGAGCGCGCCCATATCCCGCCAGAATCAGAGAATTGTTCGGTGCCATATCGACTGCGGCACCATAGGCTGCAACAGCCTCGCTCAGGCGTCTGTTCTCCAGCAGAATCTGACCTTTCAGTTCATAGAAAAACGGATCATCGGGGCGGATTGCCAACGCTCCGTCAATCGCGGCGCGGGCGCGGGACAAGTCTCGGTTCTGGTGGTAGGCCGATGCTTCACGCATCAGACGGATGTCGCGGTCGGTTTCCTCGGCTGCACGGCGTAGTGTCCAGGTCGGGGATCGCAAGAAGGCTGACAGTTTTCCTTTTACGCGGGCAAACCAGTAATCTGCGTTTGGGTTCTTTTTAGCTTTGTCGCCATATTGATCCAGAAACGTCTCAGCCGCGCGAAGGCGCTCTCGGCTGGTTGGGTGCGAGCGCATATACGGGTCCTGCCTGATTTCGCTCAGTAGTTCCTGCCCTGCAAACTTGCGGTGCAAATCAACCATCCCGCGTGGTGAGATCCCAGCCCAACGCAGATAGCTGGCAGCACTGCGATCGGCCGAGGCCTCTTCGGCGCGTGTATGCCCCAAGAAACTGCGCAATGCCGAAGCCTGAGTGCCCACAGCAATGCCTGCCGCAGCCTCTCCGCCGCCCGCTGCTGCGGCCGCGAGCGCCAGCAGCGTGCCTAGCTGCGCGTTGCGCTGTGCCGCCCGCAGGTTTTCCGAACGGCGTGCAAGGTGACCGTTGGCGATATGGGCGGCCTCATGCGCGATCACCGCCTGCAACATCTCGGGGGTTTCGACGGTCAGGATCAGACCGTAATTCAGGTAGATGGTGTTGTAGTCTATAACAAAAGCATTGAATACGCTGTCATTTACCACCAGCACCCTAACCCGGTTGGTGTTCAGGCCAGCCGCGCGCAAGATCGGAAAGGCCAGTTCTCGTAGGCCGTGTTCTATATCGGGATCGCGGATCAAGCTTTGCGCGTTGGTCTGAACGACACTGACCAACCACGTCACTGCGATCAGCAACACAGCCGGGATTGACGCCAGCCGGGATAAGCGTTCAAAAGCCATGGCTGCAACATGGGAGATGGCCATGAGAAACTCAACCCGTTCCGGGGTCGATCCCTTCATCGTGATGGATGTGATGGAGGCCGCACGCAAGGCAGAAGAGGCCGGGCGGCATGTCATTCATATGGAGGTAGGCCAACCGGGAACCGGGGCACCTAAAGGGGCGACCGAAGCGCTGGCGAGGGCCATGGAACAGGGGCCGCTGGGGTATACGGTGGCTTTGGGTTTGCCCGCGCTCAGGCAGCGGATCGCGCGGTTGTATGGCGAGTGGTATAATGTTGATCTTAACCCCGAACGGGTGGTGATCACACCGGGGTCGTCCGGCGGGTTCCTGCTGACCTTCACGGCGCTTTTCGACAGCGGTGATCGGGTAGGGATCGGGGCACCGGGGTATCCGTCTTATCGGCAAATCCTCAAGGCGCTGGGGTTGGTTCCGGTTGATCTGCCGACTGCGCCTGAAAACCGGCTGCAACCAGTGCCCGCTGATTTCGCGGGGCTCGATCTGCAGGGATTGATGGTTGCTTCACCTGCGAACCCCACAGGAACGATGTTGGACCATGCCGCGATGCAGGCACTGATCGAAGCCGCGCAGGGGCAGGGCGCGTCGTTCATCAGTGACGAGATTTATCACGGGCTGGAATACGAAGCCAAAGCCGTCACTGCGTTGGAGCTGACGGATGAGTGCTATGTGATCAACTCGTTCTCCAAGTATTTCTCGATGACCGGCTGGCGTGTTGGCTGGATGGTTGTGCCCGAAGATCAGGTGCGCGTGGTCGAGCGAATTGCGCAGAACATGTTCATTTGTGCTCCCCATGCGAGCCAGGTGGCGGCATTGGCTGCGATGGATTGCGAATATGAGCTGCAGGCCAATCTGGATGTTTACCGCCGTAATCGTCTGTTGATGCTGGATGGGTTGCCCAAGGCCGGGTTTGCCAATATCGCACCGCCGGATGGGGCGTTTTATGTCTACGCAGATGTCTCGGATTTGACGCAGGATAGCCGTGCCTTTGCGGCCGAGATTCTGGACAAGGCCGGGGTTGCCGTGACACCGGGGCTGGATTTCGATCCGGTGCGCGGGCACACGACGTTGCGATTTTCTTATGCGCGGTCGAGCGAAGACATTCAGGATGGGCTGGATCGGCTGCAGCGTTTTATGACCGAGCGAGGCGCGATCCCGCAAACGGCCTAAAGCGTTCACAAAGGCAGGGGATTGCTATAGGCTCTGCCTCAAACGATCTCGGGAAAACTTGAGGCCATGAGCAGGATTTTCTTCGCACTCGCCCTGATCTGGGCGCTGACTGGTGCTGCTATCGCGCAGGACTTCAGCGCACTTGCACGCGCCCTTCCGGAGCAGAGCCGCATCGTCGATGAGGGCAATACCGGGGTGCGGCTGGACCTTGGCCTCAGCCAGGGTGTGCCATACCGCGTGTTCACATTGCGTGATCCCTACCGGATGGTGCTGGATTTCCAGGAGGTCGATTGGTCTGGTTTGGACCGCGGGACCTTCCTTCAAACTGACCGTATCAGTGGTGTTCAGTACGGAGCCTATGTGCCCGGCTGGTCGCGCCTAGTGCTGGAGCTTGGTGCTCCTTTGGCTGTAGAAACCGCCGATCTGCGGATTGATCAAGCGACGGGTGCTGCACATTTGTCGTTGCATCTGAAAGGGACTGACTTTGACAGTTTCGCGGCCAGCGCGGGTGCTCCGCGCCAGCCAGGGTGGGACCTTCCGGAACCCGCGGTGACACCGGCGATGCCCGGGCGCGTTGATCAACATGTGTTGCTTGTCATGTTGGACCCCGGCCATGGGGGCATCGATCCGGGTGCCGAAGTCGCTGATACCAATGAGAAAACGCTGATACTGACCTTCGCACGCGAACTGCGCGAGGCGCTGCTGCGTACCGGCGGATACGAAGTGGTGATGACACGCGTCGACGATCAGTTTGTCTCGCTAGAGCGGCGCATTGCTTTGGCGCACAGGGCCGGGGCGGACGTGTTCATCTCGCTGCATGCGGATTCGCTTTCCGAAGGGTTGGCGCATGGGGCTGTCGTCTACACACTGTCAGAAGAGGCCTCGGATGTTGCCAGCCAGAAGCTGGCTGAACGTCACGACCGAGGCGATCTGATTGCGGGTATCGATCTGAGCGGAGCGGACGATCAGGTCGCTGATGTGCTGCTGGATTTGGCCCGGCAAGAGACCAAACCGCGCAGCAAAGCGCTGGCCCGCTCGTTGGTCGATGGTATGGCACAGCAGGGTGGGCCGATGAATCGCAGACCCGTGCGTTCTGCGTCATTCTCGGTATTGAAGGCCGCAGACATCCCATCTGTGTTGGTCGAGTTGGGGTTCTTGTCCAGCCCGCGTGATTTCAAGAACATCTCTGATCCGGACTGGCGGGCCTCGATGGCGCGCGGGCTAGTGCAGGGGCTTGAGAACTGGCGTCAGGACGATTTAGTGAAACGATCGCTGATTGGTCAATAACGTAGCGGCGCAAAACGGCCATTGTAGCCTTTCGTGTTTTGACCCTGCGGGGGGGCGACACTATATAGGCGTCACCGCGAGTAAAAGGCAGTAACGTGATCCGGTTCATTCTTTCGTTTTTCGGGGCGATTTTCAGCCTCGTGACCTTGGGTATTTTTATGGCCGCGCTGGTCGTTGGCGCAGTGTTCTGGATGTATGGGCGCGACCTGCCCAGTCATGAATCGCTCGCGCAATACAAACCGCCGACCATCAGCCGGATTTACTCGGGCGAAGGACAGCTGATCGACGAATTTGCACAGGAACGCCGTCTGTTCACGCCGTCCGAGGAAATCCCCGATCTGGTGAAACAGGCGTTTATCTCTGCGGAAGATAAGAATTTCTATACCCATCAGGGCTATGACCCGCGCGGTATCATTGCTGCCGGGGTCGAGGCCGTGCGCACCAAGGGCGAAACCGTACGTGGTGCGTCAACGATCACGCAGCAGGTGATGAAGAACTTCCTGCTGTCCGGCGATCGCCGGGCCGAGCGCAAGATCAAGGAAATCATCCTCGCCACTCGGCTTGAGGATACGCTGGACAAGGAACAGATCCTCGAACTCTATATGAACGAGATATTTCTGGGCCAGAACTCCTATGGCGTGACCGCCGCGGCGCAGACTTACTTCAACAAGACCCTGCAAGAGCTGGCACCACACGAAGCGGCGATGCTGGCCGCTATGCCCAAAGCGCCGTCCGACTACCATCCGGTTCGTCAGAAGGAACGCCTGCTCAACCGCCGCAACTATGTGCTGCGCGAAATGCAGCAGAACGGGTATATTGATCAGGCGACCTATGAGACCGAGGTCGAGATGCCCCTGCGCTCGGTCCAAAACGGTGACTTTGAAAGCTTCCGTACTGCATTGCCACCCCGTGATTACTTCACTGACGAAATCCGCCGCCAGCTGAGTGAGGATTTTGGTGAAGGTGAGTTCTTCACTGGCGGCTTTACCGTCCGGGCGTCGGTTGATGAAGAAATGCAGGTCGAAGCGGCGAAAGCCCTGCGCACGGCGCTGCAGAAATACGACCGCTCGCGCGGGAAATGGCGTGGTACGGGTGAGGTGATCCCTGAAGAGAAGCTGGCAGATGAAGCTCAGTGGCGCGAGGCGCTGGCGATCATGGAAATCCCCCGCGACGTGGTGCTGCCGACGCAATGGTATCCGGCCGTTGTTCTGAACGTGGCCGACCAATCCCTGACCGTCGGTATCGAAGATGGCCCAGCAGATGGCACCGTCCCCCGCGAAGATATCAAGTGGATGCAGGGTGATTTCGCAGCCAATTTCAAACGCGGCGATGTCATTCTGGTAATGGCCGGCGAAGAGGGGCAGTGGTCTGCTCGTCAGGTGCCAGAAGTGCAGGGCGGCTTTGTCGCGATGGACGTGAATTCGGGCCGTGTTCTCGCGATGCAGGGTGGGTTTTCTTATCAGGACACGGTGTTCAACCGCGCCACGCAAGCGCAGCGGCAGCCTGGGTCCAGCTTCAAACCCTTCGTTTATGCAGCCGCACTGGATAGCGGATATAGCCCAGCCACAATCGTTGTGGATGCGCCGATCGAGGTGAATACACCGCAGGGCCTTTGGCGTCCCAAGAACTCGACCAACAAGTTCTATGGTCCGACGCCGTTGCGCACCGGGATCGAGATGTCGCGGAACTTGATGACCATCCGCTTGGCGCAAGAGGTCACCATGCCCGTTGTTGCGGGGTATGCCGAACGGTTCGGCGTTTATGACCGTATGGGCGCATTCCTTGCGAACTCGCTGGGGTCCGAAGAAACCACGCTTTATAAAATGGTTGCTGCCTATGCGATGTTCGCCAATGGCGGTGAGCGGGTTGAGCCGACTCTGGTTGACCGTATTCAGGACCGGTTCGGCAAGACCATCTATCGCCATGACGATCGCCAGTGTGTGGATTGTAACTCCAGCTGGCTTGAGCCCGATGAATCGCCCACGATCCTGACCGATCGCAGTCAGGTCATGGATGCCATCACCGCCTATCAGCTGACTTCAATGATGAAAGGCGTGGTGGATCGCGGCACCGCGTCGCGTGTCGTGAACCTGCCCGTGCCCACGGCGGGCAAGACCGGCACTACGAACGAATCCAAGGATGCGTGGTTTATCGGTTTCACCTCAAACATCGTGGCAGGTTGCTACATCGGTTATGACCGCCCGCGCCCGATGGGCCGAGGGGCCTATGGCGGCACGCTGTGTGGCCCTGTGTTCCAGAGCTTCATGGAAAAGGCCGTCGAGAAATACGGCGGAGGCCCCTTTGAAGTGCCTCCGGGCGGCCATTTCATCAAGATCGACCGGTTCAGCGGCGCGCGCCTACCTGAAGATGCCAGCGGAGAATACGTGGTCGCCGAGTATTTCCGTGATGGCGTCGACGGCTTCATCGACCGCATCTATGATGGTGGCTTTGCTATGGGCTCGGATTTGCCGTTGTTTGAAGAGGCCAGCTCGGGCCGTCAGGTAACCACCTCGACGGGTGATACGATCACGGTCGGCCCCAATGCTAGCCAAGGTGAACTGCAGGGCGGTGGGCTTTACTGATCCGCTATATCTAAGAAAAGGTGGAGCAGATCGGCCTCACGGTCGGTCTCGACCGAACCATGTGAGCGCCAGAAAATTGAAAGTGCGCACTTTGCAGCAGCCCATTTTGCCAGTCGGTCTTCGCTCACAAGCAGCGCATCGGCGTAGAGCTTTAGACATCTTTTGATCTGGCTGCGCTGCTGCACTAGAGAGGGCATGCCTTTGGGATGGCGCAGGGCATTCGCCAGCTCGAACGCGGGATCACCCAAATACCCTTTTGCGTCTATCACGCGTGGCCCGGTTGCAGTATGAATAACATTGTCGGGATGCAGGTCACCATGCAATGCGACTGTCTGAACCTGGGTGTCCAACAGGCGACGCGCCAGACTGATCGCTCTCTTCATGTTGCACTGTAATGCTGCGGTGCAGTCCGGCAAAAATCGGCAGGAGAGTAGGGGCTCAAAGACATCACTGAGCGGCTTCAACCCTTTGGGTGATTTGATCGGCATGTGATGCAGGCCTCGCGCTGTATCAGCCAGACTGGCAAGGGCTATGCCTGGCTGACCAGTACGCGCAATATCGCCGAGAGACGGCCCCTCCAACCACTCCATCAGCACGGCATTTTGCGCTTCCGACAGTATTTGAACAGCACCGCGATTCTCCCAATGCTTCAGCAGCGTAGAACCTGCCGCCTCATTGCCCCGATCCGTGCGATGGTAAAGTTTCAGCGCCGCGCTTCCATTGGCTGTTTGAACCTTCCAAACCTGTGCATGGCCGGTATCTGCGACGTAAGACAGGTTATGCAGCACCCAATTGTTCGCTAACTTTTCCACTGCGCTCTGCATTACGATCCTGCCCGTCTTGTGGTGGCTTGCACCTCTTGCTATCACGCAACCCTGATTGAGCAAGTTGGGACCTGACCATGCGCGCCGAAACCCAGAATATCGTGGCGGAGATCGAAAAGTCGCTGGAGCTGCTGGCGCAGCGTATGGACTATGAAACCGCTCCGCACCGGCTAGAGGAATTCAACGCACGTGTTGAAGATCCAAACCTGTGGGACAATCCTGAAAACGCGCAAAAACTGATGCGCGAACGGCAGATGCTGGTCGACGCAATCGAGACCTACGAATCCATCAAAACCGATCTCAGCGATAATATTGAACTGATCGAATTGGGCGAGATGGAAGAGGACGAAGAGGTTGTCACCGACGCTGAGAACGCCATCAAAAGCCTTCAGACCAAAGCCGCCAAGAAAGAGCTTGAGGCGCTACTGGATGGCGAAGCCGACGGAAATGATACGTTTCTTGAGATCAACTCCGGCGCCGGAGGTACGGAAAGCTGTGACTGGGCTTCGATGCTGGCGCGGATGTACGTGCGTTGGGCCGAGAAAAAGGGCTATACGGTCGAACTACAATCCGAGACGGCGGGGGAAGAAGCGGGCATCAAATCTGCCGCTTACAAGATCACCGGTCACAACGCCTATGGTTGGTTGAAATCGGAAAGCGGCGTGCACCGGCTGGTGCGCATTTCGCCCTTCGACTCGGCAGCCAAACGGCATACCTCGTTCAGTTCGGTCTGGGTTTATCCGGTGGTGGACGACAATATCGAGATCGAGGTCAATCCTTCGGACATCCGTATCGATACATACCGGTCCTCGGGCGCAGGTGGTCAGCACGTGAACACTACAGATTCAGCGGTACGTATCACGCACATCCCGACTGGGATTGTTGTGACGAGTTCGGAGAAATCGCAGCACCAGAACCGCGATATTGCGATGAAGGCACTGAAATCGCGCTTGTATCAGCAAGAGCTGGATCGCCGGAATGCTGATATCAACGCAGCGCATGAGGCCAAAGGTGATGCGGGTTGGGGCAACCAAATCCGGTCCTACGTGCTGCAGCCCTATCAGATGGTTAAAGATCTGCGAACCAACCATGAAACCTCGGATACCAAGGGCGTACTGGACGGCGACCTTGATGAGTTCATGGCAGCGACGCTAGCGCTGAATGTCTCGGGTAAAAGCCGGTCCGAGGCGCAAGGCGAAGGCTAGTTGCGAAAGCACCTGACCTCTGTTGCAAACCTGATCAGAGGCCACTGGCAACTGATCATCATTGTCGCGTTGGTGTTTGTGTTCTGGAACACGGTGCTGGTGCTTCCATTGAAAATCCTGGTTGTTTTTCTGCATGAGCTTTCGCACGCCCTTGCTATCGTTCTGACCGGAGGATCGGTCGAAAGCTTTTCGGTCTCACCGCAACAGGGTGGTCTGGTGGTCGGCCGAGGCGGCAACCGGTTTATCAGCCTTTCAGCCGGATATCTGGGCTCATTGATGCTTGGGATGGGGCTGCTGATGATCGCCCTACGCACGAATGCAGATCGGATGGCGCTTGGTCTCTTTGGTGGCGTCATGCTGGTGGTCACTCTGCTGTATATCCGTGACCCGTTTGCCATGGCGTTCTGTGCGTGCACCGGCGTGGTGATGGTGGCGATCGCCTGGTACCTGAGCCGCAATCTGTGCGATCTGATTTTGCGAGTCATTGGATTGACCAGCATGATCTACGTGCCCTTTGATATCTTCGATGACACCATCCGGCGCTCGGGCTTGAGTTCAGACGCGTACATGCTGGCCGACGAGTTCGGTGGAACGACAATGATGTGGGGTGGGCTGTGGCTGACAATCAGCCTAGTCATGATCATCTTTGGCCTGAAGAACATGCTTGGCCGCGATAGCAATGTCCGGATCGACGTCAGTATCAGGTAAGCATAACCTTTGCTCACATCCAAAAAAGATACATCTAAACAGTGGCTTTAAATGGTCCGACCACGTCGTTAGGCTGATCGGGAACAGGCAAAGGGCCAACCCACATGGATCTGAACAGAGCCTCTGCAAAGGACATTCTCGATAGCTTGTCCAACCGTCAGCTTTCAGCAGTTGAGTTGATGCGCGCGACACTGGACCGTATTGCTGAGGTGAATGGCCCGGTGAACGCGATTGTCGCGCTCCGAGAGGACGACGCATTGATGGAAGAGGCGCGGGCGGCGGATGCGGCCCTCACGCGTGGGTCTCTGCACGGGCTACCGATTGCGGTGAAAGACCTGGTGAATGTGGCGGGGATCGCCTCGACCCAGGGTTCGTCATTGTTCAAGGATCTTGTCCCACAAACTGACGATCTGTTGGCCGCCCGGTTGCGCGCAGCCGGAGCGATCCTGATCGGTAAGACCAATACGCCGGAAATCGGACTTGGCTCGCACACGTTCAACCCCGTCTATGGCGCAACCCGCAACCCGTACGATACGGCAAAATCCTGTGGCGGCTCGTCGGGTGGCGCGGCTGTGGCGTTGGCGACGGGCATGCTGTCGCTGGCCGACGGGTCCGACATGATGGGCAGCTTGCGCAACCCCGCGGCATGGAACAACGTCTATGGGTTCAGGCCTACTTGGGGGCGGGTTCCTTCCGAACCAGCTGGCGACAGCTATCTGCACCAGCTTTCAACATTGGGGCCGATGGCGCGCAGCCCGGAAGATATCGGGCTTTTGCTCGACGTGATGTCTGGCCCAGACCCAAGAATGCCCCTGAGCGCCGAGGTTGCGGCAGTGTCCCCCATTCAGGCGGCCGATCTGACAGGAATGCGTATCGGCTGGATGGGTGACTGGGGCGGGGCGTTTCCATATGAGCCAGGCATACTTGAGCTTTGCAGAGATGCGTTGCGGGTTTTCGAAGGAAACGGCGCGCGGGTTGACACGCTTGAACCACCCTTTGATGCGGACCTGATCTGGGACAGCTGGATCACATTGCGCTCATGGAGCGTGGCAACTGGGCTTGAGCCTCTGGCTCGGGATAAAGCCGTACTCAAAGATACAGCGCAATGGGAGTTGGAGCGTGGGCTGTCTTTCAGCGCAATGGATGTGCACCGCGCCAGTGTTATTCGATCAGACTGGCACAGACGCGCGGTAGAGATATTTGCTGATTATGACGCTCTGGTATTGCCAGCTGCGCAGGTCTGGCCATTCGAGATCGAAACACCATACCCAACCAAAATCGAAGGGCAGCGGATGGATACCTACCATCGCTGGATGCAGGTTGTCACGCCAGTCAGCCTGCTGGGTCTGCCCTGTTTGGGAGCTCCAGCCGGGTTTGGGGCCAATGGGTTGCCGATGGGGCTGCAACTATTTGGCCCACGTGGATCGGATGCGAAAATCTTGTCGATGGGCGCCGCTTATCACGCAGAAACGCACTGGCCACAGAAACGACCCGCCATGTAGAAAGAAAGGGCTGGGAGGAGCAAACAGGAATGAATAAACCCTTTGGTGTGCCGACGTTGAAACCGGTCGATACTGCGATGCTGAAACAAGCGCTGCGTCGCGCCTGGCAAGATTTTCGCAGCGCGCCGCTATACGGGCTTCTTTTTGCTGGTTTTTACGTCTTGGCCGGGTGGCTCATGGCCTGGGTTACACTAAAGACCGGTACATCATTCTGGCTGGTTCTGGCCGCAATCGGGTTTCCTTTGATCGGGCCGTTCGCCGCCGTAGGACTGTACGAGGTGTCGCACCGATTGGAGCAGGGCGAACCGTTGAACCCTGCTGCGATATTCGGCGTCGTCGTTCAGCAAAGCCGCAGGCAACTGCCGTCTATTTGCGCGATCATAGTGGTGATTTTTCTGTTCTGGTTCTTTCTGGGTCACATGATCTTTGCCCTGTTCATGGGTCTGTCGACGATGACCAACATCTCGACTTCGTTTGAAGTCTTTCTGACCCCTAATGGTTTGGGCATGTTAGCTTTGGGCACATTGGTCGGTGCCGTGTTTGCGATCATTTTGTACATGATCACGGTACTATCGATACCAATGTTGCTGGATCGCGAATTAGATTTCGTGACAGCGATGATCTCAAGCTTTGGTTACGTCAAGGCGAACATGAAAGTGATGCTGGGGTGGGGTGGATTCATCGCGATTGTCACATTTCTCGCGATGGTGCCCTGGTTCTTGGGTCTGTTTCTGGTTCTGCCGTTGCTTGGACACGCAAGCTGGCATCTCTATCGTTTGATCTCAGATGGTGGAACATCAGAAACTGCTGAACCTGAGAGTGCCTGAACGCGCAATCTCAGGTCAGAGTGCCCTAGCGCGGGTGCGCTGAGCGCTTTGCTTTGCGCGCCAATTTCAACGCAGCAGACAGGTCATGTCCCAAGTGCCGTAGCTCAACCCGTTGGGTGCTCTGGCCTAGCTCGGATCCTTCTGCCAGCCGATAGACATAGCCCAACAATCGGGTGCCGTTCTCTTCGCTTGTCTCAGACAGAACCATCATTCGACGATCTTGCGCGCCTTTTCGTGAAATCAACGCGCAGATCTTTCCATCTGCATAAGACACGATACCCCGAACCTCACGCGTGGCGGGTCTCTCGGATAGCGGGGAACAGGGGTCATAACCACGTAGCAGGGTGCAATTGAAGATCTCACGCACATGGTACAGCCGGTGATGGGGCTGGCTCGCGGCTGTCTGGTCACGCTCAATGGCTTGGTAAAAGCCGGTCGCAAACGTCGTATCGACGTTAGCCGAGAGGTAACGATCGATGACATTTACCGCCGGATGCGGGGCGTTGGGCTCGATTTCATCCAGTGGTTTTAGAAGGATACGCGCATCGACATCAAAAAACTGACAAATCCTGTCCAAAATATCCGGGCGCGGAAAGCTCTCACCGGCCAGATATCGGTTGAACTGCGTTCGATTGATTCCCAGTTGGCGGCATAGCTCAGACACCGATGGGTATCTTTGTGCAAGCTGCCGAAGGTTCGCGCCAAACATTCTACGTAATTTTGCAGGGCTGCGATTGCTGTCAGTCACGTCAATTCCACGGTTCTGCTTGAGATTCGAAATAACAAGAAGACGTCAACACAGTGGCTGCACGTCAGTCAGAAATCGTAAAAATGACAAAAGGGGGCGCCGGATGAGGTCCCGCTACGCAGGTCAGGCTAACGTTACGTCATGCAAAATCAATAGCGATTCAGCTTTTTTGCATGATCTTTTACATACTATTGTTCATGAATTGCGCGGAATGCGGACTAATTTCGGATTATTGTTTAAACTTATTGCGTGGCCGGGTCCTCGGCTGGGCAAGCACAGCCGAGGATGGTGCCAAAATGTCAGTCACCACGCAGCAGGGCAGCAACACCGGTCCGGGCGATTTCGATTAGCCCCAGAGGGCGCATCAGGTCAGCAAACGCATCGATCTTGTCTGGCGCGCCGGTGATTTCAAAAATGAATGAATTCAGCGTGCTATCGACCACATTGGCGCGGAAAATATCGGCCAGACGCAACGCCTCGACCCGTTTGTCTCCTTCGCCGACAACCTTGATGATCGCCAGCTCGCGCTCGACCGAGGCGCCTTCAACGGTCAGATCATGGACATCGCGAACCGAGACGATGCGTCCGAGCTGCGCTTTGATCTGTTCGATGACCTGCGGGGTGCCGGTGGTAACAATCGTGATCCGGCTCAGGTGGCCTGTATGATCCACCTCGGCGACCGTGAGGCTTTCGATGTTATAGCCGCGGCCCGAGAACAGTCCGATCACCCGCGCCAGAACGCCCGGTTCGTTTTCAACCAGAACAGCAATTGTATGCTGTTCCTGAACGTCCGAGAAAGTTGGGCGTAGGTTGTAAGCAGAATGGCGAGTTGCGCCTTTTTTGATTTGTAGGGCAGACATTTACGTCCCTTTCATCATCTTTCGATGGCCGGGCACCTAAGCGCCCGACAAAATTCGTCGAATTTTGTTATACCAGTACCGAGCCTTTGCTATCGATCACGCCCTGCGTCTCGGCCTCGCCCAGCAGCATTTCGTTATGGGCTTTGCCTGATGGGATCATCGGGAAGCAGTTTTCATGCTTTTCGACTACGCAGTCGAAGATCACCGGGCCGTCGTAGTTGATCATCTCCATGATCGCGTCGTCCAGATCTGCTGGGTCGGAACACAGGATACCCTTGGCACCAAAGGCGTCGGCGAGTTTGACGAAATCAGGCAGTGCTTCGGACCAGCTGTGCGAATAGCGTTCGCCATGCAGCAGCTCCTGCCATTGGCGCACCATGCCAAGGCGTTCATTGTTCAGGATAAACTGCTTCACCGGCAAGCGGTACTGTGCTGCGGTGCCCATTTCCTGCATGTTCATCAACCATGAGGCCTCGCCCGCCACGTTGATGACCAGTGCATCGGGATGTGCCATCTGCACACCGATCGAGGCGGGGAAACCATAGCCCATTGTGCCGAGACCACCCGATGTCATCCAGCGGTTTGGATCTTCAAAGCCGAGATACTGAGCCGCCCACATCTGGTGTTGCCCAACCTCAGTCGTGACGTATCGATCGTGGTTCTTTGTCAGCTCTTCAAGCCGTTGCAGCGCGTATTGCGGCTTGATGGTTTTCTCGCTGTTGGTGAAGGCAAGGCAGTTAACTTTGCGCCACTCGTTGATCTGGTCCTGCCACTGTTTGATATTGGCGGCATCTGTTTTGCGACCGCGTGCCTTCCAGACTTTCAGAATGTCCTCAAGCACATGGGCAACATCGCCAACGATTGGGATGTCCACACGGATAACCTTGTTGATTGAGGATGGGTCGATATCCACATGAGCTTTGGTCGAATTTGGCGAGAACGCATCGATACGGCCGGTGATCCGGTCGTCAAAACGCGCGCCGATATTGATCATCAGATCGCAATCATGCATCGCCATGTTGGCCTCGTAGAGCCCATGCATCCCCAGCATACCGATCCAGTTTTCACCCGAGGCCGGATAAGCCCCAAGCCCCATCAGGGTCGAGGTGATCGGGAAGCCGGTTGCGTCCACAAGCTCGCGCAACAGCTGGCTGGCTGCAGGGCCCGAATTGATGACACCGCCGCCAGTGTAGAAGACCGGTTTCTTCGCGGTCTCAATTGCCGCAACCAGTTCGGTGATTTCTTCCAGATCGCCCTTCAATACTGGCTGATAGTGGGAGGTTGACGGTTTTGGCGTCGTGTATTCACCCGAGGCAAACTGAACGTCCTTCGGAATGTCGACCAGCACGGGGCCGGGACGACCCGCGGTTGCCACGTGGAAGGCTTCATGCATTGTTGCCGCCAGCGAGTCCGTATCCTTCACCAGCCAGTTGTGCTTGGTGCAGGGGCGGGTGATGCCTACGGTGTCCGCCTCCTGAAAGGCATCAGAGCCAATCATGAAGGTTGGAACCTGACCGGTCAGAACAACGATCGGAATCGAATCCAGCAACGCATCGGTCAGGCCGGTCACCGCATTTGTCGCACCGGGACCGGATGTGACCAAGGCAACGCCCGGCTTGCCGGTTGAGCGGGCATAGCCTTCAGCGGCATGTACCGCACCCTGCTCATGCCGTACCAGAATGTGGCGAATGTCGTTTTGCAGAAAAATCTCATCATAGATCGGTAGGACGGCGCCACCGGGGTATCCGAAAACTGTGTCCACGCCCTGATCTTTGAGGGCCTGAACTACCATCTTTGCGCCGGTCATCTCACGTGTCATCTGCTTTGCTCCGTTCGCGACATGTGTCTTGCGTGTTGCCAAAAAAAAGCCCCCGAGATTTTCGGAGGCGCATGGGTTCGATTATGGTTTACCGTTACCGGCCCATGCGCGTGTTTCCTACGATTACGACTAGCGCTTTCATCGCCAGAGGCTCCTTCTTTGCGTGCAGGGACATTATGTTTGAGGGGAAGGGGCGTCAACAGGCAAATACAAAAATATTGTAAGTCAGTGTTCATATTTTTTGTTACTTTATTGCGCAAAATGACGCAGCTCGAGAAACATCCGTGAAATTTGGGTGAAATTTTGAGTGCATGACCTTGCGTTAGGCTGGTCTGATTGCGTCAGGTCCATGTCTGAAACAGACCAGAGCAACCCCCGATGCTGAGGCAGGCTGATGAAAACAGCACTACATCGGGAGGTCAGACATGTTGCACGATCTTGTAGATTTAGGGCGATATCCGATCGATCGGCCTGACTCCTATGGATATAGGCAGTTGATCGCGGACCTGCGGCGGGATCTGGATGCTGATGGATGTGCAGTCCTGCCGTCCTTTGTGCATGAAGAGGGATTGGAAAGACTGATTGCCGAGGCCGACGAGGTCGCTCCCAAGGCGCATCGGTCATTCAATCGCACGAACGCCTATTTCACTCAGGACGACCCGAGCTTTGGTATCGGGCATCCGATCCGGCGGTTTTTTGACCGCTCCAATGCCTTTGTGCCAGCGGATAATTTTATAGCCACAAGCCCTTTGCGACGTATTTATGAGTATGAAGGTTTCATGCCCTTCATCCGCGAGGCGCTGAACGAGCCAGAGGATCGGTTCTTTAGATATGACGATCCGTTGGCGGACGTGATCATCAATGTTGTCGAGAAGGGAGGCGGCTTCCCGTGGCACTTCGACACCAATAATTACACTGTGACGCTGGCAATTCAGAATGGCGAAGCAGGCGGCGCGTTCGAATACGCACCCAACCTACGAACCGGTGAAGACGAAAATTTCAAAGGCGTCGCTGCGATTTTAGATGGCAGCAGGAGGGGTGTGCACCAACTGGAACTGCAACCAGGAGACCTGCAGATTTTCAAAGGGCGTTATGCCTTGCACCGGGTTGCTCCGGTCGAAGGTGATCGTAAACGCTATGTCGGAATTTTTTCATTTGTAGAAACCGAAGGGATGTGCGGCGGGGTTGAGCGTACACGGCAACTTTATGGTCGGGTTTTGCCCCATCATTACGCGCGTGCTGGGCTTCGGGATGACGAATTGCTGGATTGAGTTAAGCGAGAGGCTAGACTGGCCACTATATTATCTGCGGAGAAACCATTAATGTCGCAAATACTGCAACTCACACCATTTGTTCTTTGTTCGTCTTTGGAAGCGCAGATTGAGTATTATTGCAAGAAGCTGCGATTTACCTGCAATTTCAGGCAGGAGAACTACGCGTTTCTAAGGTTGGATCAAGTTGCCATTCGTTTATTGGAATGCCCGCCGCGATCGGATGGTAAGCCATTGGGTGATAACCAATCCTTCTATGTTGATGTCGATGGAATTGATGCGCTTTATGAAGAGATGAAAGGGCAGTTGGCCGATTTGCCAGAAGGCCGCGTGCGCCCGCCTTTCGATCAGCCCTATCAGCAGCGCGAATTTCATGTGATCGACGAAGATGGAACGCTGATCTTCTTTGGTCAGGACATGCGCCCCAGGTAACCGGGCAAAGCTCCCGCCCGTCATCAACGCGCCATTCGGCGCGCCTTTTCCGGTTGGGCCGGGCAGCGCGTATCGCGCTGCGGTCAGAGCCCGGGACTGGTGCCCTGCAGAACGCCGTGTTCCAGCGCATAGCGGGTCAGACCGGCAGTCGAAGAGATCCCCAGTTTACGTTTGATATTCTTACGGTGAGTTTCGACCGTGCGGACAGAAATATCCAGAGACTGCGCGACTTCTTTGTTGGATTTGCCCTGCGCGAGCTCCAGCAAGATGGTCTGTTCGCGCCCGGTTAGCGCTTCACGCGTGTCACCCTCTTTCGGTTCCAAAGAACCTCTGGCACCGGTGCAGAGATAGCGCTCGCCACGCATCACCGCGTCGATAGCTTGCTTGATTTCTTCGGTCGGAACGTCCTTGAGGATATAGCCCTTGGCTCCGTGACTGAGCGCCGTCGAGATATATTCGGGACTGTCGTGCATTGATAGGATCAGAATACGGGTTTCAGGAAGGCGTTCCAAGATAATCTCAGTGGCGTTGAGCCCGCTGAGGCCGGGCATGTTGAGATCCATCAGGATCACGTCTGGTTCGAGCTGGGTCGCCTGATCAACCGCCTCTTGCCCGTTTGAGAGCGTGCCAACCACGTCTATTTCATCAAAGCTTTCCAGTAGTGACTGAATGCCTTCGGCGACCATGGGATGATCGTCGACTATAAGTACACGGGTGGTCGTGTCGGACATCAGAGACCGGCCTTTCGTTTTGGCGTTGGATCTTCCTGCGGCGGCAGCATATGGCTGAGTGGCAGGCTGACTTCAATCACAGTGCCGCTTTGCCCGCCGCGAGAGGAGAGGATACGCAGGCTGCCGTCAAGCTGCTCAATCCGCTCTTGCATGTTGCGCAATCCGATCCCGGCGCTGACTTGACCGGGTTCGCTACGTAATCCGCGCCCATTGTCGGTGATCCGCATCGTGGCGCCTTTCTTATGCCCCCGCAGATCTATGGTAACACGGGTCGCGCCCGAGTGGCGCTCGATATTGGTCAGGGCTTCCTGTGCAATCCTATAAAGGGCGATCTTGCTGTCCTGATCCAGCCGGTTACGGAACACGACTGTCGAAAACTCGGTCTCGATCCCGGTGCGTTCGCTGAAGTCGTCTGTCAGTGCTTTCAGGGCAGGCCCAAGACCCAGATCGTCCAGAACGCCGGGGCGCAGATCGCGGCTAATACGGCGGACTTCGGTGATGGCGGTGGCCAGATTATCGATACCTGTTTGCAGCGGAGCTTGCGCGGCTGCGTCGTCTCCGCGGCCCAACCGTCGACGGGCATTGTCCAGCGCATAACGGACGCCGACCAGTATTTGGCTGATGCCATCGTGCAATTCACGGGCAACGCGCCCGCGCTCTTCCTCTTGGGTATCAAGCACGCGCTGGGTTAGTTCCTTGAGTTTGGCGTCAGCCAACCTGCGTTCGCGAAAATTCAGCAACATTCCGGATGCAAAGACGATCAATACGGCTGCAAGAACGATACCCCCGATATAAAGGAATGTGCGCTGCACGCGCGCCTCGACCTCGGCGCGGGCGTTGGCCACGGTGGCGACGATATCGTCAATGAAAACGCCGGTGCCTACAACCCAGCGCCAATCCTGCAAGCCAACCACATAGGCGATCATCTGCGCCTCTTCCCCGGTTGAAGGTTTTTGCCACATAAAGCTGTGCCATCCTGCGCCTTGGCGGGCGAGGCTTATGAACTCATCCACAATGGGCGTGCCATCACTATCCGTTAGGCCAACCCAGTTGCGGTTGATAAACTCGGTCTGGCGCGGGCTGACCAGATTGTTGCCGTCATAATCGTAGACGAAGAAGAACCCGTCTTTGCCGTAGATCATCGCCGACAGGATTTGCGTGACCAGGTTCTTTGCCACCGCGTCATCGGGCGAGGCGCGACCGTAGATATAGGCAAACCCGTTGCGCGCTTGTGTGACGTAGTTGCGCAGTTCGTCCTTCTTGGCTTCGATCAGGCGGCGTTCAAGCGCTTGTATCTCGCTTTCAGCGGTTGCGCGGGATTCATATGCGACGACCAAGGCGATCGCCGCCACCGCCGCAATCAGTGGGATTGCAGCGACAAGCGACAATTTCTGCGCGTAAGTCAGCGAGATGAGATTCCGGAAACCTCTCATGATCGAATCGATACGCAAGCCGCAGCGAAATTGCAAAAAGATTGGTTGATCAGTGACCTCAGGCAACGCGATTTAGCGCTGGGCACGCGAAATCAGCCCGAATTGCGCCCTCAAATCCAAAAAAATCTGACTGGCTACGTAGTAGTAGGTATTCACATTCATGTGTGCGGAACTAGGCTAACGCGCACTGGAAACGATCGACCCGGCATCACCCGGGGAATGAATATGAAGGGGAGGATCACTCATATGGATCGTCGTAAGTTTCTAAAAACATCAGCACTGGGCGGCTCGGCCGCTGCAGCCACCACGCTGGCAGCGCCCGCCTATGCGCAGGGCAAGCGCACGCTGACCATGGTTACCTCGTGGGGCCGTGGCCTTGCGGGTGTGTTTGACAGCGCGCAGCGCTGCGCCGACAGCATCACCACGATGTCGGATGGCGACCTGAACGTTGAAATCAAAGCAGCCGGTGAATTGGTTGGTGCTTTCGAAGTATTTGACGCGGTATCGTCCGGTCAGGCTGATATGTACCACGCGGCAGACTACTACTTTGTGGGTCAGCACCCGGGCTATGCCTTCTTCACCGCTGTTCCGTTCGGCATGACCGCGCAGGAACTGGTGAACTGGTATTACCATGCCGGCGGCATGGAGCTGCATGATGAGCTGGGCGAAATCTTCGGCCTGAAATCCTTCCTGGCCGGTAATACTGGCGCGCAGGCAGGTGGCTGGTACTCGAAAGAGATCAACAGCCCTGAAGACTTTAACGGCTTGAAGTTCCGTATGCCGGGTCTGGGCGGTAAGGCGCTGGGCAAGCTGGGTGCCTCGGTTCAGAACATTCCGGGTTCGGAAGTGTATCAGGCGCTGTCGTCCGGTGCGATTGACGGAACCGAGTGGATCGGTCCTTGGGCTGACGAAAAAGCGGGCTTCCAGGAAATCACCAAGACCTATTACACCGCAGGCTTCCATGAGCCGGGTGCGGGTCTGTCGTTGGCCACTAACCGCGAGGTTTATGACAGCCTGTCCGCTGCGCAGCAGAAGATCATCGAGATCGCAGCAGCCGAATGCCACCAGTGGAACTTGGCACAATTCCTGGCCAACAACGGTGCCGCGCTGGCGCGCTTGCAAGCCGGTGGCGTCAAGGTCATGGAATTCCCTGACAGTGTTTGGGACGCATTTGGTGCAGCCAGCCAGGAAGTTCTGGACGAGAACATGGGTGACGAGTTGTTCAAGCGCATCCACGACAGCGCCATGGCGTCGATGGCTGAGTCCTCGGCATGGAACAACCTGTCGTCGGGTGTTTACACCGCACAACGCGACCGCGTTCGCGGCTAAGTAAACCGCTCAATGCAATCGGTTCCCCCGTAAAGGCGGGGGAGCCTTTCCCGTTGCACATAAGCGGTTCGGACATGCCGCAATAATCAAACGTGCAACCGATACGACCTGGGGACAACATGCAGGACGAAAACGGTATCTCGTTCTTCGGCGCCCTGTGGAATGGACTGATATGGTTCATTCAGAACATTGCCGAAGCCTTCTATAATTTCGGATACGCCATCACGCATCCGCAGCTCTGGCTGAACTGGTCGGACAAAGAAGCGATCATGCGCTTTGTCTATTACGGCGGGTCTGTCGAGTTCTTCTTCGTGATCTTCGCGCTGTTTCTGGTGCTGACGGCCGTAGGGCTCTACTACCGGAACTTTATGTGGGGGATGGTGCGCGGGCTCGAGGGTTTTGCCAACACCACTGGACGTTTCTTTGCCTGGGCAGGACTGCTGATGGTGATCCAGCAGATCGTGATCGTATTCATGCAGCGGGTGTTCACGCGACCAGATATGTCCTTTGGTTTGGGTATCCCTTTTCAGATGGATATCAGTTGGTTTGCCGAAGAACTTAAACTTTATAACGCGATGGTTGTCTGCCTGTGCTGCACTTACACATTCGTGCAAGGCGGTCACGTCCGCGTTGACCTGATTTATGCTGGTATCAGCCACAAGGCCAAACGCGTCGTTGATATGTGTGGGGCGGTTCTGTTCATGATGCCCATGGCCGTGCTGACCTGGATGTATGGCTGGTACTTCATGTGGCGGCACCTGATCGTGCCGAAACCCTCGGCCAGTGATACGCTGGACCGGCTGCTGGCCAAGTCCCGAGCGCTGCGTTGGAACGTGGAAACCATCGGGTTCAGTCCCAATGGGTTCAACGCCTACTTCCTGTTCAAAATTCTGCTGGTGGCCTTTGCCGCCATGGTGTTCCTGCACGCGATTGCCTTCCTGTATCGCTCGTATCTGGAATACGTGGAAGGGCCGGAAAGTGAAGGAAAATACCTCGACAAGGACAGCCTTGGCGAGGGTGAAGAAGCCTACGAAGGCGCGCATTAGGGACGGAGAACCAGACAATGCTATTCGGACTTGATGGCGTCGAGATAGGCCTCATTATCGTATTCTTCTGCCTGTTTGGTGGAATTCTTAGCGGCTTTCCGGTGGCTTTTGCTATCGGTGGGGCCGGGGTGATTTCCTTCGGGATAATCGCCGCATTAGACAGCGCCGGACTGTTGATCCACCAAGCGATCGACACCGGTTCGCAAGCCTACCGTGACGTGGTGAATTCGGGTGTCAAACCTGACGTGATATCCGTGTTCCGATACCCGGATTTGCCAAGGATCGCCGAGCCGGTCTTTGTACAAGGCTGGGAAACCGCGCTGGACCGGAACGTCTCTTTCATCGTGAACCGTATGAACGAGCGTGTTCTGGCCGGGCAATCGATTGAAACCCTGCTAGCGGTGCTGATGTTCGTCCTGATGGGCATCACGCTGGAGCGGTCGAAGATCGCAAACGACCTGCTGACCACGATGGCGCGCGTCTTCGGGCCCTTGCCCGGTGGCCTTGCGGTCTCGATTGTGGTCGTGGGTGCATTCCTTGCGGCTTCGACCGGTATCGTGGGCGCGACTGTGGTGACCATGGGCTTGTTGGCCCTGCCCACCATGCTGCGGAACAACTATTCGCCGGAACTGGCGACGGGTGTGATCGCGGCCTCGGGTACGTTGGGGCAGATCATTCCACCGTCCATCGTGATCGTTCTGCTGGGGACGCTGGCGGGTGACCTCTATTCCACCGCACAGGAAACGCGAGCGGTCGAGGCCGGGTGTACCGATGCGCTGACCTATCTGGGCGAGCCTGCAGTCGTTTCGGTGGGCACCTTGTTCCAGGCGGCGCTGCTGCCAGGGATCATGCTGGCGCTGCTATATGCGCTCTATGCCTTTGGTTATGCGCTGCTGAACCCGGAAAAGGCCCCGGCGGTTGAGCTGTCGGGCGGTTCGGGTGAAACCATCACGCGCTCGGAAGGTCTGACTTGGCTGCTGGGTGCTCCGGTTGCTCTGATCGTTGGCGCTGTACTGCTGGGCAGTGCGGGCGTGATCGGAAGCCAGAATGTCTCAGTCTCGGCATTCTCGGATATCGGGCAGGGCGCATCACTGCGCACAAACGTCTCGGAAGAGTGTCAGGCTTCGATGATCGAACTGCATGGTCAATCCGCCTGGGATCAGGCGGTGGCCGAGCAGGAAGCGATCGATGAGGCAGGAGGTGCGGCTGAATCCCAACGTCTGAGCGAAGAGGAACTTGCGGCTGCACAAGAGGCCAAGATCGCTGCCGCTGCACCAATAGGAAACGGTGTTGCCGTTATTGTGGTTCTGCTGGGGCTCACGTTGGTACTGGGACGCGGGATTGCTCCATCGCGGTCGCCGCAACCTCTGATCGTCGGGGCTATCGGCTTGTTGCTGATGCTGCTGGTCGATGTGCTGCTGATTGCGCCGACAACGTCGTCCGGGGCGACGTTCCTGTTGCTGGCGATACCCTTTGCGTTTGCCATGTATGGCTGCAAAGAGGCGGCCGCACGATGCGCCACCAATGATCTGATCCGTGTGGTTTTCCCGCCATTGGTTCTGATCATCGCGGTGCTGGGATCGATCCTTGGCGGTGTCACCAACCCCACGCCCGCAGCGGCACTGGGGGCGGGTGGGGCTATCATGCTGGCAGCCTATCGTAAGCTGCAGGATCAGGGTAGGTCGGGCAAGGTGATCATATGGTCGACCTTTGCAGTGATCATTGCGCTGCTGATGGGCGTGAACTTTGATCTGCGTATCAATCAGGGCGGTGTCACGGTCGAAAGCTGGATTGCCTTCATCATTGCCTATTCCGCTTATCTTTACGCGCTGTTCGGGCTGTTGTTCGCATGTTGGGTGCTGTTCTCGAGCGGGGTTCTGACACCTGTAGTGCGCGAGACGGCTAAGGTGACCTCGATGGTCTTTACCATCCTGATCGGATCGCAACTGCTGAACCTGGTGGTGATCTCGTTCGGAGGCGAGCACTATATCCAGCAATTCCTCAAGAGCTTCGACAATGAATTCACAGTCTTCCTGATTGTGATGCTGGTGTTGTTTTTCCTGGGCTTCGTTCTGGATTTCCTTGAGATCATTTACATCGTGATCCCAATCGTGGGACCGGTGATCTATGGCGGGTCATTCGATCCGAAATGGGTGACGATCATGGTTGCGGTGAACCTTCAGACCTCGTTCCTGACGCCACCTTTCGGGTTTGCGCTGTTCTATCTACGCGGAGTTGCTCCCAAAGAGGTCACAACCGGCCACATCTATCGTGGCATCATACCGTTTGTGATCATTCAGGTGGTGGGTATCGCGATCTTGTGGTTCTTCCCCTCGATCGTCACCATTGTGCCCGATCTGATACCAAGCTGATTGAGGCGATTTATGTCCAAGGGAAAGGGGGCTTCGATGCCCCCTTTGCTTTATGCAACTGTGAAGGGGATCAGGTGAACTGGATCAGGTCCCAGCGATTGCCGAAGGGGTCACGCCAGACCGCTACGGTACCGTAGGGTTCGTAGCGAGGCGGTTCTTCAAAATGAACGCCGTTGACGCGCATGTTTTCGTAGTCCCGATTGAAATCATCTGTTTCAAGGAAGAAGCCGACACGGCCCCCTGTCTGGTTCCCGATGCACGAGCGCTGGACGCCATTCGCAGCCCTGGCAAGCAACAGCGTACCCTCGGATGATCCCGGAGGCGCGACGCGCACCCAGCGTTTGCCACCACCCAGATCAATATCCTGGAGCAGCGAGAAGCTCAGCACATTGGTGTAGAACGCAATCGCATCATCGTAATCCGGCACTACAAGAGTGACCGCGTGAAGGCTCTGCCTCATTGCAGGTTAGCCTTTCGTCGGATGTCTGTCAGGCAGTTGGATATTGGCCACCTGCTCGGCAATGGGGGCCGATGACAGAGGGTGGTGCGCTGTCTGGGCGTATTGTTCCGGGTCTTCAATCTGCTTCCATTCGCCTCGAATATAGGCCTGAAGCCCCGAAAATTTGGCTTTATAGTCCATCTTCGGACTGCCGGGGACCCAATATCCCAGATAGATGTAAGGCAATCCTGCCTCGCGCGCGATCTCAATATGGTCGAGGATCATATACGTACCCAGAGAGTGTTGCTGAAACTGTGGATCGTAGAACGAGTAGACCATGCTCAACCCGTCATCCAGCACATCGGTCAGGCTGACTGCGATCAATTCGTCTGTATCGGGATCGGCATATTCCACTACGCGACTGCGGATCGGGGTTTCCTCGATCATCGCGGCAAATTCAAACACATCCATATCGGCCATACCGCCATCAGCATGGCGAGCATCGAGATAGCGCCGGAATAGGTCGAATTGCTCATCCGTGGCCCACGGCGATGTGGCACGCCGAGTCAGATAGGAATTGCGCCGATAGGCCCGTCTCTGGCTTTTGCTGGGGCGAAAGCTTGAAACATCGATGCGCGCTGACAGGCAGGCGGCGCAATCGGTGCAGGACGGTCGATAAAGCACATTCTGCGAACGGCGAAATCCTTGTTGCGACAAGCAATTATTCAGCTGGTCCGCGCCTTCTCCCTGAAGGGCGGTGAACAGTTTGCGCTCCATTCTACCCTCAAGATAAGGGCAGGGTTGGGGTGCTGTCACATAGAATTGTGGCGCGATTGGCAGCGTGTGTCGCATGAAGGTCCCGCATTTCCTCGGGACCGATGATAGCAACGGTTTTTGGTGTCGCCAAGTGTCTCACTCAGGTGTTTAGTTAGGCGCGTTGATTGATCATCACGGTGCCAAGGAAGGCATCGGTAAGGCCCTGACGACGGGCGCTGGTCATCATCATGATAACCGAGATGATCTGCAGTACCGGAAACGCCATGCTAACGAAATAGCCTGCCGTGTGTGCGATGGCTTTGCCTGTATCCATCCGGGCACCAAACGCATCACGCAACTCAATCCCCATGAAGCGCATCCCCAACGTGGCCGAGCCATTCGCGATAGTGACAACGCGGTAGACGAAGCTAACCACGGCATAGATCAGGGCCAGGATGAAAAAACCCATGCCAAAGGTCAGTAGAATTGCAACTGTACACAGCAGCGAGATGAAGGCGATGTCGAACAGCCAAGCAAAGAAGCGTTTGGTCGCCACGGATTGATAGAATTCGGGCTGGCTGTCGGGATCAGGCAGGTGAGTCATAGAGTGCGGTCCGGAAGTTTGTCAGAAACACCCTGTCCCGACAACCGGGACAGGGCAAGTTCAGATCAGACGGGTTTATTGCCATCGTCTGCGTCGTCGCGATTGTCGCGGGCGCGTTCGTCCATGAACTCGTCGAATTCGGCCTTATCCTTGGCTTCGCGCAGGCGGTGCAGGAAGGCCTCAAAGTCCTTCTGTTCACGCTCGAGCCGCGCCAGCGTGTCAGCCTTATACGCGTCAAATGCGCTGTTGCCCGAAGGTTTCATTGCGCTCATGTGACTGTTCCACGATGAACGACGGCTGCAGGATTTGCTGAACATGCGTTTGCTCCAGATCATATAGGCAAGGAAGGCAAGGCCGATCGGCCAGAAGAAGATAAAGCCAAGGACCATTGCGGCGATCCAGGCGCCTTTGCCCTTGCTGTCAAGCCAGGCTTCGCTTCGGTGCAGCCACCCCGGGTTTTGGGGAACGGCGTGGTCGGACAATGCGGTCATGTGCTCTCTCCAGTTAGGATGTAAATGCTTTTCACATTTCCTAGATGGGAGGGGTACAAGGCTGATGCAAGGGGTGTATGTGAAAAAGATTTACATTTTATGGATCATCGCTCCTGATTGGTTGACGCGGTCGCGGATCGGGCGCAATTTCAGCTCATGCAAGATATTGAAAATAATCCCGCCCCATCACTTGATCAGATTCTATCTTTGGAAAAACAAGTGTGGACTGCACTTGTTGAAGGGAACGCCGAGGCGGACCGTGCCTTGCTGAGCCCAGATTTCCTGGGCGTATACCCATCCGGGTTTGCAAATCGAGATGATCACGTGGGCCAGTTCGCCGATGCGCCGACGATGGCACAGTATGAACTCAGCGACACCAGACTGCGTGTTTTGTCGGCGGACATAGTTTTGCTCTCGTACCGCGCAGATTATCGGCGACCCGACAGAGAAGAATGGGAAGCGATGCTGATCTCATCACTTTGGGAGCGGCGGCATGACGTTTGGGTCAACAGCTTCAGCCAGGACACCCCTTTGGATAAAGCATGAGTGACGCTCTCGCCATAAACCGTCTACCGCGTGCATTTCATGCCGAACTAGGGCAGGAAACACGTGCTGCACTGCCCGATCTGACGGCCGAACAGGGTGAGTTGATCGCAGGAACTGCTGGCTCCAGCCCCTATCTTAAGGGATTGATCGATCAAGAACGGGATTGGCTGCCGCAAGCGCTGCAGCGACCAGACCAGTCATTCGCGGAGGTGATGGAGGCGACTCGGAAGCTGCCATCGGATCAGTTGAAACCCGGATTACGGCAAGCAAAACGGCGCATGGCATTGCTGACGGCCCTCGCAGATCTGGCGGGTGCGTGGCCGCTGGAAAAGGTGACTGCTGCGCTGACCGATTTCGGCGCACTGGCTGCCGATGTGGCAGCGAAGGCTGAGATTGCCGCACTGATCCGGCGCGGAAAGCTGCCGGGCATGACTGAAGACGATGTCGAAACCGCTGCCGGTATGGTCATTCTGGCGATGGGCAAGATGGGTGCGCACGAGCTGAACTATAGCTCGGATATCGACCTGATCGTGATGTTCGATGAAACACGTTTCGACCCTGATGATTTTTACGAGGCCCGGCAGGGAATGGTTCGCGCCACGCGTAACTTTTGTGCGACGCTCAGCGACAAAACGGCGGATGGATATGTATTCCGCACTGATCTGCGCCTGCGCCCTGACCCGGCAGTCACGCCTGTGTGTCTGGCGATGGAAGCGGCTGAGCGGTACTACGAAAGCCTTGGACGCACGTGGGAGCGCGCGGCCTATATCAAGGCGCGACCTTGTGCCGGGGATATCGCGGCGGGGCAGAGGTTTTTGGATGCGTTGCGCCCGTTCGTCTGGCGCCGGCACTTGGATTTTGCCGCGATTCAAGACGCTCATGACATGCGTCTGCGCATTCGCGAGAATAAGGGAACTGGTGGCAGCCTCTCGATTCCAGGTCATGATATGAAGCTGGGGCAGGGCGGTATACGCGAGATTGAGTTCTTTACTCAGACCCGCCAACTGATCGCAGGAGGCCGCGACCCTGACCTGCGGGTGCGGGGAACCGTGCCTGGTTTGGCGGCGCTGGCGTCGAAAGGCTGGGTGCCCGAGGATGTCACCGTAAAACTAACGGATCATTACCGCGCCCATCGCGAGGTCGAGCATCGCATCCAAATGGTACATGATGCTCAAACCCATAAAGTTCCAAACTCAGAAGACGGGATCGAACGGGTTGCCTGCCTGATGGGCATCAGTAGCGACGAACTGACCGCCGATCTGACCCGCCGCCTGACCGAAGTGCACGAATTGACTGAAGGGTTCTTTGCCCCCGGACCGGGCGCGCAGCCTGCGCAGCTACAAGAGTTCGAATTCGACAAGGGTGTTCTGGCCCGCTGGCCCACCTACCCGGCGCTTCGGTCTCAGCGGGGGGCTCGGATATTCGAGCGGCTAAGGCCCGAGCTTTTATCGCGACTGGCAAAGACCGCGAAACCCGAAGAAGCGTTGCTTGCGTTGGACGGGTTTCTGTCTGGATTGCCAGCCGGGGTGCAGCTGTTTTCACTGTTTGAGGCGAATCCGCAACTGATCGATCTGCTGGTCGATATCGTCGGTACATCTCACGCTCTTGCCACCCATCTTTCGCGCAATGCCTCTGTTTTTGACGCGGTGATAGGCGGAAGTTTCTTCAGCGACTGGCCGGGGCTGACTACGTTGCGGGCCGATCTTTCACGGGCCCTGACAGAAGAAGACGACTATGAAACGCAGCTGGATTTTGCGCGTCGCTGGTGCAAGGAATGGCACTTTCGCATCGGCGTGCATCATCTGCGCGGATTGATCAACGGGGCGCAGGCCGGGCGGCAATATGCTGAACTTGCGCAGGCCGTTATCGCGGCGGTGCTGCCTTGCGTTGTCGAGCAGTTTGCCAAAAAGCACGGCCCTGCGCCGGGGCGTGGCGCCGCGGTTCTGGGCATGGGATCGCTTGGGGCAGGGCGCATCAACTCGCAATCCGATCTGGACATGATTGTCATCTACGACCCACAGGATCAGGACATGTCTGATGGCCCCCGCCCGCTGGCCACGCGGACATATTACGCTCGGTTTACCCAAGCCCTGATAACGGCGCTCAGCGCGCCGATGTCGCAGGGGCGTCTTTATGAGGTCGACATGCGCCTTCGACCTTCGGGCAATCAGGGGCCAGTAGCCACCAGTTGGGGCAGCTTCACCAACTACCAGCAGAATGAAGCCTGGGTGTGGGAACACCTGGCGCTGACCCGAGCTCATGTTGTTGCGGGCGATGCTGAGCTGGCGGAGGATATCGAGACCTTTCGCGCTGAATTCCTGTCGCAACCACGCGATAGGGACATGGTTCTGAAAGAGGTTGCCGAAATGCGCGCCCGGCTTGCTGCCGCCAAAGCACCCGCCGGAGTGTGGGACGCCAAGAACGGACCGGGCCGCATGATGGATATCGAATTGTTGGCTGAAACTGGAGCTTTGATGGCGGGGCTTTCTCAGCGCGACGTGGCTTCGGGTCTTGACGGCGCTGTCGCAGCCGCGTTGCTGGATGTCGCGCAGGCACAAACCCTCAGGGACTGTTACGACTTATGCTGGTCGGTGCAATGCGCAGCGCGGCTGCTGTCGGGAAAAGTGATTGAGGCCGATAAGATTGGCGAGGGAGGCACAGCCTTCCTGTGCCGGGCCACCGGGTTCGATCAGGTCGAGCAGCTGCAATCTGCCTTGAAGGACAGTTACAGTAGGGCCGCCCAGTTGATCAGCGGCGTGGTTGGGGAGATTGAAGATGGCACGCAATGATGATCCGAACGACCATAAAGGTCTGATCCGCGAAGCTTATCGGATTGAAGGCATCACCTTGCCTGAATGCCGCAGCATTTTTCTGGACTGGGCGCTGAGCCTGCCTGTAGACCGCGATCAGAAACAGGCCGTGAGCTCTCTGCATTCGATTTACTCGGCTCAGACAGAAGACCACCCAATGACGCAGGTACTGGCCGAAGGGCTGCAAACTGCCCAAGCGCCCAAGCGGCGTGGCGGCTGGCGCAATCGCAACCGCTAACAGGGCTTTTACCCCTGCGTATTCGCGACTATGAGGGCGCCATGACAAATTCATCCGAACGCCCCCGTATCCGTTTGAAACCCAAGGCCAACGCGCGTGGCCTTCGCCATGGGTTTCCATGGGTCTATGCCAATGACATCGTGACCGACCGCCGGACTCGAAAAATCGAAGCCGGAGCATTGGCTGTGCTCGAAGATGATAAACGCGCACCCATCGCTCTGGTCGCAGTAAACCCGGCCTCGAAGATCATGTGCCGGGTGCTGGATCGCGATATCGGGACACAGCTGACCGCGGATTGGTTCGAAACGCGACTTCGCCATGCGCTTGAGATGCGCGAAAACTTGTTTGATGCCCCATACTACCGTCTGATCCATGCTGAGGCGGATGGGTTTCCGGGTGTCATCATCGACCGCTTCGGAGATGCCTGCGTGATCCAGCCAAACGCCGCATGGGCCGAGGCGCATCTCGATGCGCTGACCGACGCGCTGGTCAAAGTCACCGGGGTATCTACGGTGTTGAAAAATGCCTCGGGCCGCACGCGCGGTTTGGAAGGGCTGGACGATCTCAGCCTGGCCCTCCGCGGCACTGCGCCCGAGGCACCGCTGCCGGTGCCCATGAACGGTGCAACATATATGGCCGACCTGACGGGCGGGCAGAAAACCGGCCTGTTTTATGACCAGCGCCCCAATCATGCGTTTGCCGCCAAGTTGGTTCACCCCGGTGCGCGTGTACTGGATGTTTTTAGTCATGTCGGTGGATTCGGCTTGGCCATGCTGGCGGGCGGCGCGGCACACGCCGTGTCGGTTGATGGATCGGCGGCGGCTTTGGAATTGGCGGCAAAGGGCGCTGAGGTATCAGGGTTTGCCGATCGTTTTCAGACCCGTCAAGGGGATGCCTTCGATGTGCTGGCCAAGCTGGGGGAAGAGGGTGCAGAATTCGACGTTGTAATCTGCGATCCTCCAGCCTTTGCACCCTCGAAACAGGCGCTGGACGCAGGCTTGCGCGCGTATGAGCGCATCGCACGTCTGGCAGCACCGCTGGTCAAGCCCGGCGGTTACCTTGGCCTCTGCTCCTGTTCTCATGCCGCCGATTTGGGACGCTTTCGTGATGCGTCTTCGCGCGGGATCGGACGCGCAGGGAGACGAGCCCAACTGATCCATACCGGATTTGCGGGCCCTGACCACCCGCAACTGCCGCAACTAGCCGAAAGCGGTTACCTCAAAGCTGTGTTTTACCGGCTGTGAAAGCGGTTCTGGATACCTGCGTCATCTATCCAACGGTGATGCGAGAAATGTTGCTGGGCGCCGCCAAGCTTGGCCATTTTACACCTGTCTGGTCCGCGCGCATCTTGGAAGAATGGGCCCGCGCGGCGCGCAAACTCGGCCCGGAGGGCGAGGTACAGGCACGTGCCGAAATCGCATTGGTTCAGGCAAATTGGCCAGATGCCGAGCATCCTGCCGCACCCGGAGCAGAGCAACGTCTATGGCTGCCGGATGCGGCAGATATCCATGTTCTGGCAACAGCAGTCACAAGCTCGTCGGATGCCATAGTCACCGTCAACGCCAAAGACTTTCCAAAAAACATCCTTGCCGAAGAAGGGCTTGATCGGCGCGACCCCGATGGGTTGCTGCACGGTTTCTGGCTTTCGGATCCAGAAGGCATGTCGCAAATCGCTACCAGCGTTCTGTCAGTCGCCAACCGCCTATCGGGCGATAACTGGACATTACGCGCACTGATGAAGAAAGTACGGCTGCCAAGACTAGGCAAAGCGCTCGCCGACTGACGCAGGATTTTCTTCATCTGGCCAAAAATACTCCGGGGCGTGTGCGGGGCTGGCCCCTCGCTTCCAAACTAACCACCAACGCCCCACTTTTGTTCCAACACCTCCAACGCTGCAATCCGCTCATCCGTCTTCGGGTGGCTCATCAGCCAGGCTGGTACTACGCCTGCACGCTGTTGTGTCAGATCTTCAAGCTTGTGGAACAATGACTTCTGCGGCCCAATCCCAATTCCGGCTTTGGTCAAAAGCGCCGCGGCATACTCATCTGCCTCATACTCGTCGCCACGCGACAATCGCGAGGCCAACAGATGTGTCAGCATATTCGCGATCCACGCACCGATGAACGGAATAAAACGGTTCAACAGCATCATCAACGCGGCCCGCAGCGCATTCTGGCCGGAAAAATCGATCATGCGCCGCCGGGCGTGTCCCAGTGCTACATGCCCAAGCTCGTGCGCGATGACGCTCGCCATTTCTTCTGCCGAAACCTCGCCATTGTGAAACTTTCGATAGAATCCACGCGTAATGAAAATGCGTCCATCAGGTGCTGCCAGACCGTTCACCGGATCGATTTCGTAGATGTAGACCGGCACACGATCGATTTCCAAAGCTGCCGCCAATCGGTCGGTCATACGTTTGAGAGCGGGATCAGCCAACTCAGTCGATTTTGCATCCAGCTCGCGATGCGTGCGCCAAACGGAAATCCGATACATGACGACGGCATAGGCGATGGCCAGCAAGATGGGTGTTAATCGGAGCATGTGTTAGATATGGGCGGCTCGCCCTGTAGAGGCAAGTCGCTATTCCAGATACAGGCCCGATTGGAGGGTGTTGCGTAGACGATTGCTACTGACTTGGCGTTGGCAACTGAAGGTTCGAGTGGAACTCGGAGAGCGACTGCTTAGTCAAAACCGCGCCCTTTGAAGCTTCGAAAAACGCATGTTCGGCCTCTTTCTCTGCGACCAAGGTGTCAATTCTCAGATCCCTCACATCCGCGCGCAGATCGTCGCGCGCCTCTTCATAGGCCTCAGCATCGCGCAGTTCATCCTCAAGCGCACTGAGATCG